>JAICTV010000207.1 GCA_025936175.1 Phycisphaerae bacterium
ACCGGCGACGCCCCAGTCGGCGGGAGTGTTCGGGAAGTCGCGCCACGTGGTGTTCTGGCTGCCGATGCCGTCGGTGAAGGCGACCTCCGCCCGCAGCGGCTGATCCGCCTTGTCGTAGATCAGCGACGCGCCCTGGACGTAGTTGTCGCTGCTGCCGGTCATCGTCAGGCTCAGCAGCGAGCGATCCGCGGTGAGCTGGCGGCGGCCGCTTGTAAGCTGCTCGTGCAGCAGCGGGTCCTTGAACTGCCCGCCGCGGACGAACCAGTCCGGCTGGAGCTTGTAACGCACCCAGGCGTCTTCGAGATTCGGCGTGCCGCTGCTCGACGACGTCGCCCACTGCAAAGCGTACGTGAGGTCGGGCGTAACCGCGTTGCCTTCGAAACGGAACTTCATGCGGCGGATCTCGAACCCGTTCTCGGTCGAGTCATCGCCCGCGGTATTGATGTTGGTCGTGTTGCGGATCTGGATTTCGAAGCTCGGCGCGATCACGAAATTGCCGTCGGCGCTGCGGATGAAGAACTGATCGCGCTCGTGGCCGGCGAGGATGTTCATCCCTTCGGTCTGGAGCAACTGGCTGCGCTTCTCGGCGTCCTTGACGATCTGGTCGACCGTCGCCGCGACGTCGCCGCTCGTCTGGTTCTGCTTCGCCTCGAGCTGCTCCACCTTCGTCTGCAACTGCTTGATCTGCTCGAGCAGTTGCTGCGTGGTGGGCTGCGGATCGCCGGCGCGCGCGATCGGAGCGGCAAAGAGGACGGACATCGCGGCCGCCGCGGCAGCCACGAGGACAACACGACCCTTGTGCATCAAAGCTCCTTCGCTTTCGCAAGCGGCAATCCAAAGGGAAACGAGGAGCGATTTCAACAAATCGATGCGTTGATAACAGGCTCAGTTAACCGGATGTTACCGGGACGCAGTCGCCGTCGGCGTGCCGCGGGAAGTCGGGGCTTCGAGCTGCGCGGCGGGCGTGACCTGATTGATCAGCAACTGCGTCGCCGGGACGATCGTCCCGAACAGCAGCGTGCCGAAGACCGACAGCACGATCGCCGCGCGGATCGGCATCGACGTCGGAATCGCCGGCTCGACGTGCGAGGCGCCGTCCTCGGGCTCGGGGCGGAGGAACATCGTCGCCACGATCTTCAGGTAGTAAGCCGCCGACACCGCCGCGTTGATCATCATGATCACGACCAGCCCGTAGAGATGCCCATCCAGCGCGGGCTTGATCAGGTAGAGCTTCCCGAAGAAGCCGACCGTCAGCGGCAGCCCGATGAGCGAGAAGCAGCACACGGCCATCGCCAGGCCGAGCACCGGATGGCGGCGGCCCTGGCCGGCGATGTCTTCGAAGGTTTCGGCGCTGGTCGCCGGAAGCGCCGGCGTGACCGCGCCGCTCCAGGAACGCTGCTGCCGCGCCGGGAGCAGCATCAGCACGCCGAACGCGCCGGCGTTCATGATGCCGTAGGCGGCGAGGTAGAAGAGAACCCCCTGCAGCGCGTTGTCCTGCGTGATCGGCATCGCCGCGGATGTGAGCGCGGCCAGGCCGACCAGCATGTACCCGCTGTGCGCGATCGAACTGTAGGCCAGAACGCGCTTGATGTTGAACTGGAGCAAGCCCAGCGTGTTGCCGACGCTCATCGTCAGCACCGCCAGGATCCAGATCAGCTTCTGCACGGTGACGGGTTCGGCCCAGCTATTGCCGCCGGCGACATAGAGCAGCTTGATCAGCGCGATCATTCCGCTGGTCTTGGGGACGAAGGAGAGGAACGCCGTCACCGGCGTGGCGGCGCCTTGATACACGTCGCCGGCGTAAAAGTGCAGCGGGACGGCGGCGATCTTGAAGGCGAAGCCGGCGATCAGCATCAGGACGGCAAGCGTCTGCCAGCTCGAAAGGCTCGTCGCGCCCAGAGGCGTCGCGGCGCCCGCGCGGAAGCGCTCGCCGATCTCGTGAAGCTGGATCAGGCCCGTCGTCCCGTAGAGATAGCTGAAGCCGAAGAGCATGACCGCGGCCGCCATCGAGCCGAGGAAGAAGTATTTCACGCCTGCTTCCTGCGCGGCGGGGATCGGCCGCGAGATCGAGACCATGATGTAGGTCGGGATGCTCGCCAGCTCAATGCCGAGGAACAGCAGGATGATGTCGTTGGCGCCGGCGACGAGGAACACGCCGGCGATGCTGAAGAGCATCAGGGCGAAGAATTCGCCCGCCTCGGTGCCGAAGTTCAGCGCGGGATTGCCGGTCGCCTCTCGGTCGTTCGGCCAGGCGAGCAGGACGAACAGCATCCCGATGCCGGCGGCGAGCATCTTGATGTACTCGGCCAGGTGGAACACGCGGAACGTGCCGGCGGCGTCGGACAGCGTGTCGTTGCGATCGCCGCGACCGAGCTGATAGACGAAGACGACGGCGAGCGCGATTAGCGCGATCCACGGCACCGCGCGTCGCATCGCGGCGCGCGGCGACGCGCCCATCAGCAGCAGCACGCACGCGACGGCGGCGAGGATCACTTCCGGCAGCATGGCTTCGAGGAGCGGGGGCATGTTACCTGGCCTCCGCGACGGCCTGCGCCGGTGGATTGATCGCCTGCGTGATCGCTTGCGCCGGCTTCTGGATCGAGTTGAGGATCACGTTCGGATAGACGCCGAGGATCAGGACGCAAAGGGCGAGCGGGACGAGGATGCCGACCTCCCGCGCGCCGATGTCGGTCGGCAGCTCGCTGCCGTGCTGCGTCGCGGGCTCCGCATCGCCTTGACCGTGGGAATCGTCATGATCCGGCGTCTTAAGCGGGCCCCAGATGATGCGGGCGGCCATGTGCAGCATGTAGATCGCGCCGAGGATGACGCCGAGGGCGGCGAATGCTCCGTAGCTGACGCCGAGGTGAGTGCTCGTGAACGCGCCGAGGATCGTCAGGAACTCGCTGACGAAGCCGTTCGTCCCCGGCAGGCCGATGCTCGATAGCGTGAAGAGGATGAAGAAGAAGGCGAGCTTCGGCATGACGCGCGCCAGGCCGGAGAGCCGGTTGATGTCACGCGTGTGATATCGCTCGTAGATCATGCCCACGACGAGGAACATCGCGCCGGTGCTCAGGCCGTGGTTGATCATGTAGAGCACGGATCCCTGCACGCCGATCGTGTTCAGCGCGAACAGCCCGAGCACGCAGAAGCCCAGGTGCGAGACCGACGAATACGCGACGAGCTTCTTGATGTCCTGCTGCACCCACGCAACCAGCGCCCCGTAGATCACGCCGATCACGCAGAGCGTGCCGATGTACGGCGCGAACAGGCCGATGGCATCGGGCGAGGCGATCGGCAGCGCGAGCTTGAGCAGCCCGTACGTCCCCAGCTTCAGCAGCACGCCGGCGAGGATGACCGAGCCGGCGGTCGGCGCTTCGGTGTGCGCCAGCGGGAGCCAGGTGTGCACCGGGAAGAGCGGCACCTTGACGGCGAAGCCGGCGAGGAACGCCAGCAGCAGCCAGAAGCGCGCCCGCGCCATCTCCGGGTTGTGCTGCACGAACTGCACGGCGGCGTTCAGATCAAACCCGCGCGGCGCCATCAGTCCGATGTAGATGATGCCCGCAAGCGTGAAGACCGAGCCGGCGAAGGTGAAGAGGAAGAATTTCCCCGCGGCGTAGCGGCGCTCGGGGCCGCCCCAGATCCCGATGATGAAGAACATCGGGATGAGCGTCAGCTCGAAGAAGATGTAGAACAGCAGCAGGTCGCGCGCGACGAACACGCCGTTCATCGCCGCAAGCAGCGCCAGCATCCACGCGTAATATTCCTTCTGCCGATCCTTGATGCTCGCGAAGCTCGCCAGGATCGCCAGCGGCGTGAGCAGCACGGTGAGCAGCACCAGCCACAGGCTGATCGAATCACAGCCGAGCTTCAGCCCGAACTGAAGGTTCTCGATGTAGAACGAGCTGCCGAACCAGGTCAGTTCCGTTCCCGTCTTCCAGTCGAATTGCGCCGAGAGGCAGACGCCCAGCAGCAGGTCGATGACGCTGACCGCGAACGCCCAGGTGCGCGCGGCGGCGCCCTGTTTCGGCAGCAGCGCGCAGGCGGCGGCGCCGATCGCGGGGACGAGGATGAGTAGCAACAGCGCTGCGGTCATTCGATGTTATTTGAGGTTTGCTATTGGAGGTTTGATGTTTCAAACCTCAAATCCTCAAACCTCCAACCTCAATCACAAAAACACCACCAGCAGGATCACCGCGATGCCGAAGAGCATCGTGACGGCGTAGCCCTGCAAATAGCCGCGTTGGGTCGTCAGCTTCAGCGCGAATCCGGACGCCTGCGGGACGAAGCTGATGAGCCAGACGATGCCGTCGACGACGATGCGATCCATCGCGAAGAATCCTCTGCCCAGCGCGCGCAGCGGCTCGACGATCCCGTTCTGATAAATCTCGTCGATCCAGTATTTGTGCTCCAGCGCACTGGTGACGGCGGGGAAATCGTTCGCCAGTCGCTCCGCCGCCGTGCGGTCCTTCAGGTGCATCAGATAGGCGAAGTAAATGCCCAGCAGCGAGATCAGGCCGCTGACGATCATGAGCATCCGGTGCAGCGAGTGCTGCGACGTCGCGAAGTCCTTGTCGGCGAGTTCGAGCTCCTCCTGTGCCGCGATCTGTCCGAAGGGCAGCGGCGGAATGACGCGGCCATTGGCGACGTTCGGGCGCGTCGCGACGTTGAACGACTGCGCGAACGACGGACTCTGTCCGAGGAATCCGCCGAGGCTGCGGGCGCGCTCGGGGAAGTTCAAAAAGCCCGCGAAGATCGCGCCGATCGCCAGCACCACCAGCGGGCCGATCATGATCCACGGCTCGTGATTGTGATGATGTCCGGTGGCGTGCGCGCTTTCCGCGTCGTGACCGTCCGCCTGCCCGTGCCCGTGTCCGGGACCGTGCGCATTCTCTGGAGGCGAAGGAAGGATCTCCGGACCTTCGAACACGCGGAAGTAAAGCCGGAAGCTGTAATATGCGGTGAGGAACGCCGCGAAGAGCATCAGCGCGGCGAGGAAGCGGCTCTTCTCCCACGCCGCCGCGACGATCTCGTCCTTCGAGTAAAAGCCCGACGTGATCAGCGGAAACCCGGCCAGCGCCGCACAGCCGATCAGCATCAGGATGCGCGTCTTGGGCAGGACGCGTTTGAGGCCGGAGAACTTGCGCATGTCCAGCTCCCCCGCCATCGCGTGCATCACCACGCCGCAGCTCAGGAACAGCAGCGCCTTGAAGAACGCGTGCGTGACGAGGTGGAACACGCCCGCCACGGGCGCGAGGCACCCGACCGCGACGAACATGAAGCCGAGCTGGCTCACCGTCGAATAGGCGAAGACCTTTTTCAGGTCGAACTGCCGCAGCGCGATCGTGCCGGCCATTAACGCCGTGAAGCAACCGATCGCGGCGATGGTGTTCATCGCGGCGGCGTTGCCGACGAAGAGCGTCCCGCAGCGCGCGATCATATAGACGCCGGCGGTGACCATCGTCGCCGCGTGGATCAGCGCGCTCACCGGCGTCGGGCCTTCCATGGCGTCCGGGAGCCAGACGTGCAGCGGGAACTGCGCCGATTTGCCGAACGCGCCGAACATCAGCAGGAACGGGATCCACCGCAGCGCGTGCTGCTGAAACGCCGTCAGCGGCGCCTGCGCGACTTCGAGCAACCCGGTGTGCTGCGGCGTGCCGCTGAAGAAGGTGATGGTGCCGAAGGCGAGGAAGCTGAGCATGATGCCCAGCCCGAAGTTGAAGTCGCCGACGCGGTTGACCAGAAATGCCTTCTTCGCCGCCTCGCGCGCCGACGGCTTCTCGTAGTAGTAGCCGATCAGCAGGTACGAGCAGAGCCCCACGCCCTCCCAGCCGAGGTAGAGCATGACCAGGTTGTTGCCCATCACCAGGCAGGTCATCGCGAAGATGAACAGCCCGAGGTACGCGAAGAAGCGGAAGTATCCCTCTTCGCCCTTCATGTATCCGGCGGAGAAGACGGTGATGACGAAACCGATTCCGGTGACGACGCAGAGCATGACGGCGGTGAGCGGGTCGAAGAGGAAGCCGGCGTCGGCGTTGAAGAATTTGCTGCTGTTGGTGCCGGACGGATCACCGGCGGTGATCCAGTGGAAGAAGATCTTGTTGTAGGCGAGGGGGGGTTCTTCGCTGGCGGCCTCCGCGGCGACGCTGCGCTGCGCCGCGGCGTGACCGGCGCTCGCGCCCTTCTCGTGCCCGGCTACTTTCCAGAGTCCGAGCATCGAGAACAGCAGCGAGATCGAGATAACCGCGCTCGCGCCGACGCCGATCCAGATCGGCCAGTGCGACTGGCCTTTAAGCCAGCGCGCGCCGAAGAATCCCGCTATGCAAGCGCCGAGGAGCGGCAGCAGCGGGATCAGGTACGAGTATTGGATCTGCCAGAGGTCTTGCATGAACGTTTGTTATTTGAGGTTTGCTGTTTGAGGTTTGATCAGCTCATCCAACCTCGAATAACCAACCTCCAACTTCATCCCTTCAAATCCCGCCAAGCATCCGCATCCAGCGTGTTCCTCTGTCTGAACAACAGCACGACAAGTCCGAGAGCAAGGCTCGCCTCCGCGGCGGCGATGACCAGGACGAAAATCACGAACGCCTGCCCGGCGAGATTGCCCCAGAACCGGCCGAACGCGATCAGGTTGATCGCGACGCCCTGGAACATCAGCTCCGTGCAGAGGAACATGACGATCAGGTTCCGCCGCGTCATGAAGCCGATCAGCCCGATCGCGAAGAGGATCGCGCCGACGGCGAGATAATGTTGGAGCGCGAGCTGCGTCATCGTGCCGCCAAGGAAAAAGGAAAAAGCAAAAAGGAAAAACTGGGAACGCGTCTCCCGTCCCTTTTTCCTTTTTCGTTTTTCCTTTTTCCTTCCATGTTCATGTCTCCGGATACTCTTTCTGCCGCGGGTTGTCGGTGCCGGTCACGGGAATCGAGTGCGGGTTGTCGTCGATCCCGATCGCGGGCGTTGAGACCATCTCGATCTCCTCGAGCGGGCGCCAGCCGACGACGCGCTTGCGCGCGATCACGATCGCGCCGGCCATCGCCACCGTCAGGATCAAGCCGGCCAATTCCAGGTTCACGAGCTGACGGCGGAAGAGGAAATCGCCCAGCGCCTGCGTTCCGCCGACGGGATGGAAGCCGGTCGTCGCGACAGCGGGCGCCGTCGTCGCAGCCACCTTCGCCGCCGCGGTCACGGCCGCCGCGCCCCCTGCGTCTTCGCGACGGATCTCGCCCGATCGGTCGAAGATCACGAACAGCAGGATTCCCAGCAGCGCGAATCCGACCGCCGACGCGATCACGGGTTCTCGGCTGACGGCGTCGTGCTCGGCGAGCTGCTCGTGCATCTTCTGCCCGCCCGCGGGAGCGGCTTCGGCGGCGAGCATGATCACGAAAACGTAGGTGACGAGGATCGCCCCGCCGTAAATGAGGATGAGCGCGGCGGCCATGAACTCCGCCCACATCAGGACGAACAGGCCCGCGGACGCCATCACCGTCAGCACGAAGTAAAGCGCGGAGTAGACCGGTCTGGGGTGGGTCACCACGCGGGTCGCGCCGATCACGGCGATCGCGGCGAAGATCCAGAAGTAGACGCCGACGCCCGCGCCCGCAGCGGATTTGCCCAGCACGATCGCCAGGATCAGCACCGCCGCCGCGAGTACTGCCGCGCCGATCTTGCACAGCGGAGCTTCCCGCCGGCTCGGGAGCAGCAAGATGATGCCAACCGCCGCCGCAACGGCAAGGATGAAAAGCAACCCCGGCGCGATCAAGGGGTTGGGCGCGCCGACCGTCATCGCGGGGAGGGACGAATCGCCCGGCGGCGTGACGATCACGGCGGCAAGAGCGGGAGATGAAAGCAGACCGAGCATGTTGAATCGACGCCGATGCGCGAGTGCGGCGCGAGGACGCGCGGCTCCGCGAAACGCGCGTAAATCGCGCTCCCGCAAAGAGGCGGTGAGCATAGGGAGGGGGTGGTTTTTTGGCAAGGGAGGTTGTGAAGCGTTTCACGATCCCCGAGATCGCACCCGCCGTCCGGCACGAGCACGAGCCGGCTGCCCTCATGCCGATGGAGAGCCGGCCCGTCCTTCGGGCCGATTGTTTCGTCTCGCGCGCCCCGTTGTCCCCCTCCCCATCCGTTCGGACATGATACGATCGCCCACTCCCATGACCGGTCGCAGGTTCACCGCCGCCGAGATTTTCGTGTCGATCCTCGCGGGCTTCTCCGCTCTTGCCGCGGTCGTCGTCCTCGCGCTGTGGGCCCACAGCTTCCACCGCGCCGACACGCTGCACATCCCCGGCCCCGGCAACGGATCGATCGACGTGATCTCCGACGAAGGCCGGCTGATGGTCGGCGTCTTCATGGAGGAGACCGGTCGCTCGATATGGGGCCGGCAGTCCAGCACACGACTGTCGGACCTGCAGATGGATCGCGGTCGCGTCTTCGTGACCGACCTGTGGGGGTGGGGCGTGTCGATCCCGCACCTGATCTGGGCCGGCGCGTTCGCCATCCCGCCCATCTGGTGGATCATCGTCGTCCGCGACCGCAAGGAGCTGCAGCTTCGGCTGACCGGCGGCTTGTGCCGCGTCTGCGGGTACGATCTGCGATACAGCGAGCACCGCTGCCCGGAGTGCGGCACCGAGATCAACGTCGCCGGGACGATCCTGAGCAACGCGAGGACCGAAGCGGCGCTTGAGCCCGCGCTCCCGCCGCCGCCGCTGAGCACTTGATTGAACCGCCACGGCGGACGCATCGCGGTCGTCGAAGTCGCCGCGCGGGCACCACGGGGAGGCTGATTGAAGTCGCGCATCGCGTCGATCCTCGCTCTTGTTTGCGTCCTCATCGCCGTCGTCGCGCTTACGGCGAGCGTGCTGCACGCGCGGCGGGACGTGCTGATCCAACTCCACACCGTCGGCGATGAGCATTTCTTTCTCGTCGCCGAGCGCGGCTCGATCGTCTTCTCCGATCAGCATGCGACGCTGTCGCCCGGCGCGACGATGACGCAGTCGTTCGACCAGTTCGGCCGGCTCAGTCTCACCGGCATCGGCCCGGGCAGTGCACCGGTCTCCGGACTGGTGACGACAAAACTCATCGTCGATCTTTTCCCCGGCAAGATGCACGGCGGCTGGGCGTGGGCTCACACGATTGATGCGACGCTGGGCAATCCGCCGGTCACCTTCACCTTCCACGCCGTCGCCGCGCCGATGTGGGCCATTGCACTGGCGCTGCTCGCCTGGCCGGTCGTCCGTGCCGTGCGGATCCGGCGGCGGAGACGACGCGAGCACATCGGCCACTGTCCCGAATGCGGCTACGACCTGCGCGCCTCGCTCGATCGCTGTCCCGAGTGCGGTCGCGCGATCGATACGCCCGTTCCCGCCGCGCCGACAACCGCGGAGGCGCCGGCGTGAGGCGCCGCCTGCACCTCCTCGCCTGCATCGTCTCCGGCACGTTCGGCCTGGCGACGCTGTTCCTGTGGGGCCGAAGCACGCAAGCGCTGGATCATGCTCTCTATGCGACGGCGCGCTACAGCGACGACGACGCCATTGAAACGACATCACTCTACGGCCTGCTCTCGCGCCAAGGCTCGATCGGCGTCTGGTATTCGCACGACAGCGGGCCGATGCCCGAATACCGGATTCGTGCGCTGCCCGCACGGGACTTCTCGTGGCAGACGGGGCGCGCCGACAACCGCGCCCTCCCCGGCGCCGATCGGTTCGGCTTCCGGATCGGCCGCGTGGACGACCTGGTCGCCACGACGCTGGGAAACGAAGTCGACTACGCGCTGCTCGTGCCGCACTGGTTTCTCATCCTGCTCGCCTCGATCCTGCCGCTCCGAGCGCTGTGGATGATGCGTCGGCAACTGCACCGCGCGCGACGGGGGCTCTGCGCGGCGTGCGGGTACGACCTGCGCGGATCAACCGATCGCTGCCCCGAGTGCGGGCTTCCCGCAGGTCGGACTGTCCGACCCACGAAATCGACCGCATGAAGCCGCGCCTGCACATCCTCGCGTGCACGGTGGCGACGGCATTCTGCGTCGCCATGCTCTTCGCCTGGGGACGCAGCACCAACGCTTACGACGCCGCCGGCATCAACGTCGCGCACTTCGCCGACG
>JAICTV010000154.1 GCA_025936175.1 Phycisphaerae bacterium
ACCGCGACCGCCCCGCCGCCAACCACGATAAGACCGACCACCACCGACGCCACGATGAGCTTCGTCTTCGCCGCCGCCATCGCGATCACCGTTCCTTTCGCGAGTCCCGCCGCCGAGCCAGCGGTTGTCGCCGCCGTTGCAGCGCTCGTTGATGCGGAGACCGCCGCACTTAGGCCGATCGGCGCCGCCTCCGCCGAATGTGCGGTCAATCCCGCGGCCAATGCGATTGCGGAGACCGCGACGCCGCGGCGGCGGAAGAAGTCGCGCAGCTTTTCCACCGCCCGCGCGACGCGCTTCTCCGCCGCGTCCTCCGAGATGCCCAGGACTTCTCCGATCTGTCGCGCGGTCTTCTTCTCGAAGAAACGCAGCAGCAACGCGTCGCGGTCCGCCGAGCGCAGCTTGCTCATCCCCTCATCCAGCAGCGGCGACATCTCCTCCCATTGCCGCTCGTCACTTGATGCGGCTTCCCGATTCATTTGGGCCACCTTCTGGTCGTACTTGTTCTGCCGCGCCCGCGTGCGGATCGCGTTGTTGGCCGCGTAGCGCGTCACCGCGAGCAACCAGGCCGACAGCGGCGCGCCGCCCGGCTGACAGTTTCGCGTCAGCTCCCCAGCCTTTTGCGAAAGGATCAAAAACACCGCCTGCGTCACATCCCGCGCCAGCTCCGCCTCCCCCACCTGCCGGCGGGCGGACGCGTGAACGAGATCGACGTAGTGATCGACGACCTGCGCGAACGCCCGCTCGTCGCGCGACTTCGCGTAATCCGCCAGCAGTTGAAGCTCATCGGGCGCCGCCGCCATCCGGGGATAGACTGTCACCGCCCGGGGCGTATCCGACAACGAAATGGTGAGCTATTTTGCCGGAAGCTGGTGAAGCGACGGCGTCGTCTTCTGGTTGGGCCGAAGCGAGACGTTGCTGATCTCCAGCATCTCCCACGACCGGTAGCGATATTCCAGCGCGACAGCCTGCTTCAGCGGGATGTCGAAACTGTAAATCCACGTTCCGCCGCGGCCGCCGCCCATCCCCTCGTGCAGGTGCCATTTTCCGGAGACGTCGTACAGCACGATCATCTCGTTCATGTACTCGCGGCGGCGATCCTGCTCCTTCGAAAAGCGGATGACAGCCTGTGCCTTGCCCGATTTGTTGTCCGCGATGCTGACGAGCGTGAAGGACGGCGAACTGCCCGGAGCGATCGTCGCCGTACCCGAAGTCGCCGGGACAGTCGCCGGGCGCGTTGCTGCGCCGTGGAGATCAAAGTGAAACCGTTCGGTCCATTTCGCGACGCCGATCCGCATCTGCAGGTTAGCCTGCGCCGGCTGCGATGTGGTCGTGAAGACGTAGCTCATGGGGTGCCCGCCGCCCGGCTGCGTCGTCGCATACGTTTCGAGACCCGTGATGTAGGTCGTGGCAACCCGCGGCCCGTCGAGCGACGCCGACCAGTTGAGATCCTCCTTCTCCTGCGGATCCGTCGGCTCGGTGATCAGCAGCGCGAACTGATACGGGTGCTCGCCGGGCGTGAGGTCGGAAGTCCGCGACGGCAGCGGCGACGGTGCCCGGATCGGCGTGCCGTCTGCCGCCCACCATCGCGTCGGTTCCCCCGGCGTGTCGGTGATGCCGAGCAGTTGGATCGCCGCGCCCGCGGCAAAGCGCGCGACGATTGGCGCGGGCGCCGGCGTGTCTGGCGAGACGACCAAGGCGGGGAGCGATGTCGCGGGAGCCGTTGTGACGGCAACCCGGCGCGGCGCGGATGAGGAGCTCAGGTGCGACATCAATGCGATTCCGCCGCCGCCGATGAGCAGCAGGAGAACGATCGCCACCGCCGTCGACTTCGTCTTTGCCATGGCCATGGAAACCAACGCCCCTTTCGCGATCGATGCGGCCGTGGTCCTACCCGCGACGAGCGAGGACGTGACGACGGACGTCTTCAGCGCAATCGGCGCCGCTTCGGCGATCCGGGTCAGCGTCGTCGCGAGGGCGGCGAGCGTGACCGTCACGCCCCGGCGGCGGAAGAACGCCCACAATCGCTCGACCGCCCGCGAGATCCGCTTCTCCGCCGCGTCCTCCGAGATGTTGAAGGCGGCGGCGACCTCGCGCGCCGATTTGCGATCGAAGTATCGCAGCACCAGCGCATCGCGATCGCTCGCCCGCAACGCCGCGAGTCCCTCATCGAGCCGCGGCATCATCTATCGCAGTTCAACCGCGGCCCCTATAATCGCCCCGTTTTGCCCGTGTCCGATCATTGTTGAGGGATTTTTCTCTGGAGAGAGGTATTTGAAATGACCACCACCGCCGCGCCAGCGCGTTCTTCGAATGTCGAAACCGTCCAGATGCTCAGCGGCGGCAAATGGTCCGACAGCTCGAGCACGCGCTTCGGCGACGTCTTCAATCCCTCGACGGGCCAGCGCATCGCCCGCGTCCCCTTCTGCACCGCCGATGAGGTGAACAAGACGATCGAGGTCGCCGCGGCGGCGCTGCCGGACTGGGCGAACAAGCCGGTGGTCCAGCGCTGTCACTTCCTCTTCAAGTTCCGCGAGCTGCTCACGCAGCACGCCGACGAGATCGCGCGGCTGGTCACCCGCGAGCACGGCAAGACGATGGTCGAATCGCGCGCCTCGGTCGCGCGCGGCATCGAGGTCGTCGAGTTCGCCTGCGGCGTGCCTTCGCTGATCATGGGCCAGTCGCTGATGAACATCGCGCGCGAGGTGGACTGCGAGACGATCCGCCATCCGGTCGGCGTCTGCGCCGGCATCACGCCGTTCAATTTCCCGGCGATGGTGCCGCTGTGGATGTACCCGATCGCCATCGCGTGCGGGAACACGTTCGTCCTCAAACCCAGCGAGAAGGTGCCGCTCACGGCGGTGATGATCGGCCGCCTGCTGCAGGAGACGGGGCTGCCCGCCGGCGTCTTCAACATCGTGCACGGCGACAAGGAATCGGTCGATGCCCTCCTGCATCACCCGCAGGTCAAGGCGATCAGCTTCGTCGGCTCCACGCCGGTCGCCAAGTACATCTACGAGGAGGGAACCAGAAACGGCAAGCGCGTCCAATCCGCCGGCGGTGCGAAGAACCATCTGATCATCATGCCGGATGCCGATCTCGATCAGGCGGTCGCCGCGCTGCAGTCGAGCGCGTTCGGCTGCGCCGGCGAGCGCTGCATGGCCGGCTCGATCGCCGTCGGTGTGGGCGATGTCGCGTCGCGCCTCGTCGATAACCTGGTGGACAAGGCGAGCAAGATGAAGGTCGGCCGCACGGACGAGGGCCCGGAAGTGGACATGGGCCCGGTTATCTCGCGCGAGCATCAGACGAAAGTCGAGAGTTATCTCGACGTCGCGAGCAAAGAAGGCGCGACCGTCGCGCTGGACGGAAGAAAGGCCAAGCCCCCGGCTTCAGCCGGCGGAACGGGCGGTCAGGGCGGGTTCATCCTCGGCCCCTCCATCATCGACCGCGTCGAGCCTACGATGCGCGTCGCCAAAGAAGAAATCTTCGGCCCCGTCCTCTCGGTCATCCGCGCCAAGAACCTCGAAGAAGCTTTAGCGATCGGCAAGCGCAGCGAATACGGGAACGGCGCCAGCATCTTCACCCGCGACGGCTACTCCGCGCGGATGTTCAAGCACCACTTCAACGCCGGCATGATCGGCATCAACATCGGCGTGCCGGCCCCGATGGCCTGGTTCCCCTTCACCGGCTGGAACAGGTCCTTCTTCGGCGACCTGCACATCCAGGGCACGGAGGCGGTGCAGTTCTATACGCAGCAGAAGACGATCATGACCCGCTGGTTCGAATCCGCGAGCGAGAGCCATCACGATCCGGTGTGGAAGCACAAATAAGGCGCGGCCGACGGACCGCCCGGGGAGGACCGTGCCGAAACTGTTCGAATACATGGGGATCATCGTGCTGTTCTATTCGAATGAGCACGAGCCGGTGCACGTGCACGGCAAGTATGGGCGCAGAGAAAGCCGCGCAGAACTGATCATCAAAAACGGTCAGGTCGTGGATATCATTTACCTGGCGGTGAGCGGGCGGCGCCCGCTGGAAGGACCGCAGCTCGCCGATTTCAAGACGCTGATCGAGCATCGCGCAGAGGAGATCGTGAAGAAATGGGTCGATTACTTCGTGCTCCACAAAAAAATCGAGCCAAAGCGCATCACCCGAAAGATCCGCTAAGGGTGCCGGCGGAAGTCTTTGTCGCTCGCGCTCGTCGCGACACAGGCCATGCGCTGCTCCTGGTCTTCAGCGACGGCACGCGGCGAAGGGTCGATTTCGAGCGGTTTCTCTCCGGTTCAAACAACCCGCAGATCCGCGCCTTCCTGGATTACAAGAAGTTTGCCTCGTTCTCGATCCAGAACGGCGATCTGGTGTGGGGTGATTGGGAACTGTGCTTCCCGATCGCCGACCTTTATCGGGGACGGATATGAATAGCCGGACGAACGTCCGCGTCTCAGCATTCTTCACCACGCGCAACAAGTCCTTCTTCGGCGACCTCCACATCCAGGGCACGGAGGCGGTGCAGTTTTACACGCAGCAGAAGACGATCATGACCCGCTGGTTCGAGTCGGCGGAAGAGTCGCACCACGATCCTGTCTGGAAACACAAGTGATTGCCCGTCGATTGCGCCGCATCGAACTCTTTCCGCCGAGGGCGGACTGCCGCGCGCGTCGCGGGGCATGAATGGGGAAGGAGGTGTGGGTGGAGGATGAGAGCACGAGAGAAGGAGGCGGGAGAGAGGAGACTCGAGGCGATCGTGCCTATTTCGCCAGCGTGGCCAAGCCGCGCTGGGCGCGGAGCTATTCTACGAGGCGGGCGCCGCGCCGCAAGAGCGCTAACCCCGCGGGCGCCGGGGACATCCGCGAGATGAGCATGTCTCCCGGCGAGCTGGAGATCCCCGACATCGCTTCTACGTCAACGAGAAAGATGCCGCTCCGTTCCAGCAATGGCGGGATGATTTCGTGATCAGGCGCAACAACTCGGACGCGGCGGAGAAGATGATGTCGATCGAGCTGGACACGCCGGACTTCAAGACCGCGCTGATCAGCTTCGATTGCAGCGGCGTCGGGATCGTCTCCGCGTCGCCGGTCGTCAACGCCGAAGGCGCGGCGGAGACGCGGGTCGAGGTGTACGTCGAGCGGATGACCCTCGGCGGCGCCGGAAGTCAGCCGGCCGCCGCACCCGACGCGGCGACCGGCGCACCGACGGACGCCACCACGGCCGCCCCCGCTGCCGTCCCAGCGGTGGTGCCCAAGGCCAAAAAGCGCCCCGCGCCCGTTACGGCCCAGCCTCGCTACGAGGTTCGCCCGCGCGGGAGCGACGACTAACACCGACGCCCGATCATCGCTAATCTCACGCAAGTGAGCACCGACACCCTCGCCCTTCACGGCGGCAAACCCGTCCGCCCCCCTGGCAAGCCCTGGCCGAGCTGGCCCATTCTTGGTCCCGGCGAAGAGCGCGCGCTGCTCCGCGCGCTGCGCAGCGGCAAATGGGGAAAGCTCGACGGGGATGAGGTGGCGACGTTCGAGCGCCGCTTCGCCGATTACGTCGGCGCCAAGCACGCGATCGCCGTCTGCAACGGCACCGTCTCGCTCCGCATCGCGCTGATGGCGGCGGGCATTCAGGCGGGCGATGAGGTGATCGTCCCGCCGTATACCTTTCTGGCCACCGCCACCGCCGTCGTCGAGGCCAACGCGACGCCGGCCTTTGCAGACATCGATCGCGCAACGTTCAACCTCCATCCGACGGAAATCCGGGCAGCGATCAGGCCGCGCACGCGGGCGATCATCCCTGTTCATCTCGGCGGCATGCCTTGCGACATGGACGCAATCATGTCGATCGCGCGGAAGCACAATCTGATCGTCATAGAAGACGCCGCCCACGCGCACGGCAGCGAATACAACGGCAGGCGATGTGGATCGATCGGGCACATCGGTTCATTCTCGTTCCAATCGACAAAGAATCTGACCAGCGGCGAAGGGGGAATCATCACGACCAACGACGATGAACTCGCCGCCGCCTGCCGCTCGATCCACAACTGCGGTCGCAGGCCGGATGGCGCGTGGTACGAGCATCACGTGATCTCGGGGAACTATCGCCTCGGCGAATTCGCCGGCGCGATTCTGAATTGCCAGCTCGATCGGCTCGATGAACAGAGCGACCGTCGCGACGTCAATGGACGCTACCTCGATGGAAAGCTTTCGCAGATTCCCGGCATCACGCCGCAGCGCCGCGATCCGTTTGCCACGCGCAACGCACATCACCTCTATGTCTTCCGAGTCTGCGGCATCCCGCGTGACCGCTTTGTTGAAGCGGTGAACGCTGAGGGGACACCGCTTCAGACGGGATATAGGGTGCCGCTCTACCGCCAGCCGCTGTTCGTCAACCGCGCGTTCGGCCCGTATACCGGGTGCACGGGAAACTACCGTGATGTGGATCTGCCAAGCGTCGAAGCGCTTTGCCCGGAAGGGGTCTGGCTGACGCACAACGTTCTGCTCGGATCGCAGCAGGACATGGATGACATCGTCGCGGCGATCCGCAAGGTGTATGAGCATCGCAACGCGTTAATCGCAACCGCGGGGGCCGCGCGATGAACGTCGGCGCGGCGGAAATCGACATCACGCCGGACTTCGAAGTCGAGCTCTCCGGCTTCGCCGCGCGCGAGCAGCCGGCCGTCGGCGTGCTCGATTCGATCTTCGCCCGCGCGGTCTACCTCGAACAAGGCGACGAGAAGCTGATGTGGGTCGCGTGCGACGTCGTCGCGCTGCCGGCGGAGTTGGTTGACGCCGTGCGGGCGTGGGCGGGCGCGCGATTGCAATTGCAGCCGCGGCAGGTATTGCTGTGCGCGACGCACACGCACAACGCGCCGGCCACGATCGCGCTCAACGCCGCGGGAAAGCAGAGCGAACGCTACGTCCGCTTCCTGCGCTTCCATATCGAGAGCGTGATGCAACAGGCCGTCCGCAAGACGCGGGCCTGTCGCGTCGTCAGCGGCAGCGTCGGGTGCACGATGGGAACCGACCGCCGCAGGACGGCGAGCGCGCACGTCGACTCCAACCTGTGGACGCTCGCGTTCCTCGCCGGCAACGGCGACACCGTCGCCGCAATCGTGAATTACCCGATGCATCCCGTGGCCTTGGGCCATGTCGAGCGGCGCATCGCGCCGGACTGGTGCGGCGCGGCGGCGTCCACCGTCGCGCGCTCGCTGGGCGGCCACCCGATCACACTCATCACCAACGGCGCCGCCGGCAACATCAACCCGCCCGCGGTCAACGCGCCGCCGGAGAAGGTGCGGCGGATGGGGGATGTCATCGGCCGCTTCGCGCTGCGCTGCCTCGGCGACAAGGAGCCGGCGGCGGAGGCGACGCTGGCGGTGAAATCGATCCGCGTCCCGCTGCCGCTCGAGGCGCTGGCCGATGGAGGAATCGATCGCGCGGCCGGCGCGTTCGTCGCGCGATCCGCGCCCGACGACCCGTGGGCGGCGCTGCGCGCCGGCGTCGCGGCGACGTGGACCGACGCGATGAAGCGGGCGATCCGCAGCGACGGCGGCGGGAGATCGGTGCCGATCGAGATTCAGGCGGCGCGGATCGGCGACGTCCGCATCGTCGCCGTCAACGGCGAGCTGTTCTCGCGCTTCACCGAGATGCTGCGCAAGCGGACCACCGCGAACCTCTTCGTCGTCGGCTATGCCAACGCCCCCTTCGGATACATCCCGACGCGGGAAGCGTACGCCGAGGGCGGGTACGAGGTGGATGAGGCGCACTTCTTCTACAACAGTTTTCGGCCAGCCGCGGGCGGCTTGGAACTGCTGGTCGATCACGCGGCGGAACTGTTGGCATCGATGTAGGGGCGACACTTGTGTCGCCCTCCTCGTCGCGCCGCACCGGTCGAAGAAGGCGACACAAATGTCGCCCCTGCAACGGCGCACTACAGCAGCGTGCGCTCGCCTGTAGCGTCGGCGAGCCGTCATCCTGAGCGGTACTCCGCGAAGGATCTGGCCGCGAATCGGAAGCGGCTCACCGTGGAACGCAGATGCTTCGGATTACCTCAGCATGACATCAGTGTCGGCCCGCGCGCCGCACCCGAGCGCGCACCGCTTTAACGCAGCGGGCTTTCCTTCAGCCACACCGCCATCTCGCCGGCGGCGCGATTGTCCCAAGCGTAGTACGGCACCAGCGTGATCGATTTTCCCTTGATCACGTTCACGCCGCCGAGCAGGTCGGCCGCCTTCTCGACGCGGAGCGCCTCGTCCGGCGGCAGCGACAGGTCCATCGCCTTTCCGCCGTTATCCGCGCCTTCAGCGCAGTAGACGATCGGCCCGCGCCGGATCGCGACGCGGCCGACATCATCCTTCACGCGCGGGTCGGCGTGGACGCGTTTGATCGGCATCGGCAGATTCAGTTCGATCGTGTCACCGCCGCGCCAGTCGCCTTCGACGACCGCGTAACCTTTGTCGATCTTCGGCTCGATCGTCTGCCCCTTCGCCGCGATCGTCGCGCCTTCGCACCAGCTCGGAATCCGCAGCTTGATCGCGCACTTCGCCGCCGGCTCGGGGTTGATCGTCAGCTTCACCTTCCCGTCCCACGGGTAATCCGTCTCCTGCCGGATGCGAATTTCCCCGCCCCCGCCGGGCCGGATCACGCGCGCTTCGCCGGCGGCGTAGAGGTTGACGCAGACGTTCCCGTCGGCATCACTCGCGTAAGCCCGACTCGGCAGTGACGCGAAATAGCGCTGCACGTTCGGCGGGCAGCAGGCGCAGTCGTACCAGCTCTGTCGATGGTGGCCGCCCTTGCTCGCAAGCGGGTTGACGTAGAAGAACTTGTCGCCGCCGAGCGAGACGCCGCTGAGGATGCCGTTGCAGGTCGCGCGCTCGACGACGTCGGCGTACTTCGCGTCGCCGGTGAGGAGGTTCATCCGATGGTTCCACAGCGCGCTGCCGATCGCGGCGCAGGTCTCGGCGTAGGCGGATTCGTTCGGCAGCTCGTACGGCGCGCCGAACGCCTCGCCGTCGTGCCTGGCGCCGACGCCGCCGGTGATGTACATCTTTCGCTCGACCAGATCCTGCCACAGCCTCTCCATCGGCTGCGTGTAATCGGCGTCGCCGTGCGAGGTGACGTCGGCGGCGGCGCAGAGGAAATACATCTGCCGCACGGCGTGGCCGACGACCTGGTCCGCCTCCTCCAGCGGCCGCGCGTCCTGGTGATAATCGCCCCAGCTCTTGCGCGCATCCGGCCGGCCGCGCAAATGGACGAAGAAGTCGGCGAGCTTGCGATACTTCGCGTCCCCCGTCTCGTCGGACAGCTTCACCAGCGCCAGCTCGATCTCCTCGTGCCCGGACACATCGCGGCGCTTGTCCGGGCCGAAGGTCGAGTCGAGCAGGTCCGCGAACTTGATCCCGACGTCGAGCAGCGCACGCTTGCCGGTCGCCCGATGGTGCGCCACGCCTGCCTCGATCAGGTGGCCGGCGCAATACATCTCGTGCATGTCCTTGAGGTTCGTGAAACGCTTGTCGATCCCCTCGAGCTGGTACTTCGTGTAGAGATACCCGTCCGGCATCTGCGCGGCGGCCATCGTGGCGATGAGGTCATCGAGGTACTTGTCGAGCTTCTCGTCCTTGCCGCCGGCGAGAATGTACGAAGCGCCTTCGATGACCTTGTAGACGTCGGAATCGTTGAAGCGCAGCCCTTCCTGCTTGCCGGTCTCGTGCCGCGCGACCCGCTCGAAGTTGCGGATGCGGCCGGTGGTCTCGCACTCGTGAAGATTGTGCCAGGCCGTGACGGTGCGGTTGGTGTCGAGCCTCGATTTCCAGAAGCCGTCGGTCAGCTTCACGTCGGCGAGCGGAACTTCGGCAAGTTTGTCGGCCATGGCGGGATCGGGTGAAAGACTGAATGCAGAGACGCAGAGGAGCAAAGACGCAAAGAGGACGAGACGATTGTTTCGTATTGGTTGTCGCATTTTATTGCCTCTTTGCCTCTTTGCCATTTTGCGTTGATCTTCTCGCGGCGCGACTACTTTTTCGCCTCAACCAGCCGAACGAAACCAACGTCAATGTACTGCCCGCCGCCGGTTTGATGACAGTGGACGGCGACGACGTTCCTGCCCGGCTTGATCGCCTTCTTAGCGTCCTCGCGCAGGCGCTGCTCGACGTAATCGCTGCTGAAGTTCCGCAGCCGCCCGGCGAGGCCGCCGTTGAGGTAGATCTCGCAGCCTTCGTCGTGGAAGACGAGCATCTCCACATCGTTCAGCGCATCCGCCGGCAGATCGACCTCGCGCCGCAGCCAGATGTCCGGCGTGTTCCACGTCGTGTTGACGCTGGTGTTGGGCGTCTGGGCCGTTCCGAAGCCGCTCTTGCCGCTCTTCCAGGATGAATCGTCAAACCCAACCTTCTCCCAGCCGTCGGCGGGTTTCTCGGTCGTGTACTTCCATTCCGCCGGCTCCTCGCGCGCCGTTTTGATCAATGTTTGAAGGACAACGCGCGGCCCCTGCCCGAGATTCGCCCGGCGCACCCGCGACTCATCCATCTTGAGCACTTCGCGATCGTAGGTCATGAAGCCGTTCGATTCCGACTCAACGTCTTCGGTCTGCGTATAAATGCCCGCGCACAAGCCGCTGTGATCGTGCAGCTCCCACAGCCGCCCGAGCAGACGCTCGTAGCGATCGGTCAGATCTTTTTCCGAGGCCATGTTCTGATAGCCCCAGGCCTTGTCCTCCCACATGTGCCCTTTGATCCCGAGTCCCAGCCCGCCGAACTCGCCGAGCACGATCGCGCGCTCCTTCTCCACCGCCGGCGCGGAGGGGCCGGGATAGGAATGCATGTCATGCACGTCGCCGGCTTCCGCGTCCGTCCAGCCCGACGCGTTGTTCACCAGCCGCGTCGGATCGAGCTTCTTGACCATGTCGGCGATGCGCTGCGTGCCCTCCTTGCCGTACGCTTCCTGTCCCCAGCCTTCGTTGAACGGCACCCACATCACGACCGACGGCGAGTTGCGATGCTGCTCGACGAGCTGCTTCAACTCGCTTTCAAACTGCCGCTGCCAGTCGCCGGGCTTGTTCGCCAGGGCGCTGGGCATGTCCTGCCAGACCAACAGGCCGAGCTTGTCGCACCAGTAGTAAAACCGCTGCGGCTCGACCTTCACGTGCTTGCGGAGACAGTTGAAGCCGAGCTTCTTCGTCATCTCCAGGTCGTACTTCAGCGCCTCGTCCGTCGGCGCGGTGTAGATCCCGTCGGGCCAGAAGCCCTGATCGAGCGGGCCGATCATCATGATCTCTTTGCCGTTCAACTTGATTCGCGGCGTCCCTTTCTCGTCCGGCGACACTTCGATCTTGCGCAGTCCGGCGTAGCTTTCGACGACGTCGTCGCCCTGCGTGATCCGCAGCCCGTACAGAAACGGCCCATCGGGCGACCAATGTTTGGGATTGGGGACGGAAATCTTCGTTCCCGTTTGTCCGCTGGCGACGACCTTCTCGCCGTCGAGCACTTCCACCTTCGCCGTTCCCTTGACGCTCAGCGTCACGCCGTCTGGTTCCGGGACGATCTTCAGATCCTCGACATGCTCCTTCGCCACCGGCTCGAGCCAGACGGTCTGCCAGATCCCCGAGCACGGCGTGTACCAGATGCCCTTCGGCTCCGTCGTCTGCTTGCCGCGCGCTTGCGACGGATCGGTGGTGTCCGCCACCCGGACGAGAAGCTCCTGCTCGCCCGAGCCGCCTTCCTTCAGCGCGTCGGTGATGTCGAACGTGAACGCGTCATAGCCGCCGACGTGCTTGCCGACGACCTGACCATTCACCTGCGCGCTGGTCGCGTAATCGACCGCGCCGAAGTGGAGCAGGATGCGCTTGCCCTTCCAATCCGATGGAATCGTGAACGTGCGTCGATACCACGCGGCGTCGCAGTGCTTGCCGACGCCGGAGAGCGCCGACTCCATGCAGAAGGGAACGAGAATCGTCCCCGAAAGTGTCTTTCCGACCGGCGGTTCTTTCTCGTCGCCGGCGCCCTCGAACTCCCACAGTCCGTTGAGGTTCAGCCAGTCCTTGCGGACCATCTGCGGCCGCGGGTACTCCGGCAGCACGTGATCCGGCGTCACGTCCTTCGCCCACCGCGTCATCAGCGGGGACTTGGCGGGCTTCCAATCTCCGCCGCTCGCCGCAAAGGCGATGCGGGCGGCACAGATCACGATTAACACGACGGCGATTCTCACGCTCTTTCTCTCCCCTTCGCCGGTGGCTGCGAAACGTCGCACGGCGAAGGACGGAGAGGATGAACGAAAGCGTCGAGCGCGGCAAGCTAAGGCGCGGTGGCGGGCATTGTGGAAGGAACAGGAGGCAGCCAGTTCGATCGCAGTGTCGTCACCAGCGCGTGCCACTTCTGCTGCTGCGGTGGCGTCAGCACGGCGGCGATGTCGCTCTCGAGCTGCGTCAACTGACTCTCGATGCGCGGCTGCATGTCGCGGCGAATCTCGATGATTTGGCCCTGGCGGTTGCGGATGATCTGCTCGACCTGCGCCGTCTGCTCTTTCGACAAGTCGAGCCGGTGCGACAACCGGGCAGCGATCCGATGCGGCGCCTCCTCCGGATGCGTCATGATGTGATGGACGGTTCGTGCGACGACGACGATGGTGATCCCCGCCCCGCACGCCGCCCCGCCCAGGAAAATCAGCAGCGCGAAAAGCCATCGTCGCCAGCGCGGGGCGTTCGTCATTGCAACACCAGCTTCACCGAATCGAAGAGGTTCACCAGCGAGTCCTGAAACGCGGACCAACCGATGAACGCGCAAGCCACGGCCCCGCCGCCGGCGAGCGTCGCGATCAGCGCGGCGATGCCGAAGGGATCGCGGCCCGTCTGCTCCGTTGCGGACTGTCGAACCTGCCGCATCACCGAATCGGCGACGTCGAGCTGCGACGCCGGCTCCACACTTGCGCGATCCAGCGACTTGATCCACGCGACCTCGTTCATCGCCGCTCCTGCATCAATTTCTTCAGCTTCGCGCGCGCGCGAAACGCCTGCACTTTCACCATCGTCTTGCTCCAGCCGGTGAGCTTCGCCGTCTCCTCGACGGTGTGCTCCTCGAGGTACAGGAGGGTGACGACAAGTCGATCGCGCGGCGGTAATTGCTCGAGCACGCGATGGAGTTTTTCAGCATCATCGTCGCGCGGCTCGTGTCGCGAAGACGCAAGCGACTTTCCGTCGATCGAAACCGTCTGTCGCCCGCTTTTCTTCGACTTCCAGTGTCGATATCCGACGCGAACCGCGATGCGGTGCAACCAGTGCTCGAACGGCGCATCTCCGCGATAGCCGTCGAGCGAAAAGTACGCCTCGACGAACGTCTCCTGCACCATCTCCTCGATCGCCAGCCGATCGCGCGAGAACCTTCGCAGCCGACGCGCGATCTCGTGCTGATGCCGGCAGACGAGCCGACGATACGCTTCGCCATCGCCGTCTCGGCCGTCGCGAATGTCGTCGGCTTCGTCTGCCATCGATTCGGTGGATCATCGCATTCGCCGCACGAAAGCTACTGCTGCGCGCCGCCGAGCTCCTTGAGCAGGTTGTCCGTCGACGCGTCGTTCTCGGCGCGGAAGTCGGCGATCTTCTTCATCTGCTCGGGCGTGAGGT
>JAICTV010000360.1 GCA_025936175.1 Phycisphaerae bacterium
CGGTCTTGAAAACCGGTAGGCCCGCAAGGGTCTCGTGAGTTCGAATCTCACCTCCTCCGCTTTCTTCCGCGTCACGCGTCATCTCATGGCTCGCATCGCCCTGTTGCTCATCGGATTCGCCTTGCTCGGTTGCGCCAGCGGGCGGCGGGCGATGATGATGCACAACGAAGCGGCCGGCGGCGGATTCACGATCAACGTCCGCGATTACGGCGCGGTCCCCAACGACCTCCAGGACGATACCGCCGCCATTCAGCGCGCGCTCATGGACGCGCGCGGAAACTACTTCAACGGTCGCAACGCCGCCGGCAGCACCGTCGTCCTCCCCGCCGGCCAGTACGACGTGCAGGGACTCGAGATCTACACCGGCACGACGCTGCGCGGCGAGGGGCAAGGATCGTTCATCAAGTGCTCCACCACCCGCCCCGCCGTCTCGCTGAAGTCGCACTTCACGCACGGGGGCATCGCTTTCGTCAACATCGAGAACCTGAGCATCGCCGCGCCGCAATCGAGCTGCATCGCCTCGCCGGGCACCTGCAACAGCCGCTTCGAGCGACTGGCCGTCTCGAGCAAGGAAGTCTGCCTCGCCTTCGACAACTACAACCAGGATTGCCTGTTCCACGACATTTACGTCTCGCAGACGGGCAGCGGCGCCATCCGACTCGTCGGCAACGCAAACCGCATCGACCGCATGGACATCGAGGGCGGTCCGGCGCCGAATTATCAGTTCGTCAAGCCGCGCGCCATGATCGACATCAGCGGCGACGGGAACGAGATCAGCGGTTGCATCGTCGAGGGCGGCTACCACGGCATTCCGGTCGCGATCAAGGGATCGGAGAACCACTGGCGAAACAACTGGCTCGAATTCGATACCCGTCCCGATCACGTCCACGTGCTGCTCGAGGACGCGTCGATGTGCGACTTCGACCGTCTCAGCGCGGGGCCGGGATACGTCATCCGAATGCGCCGCTGCTCCGGCATTCGCATCGGCGAATTGTGGCAATCGGGTGACCGAATGCTCGACGCGTTCGATCTCGACGAACAAACGGGCGGCGTGCAGATCGACTCGGTCAATGCGCCATTCGACGGCGGCGGGATGGACAGTTCGCGGGTACACGCGCTGCGCTACTACAGCCGCAACGCGCGATCGCTCGTTCCGAATCCGCCCTTCCGCACCGATCAAAACTGGGCGTCCACGCTTGCGCCGCCGGCCATATCCGCGTCTTCACCGAACGAAAAGCCCGCGTGGGCGGCACAGCTCAGCGACGGAACGAAACTCGCGACGTCGATCGAACGCAAGGATGATCACAGCGGTTGGCGATTGCGGATCGACGTGCCGGACAATCCCAAATCCGCGGCGCTCGCCGTCCGCGTCCCCGTCCGTCCGCCGCAGGAATTCGTCGGCGCGACGCCGTTCGCGAGTTGGCGGATCGACGTGCCGAGCGCGGAGCAGAACGTGATCGTGTACTGCCAGGACGACTCGACGGAGTTCGCCGCGCGCTGCACCAACTCGCTCACCGCCGCGCGGTTCCCGCGGCCGATCCAGGCGCAGGGCGACCTGCTGATGACGATCCCGCACGCGAAGCCAGGCCGCTACTACGTCTCCGACGTGCGCGTGGGGCTCTGATCGCTACGCCGACACGACAACCGTCGCGGGCGCCGCGTGGTGCTTCTTGTGTTTCTTATGCTTCTTGTGCTTCTTCGCCTTGTGCGGCTTGTGGTGCTTCTTCTTGATGTAGCCATGATCCTCCAGCCACTTGCGGCTGTGCTTCTTCTTGTGGTGCACGGGCGGCGGATTGGTGGTGGGCGGCGGCTGCGTGACGGGCGGGGGATTGGTGGTCGGCGGCTGCGTCACCGTCCCGCTCAGATCCGGCGCACCGGCGATGAGCGTCGTGCTGAACGGCGCGAAGAGGACGGCGTTGCCGTTGGCGAAGATCGCATCACCCGTGCCCGTCCCGTCGCCACCCGGCCCTGACGCGCTGCCCCAGTAGTTGTTCCGCGCATCCAGCGTGCCGGTATACGCGCCGGCATCGACTTTCAGCCCGCCTTGCGCGTTGCCGAAAATGTTGTTCTGCGTGATCGAAATGTCGCTGTTGTCGGCGGAGCTGAAGTTCTTGTCGATCCGGATCGCCGCATTCTTGTTGTTCGCGATGGTGTTGAGCGTGATCGTCGCGTGGCTCACGCCCCCCTCGATCCGCAGCGCGGCGCTGCCCTCGTCGATCGAGCCGGTGATGAGATTCCCTTTGATCGTGACGTTGCTCGCGTTGATCAGCAGCACCGCCTTGCCGTTGTCGCCGAAGATGTTGTTGCTGATCGTGATGTTCGACTGCTTGCCGAGCGTCTGTGCCTGCAGCCCGATGGCGGCTTCGATGCCGTCAGGGCCGACGTTGGATTTGAAGGTGTTGGAGTCGATCAGCACATTCGTCAAATTGCCGCCGGAGACGCCGCCGTCGCTGTAGATTGCGCGGCCGCTGTTTTCGCCGACCGTGTTGTTGGCGACGAAGAGGTTGTGCTGGATGACGGATTGATCCGTCGCGCTGGAGCTGGCGAGGTACACGCCGGCGACGTTGTGCTGCACGATGTTGTCGACGATGTGCGTGCCGGCGACGTTCGGATCGATGACGATGCCGGCGCCGAACTGATTGCTGCTCGAGTTGTCTTCGACCGTGAACCCGTCGAGCGTGACGTCGTTGGCGGTGATGCGAAAAGCGGTCGTGCGCTTGCCGGTGCCATCGTCCTGGCCGCGAACGATCGACTCGCCCGCGCCGCCGCGCGTTGTCGCGCGTGCATCGGCTCCGGCGAAGGCGCCGTGCAGCGTCAGCTTCTTGTCGACCGTGACCAGCTCGTTGTACGTGCCGGCGTCGACGTTGATCGTCGCCCCCGCCGCCGCCGCGTCCACCGCCGCCTGGATCGTCTGATACACCGTCGC
>JAICTV010000281.1 GCA_025936175.1 Phycisphaerae bacterium
CAGCGCGCCGCCGTCGGGTGGGGGTGGCCCGTGCCGCGCCGATCGGTGCGGGGGTCCACAACGTCGGCGGGGGGGGAGCCCCGCCCTCCCGGATCGCGAACCGCTTAGTCCTTCTTCTCTTCCTTCTTATCGCTGTCGCCGCCCTTGTGGTGCGCGTCGTTCAGCTTCACGTCCTTCCAGTTCTCGCCGTCCTTCACCTGCACGGTGTCGGGGACGAAGGTCATGGAATCGGAGGCGGCGGTGCCGGTGACCTTGACGGTCTTGCCGACGTCGTCGGCGAGCGGCTTGGGATTGGTCGCCAGCGTCCACGCCTTGCCGTCAACGAGGACGGCGACGGGGATGCCGCTCTTGGCGCACTTGCCGCCACAGGTGGCGTGGCCTTCGCCGGTGGCGCCGCCGGTCGAGTAGCAATAGGTGTCGACCAGTTCACCCTGCACGGTCTTCTTCTCCGAGTCCGCCGCGATCGCGCGCAGGACACCGAAACCGCCGACCAGCAATGTGCCGCTGCACGCGGCAATGAGCATCTTTCGCATATCAGTTTCTCCTTTCCTAGAGATGTAAGGTTCTGCAATGCGAGGGGGTATGCTACCGCGCTGCGCATCGGCGCGAAGTGAAAAAAGTTGGGAACCCAATCAAGCGGGCGGCTTGGACGGCTGTTGCGGGCTTTGCTGCCGCTGCTGCTGAGCGAGCCATTGCCTCAGTCGCAGGTCTTCTTCGATCACCCGCCGCGTTTCTTCGGCGGTCATCCGCGCGAAGGCGGGGGGATTGGTCATGCCCTGCGCCATGGTGATCGCCGGCAGCGCCGGCTGCATCCCGACCTGCTGCCGCCAGTGCGCCAGCGCCTGCCACGTCGCCTCCAGCCGGTCGCACATCTTGAGGCTGACCTGGAAGGTGAGCATGCGGTTGCCGAGGGTTTCGAAAAAGTTGCGGACGAGCGCGAGATTCGCGCGGGCGAAGTGCATGAATTGCACGACCGGCTGCGGCGCGTTCGCGCCGGTGACCAGCACGCCCAGCCCGCCGCCGTGCGGGAACTCCAGCGACAGGTGCTGCGGCGAAAGCTCATCCCACAGCTTCCACACGCCAAAGTCCTCGCGGTCCCGCGTCGCCGTGTCGTGAAAGAGCACGATGCCGCGGTCGCTCACCTTGCGCCGCCACGTTTCCCAGTCGTGCTTGACCGATTCGTACGCGTGATGCCCGTCGATGTGGAGCAGATCGATCGAGCCGTCGGCGAACTGTTTCGACGCGTCGTCGAAGTTGGCGCGGACGAGCGTGGAGAAGCGCGAATAGAGCGGATCGTGATGCTCGCGCAGCGACTTGAGCACCTCGTCGCCGTAGAAGCCGGCCTGATCGTCCCCCGCCCACGAATCCACCGCGAAGCACTTGGTCTGGCTGGCGGTCGCGACGATCCCCTGGCAGAACGCGCAGTACGAATCGCCCTGGTGCGTGCCGAGTTCGACAAAGACGCGCGGCCGCGCCAGATCAATCAGCAAAAACGCGAACGGGAAATGCTCGACCCACGCCGAGTAGATCGACATGAACTGCGGCCCGGCGAAGACGACCGGGTGCTCGAGCGGGTTGAAGTCCAGTGATGCCATCGTGCGCGGAATCTACTTTACTTCAGCTTCGTCCCAGATTCGCGGCGTCATGATCTCGAGGATCTCCGCCTTGCTCATCGCGCGCACCTGCTGCACGCAGAAGCCGCGGTTGGCCATCGGGTAAAGACGATCGAGGTATTTGCGGTTGAAGAGCTGCGTGTAGTGCAGCAGTTTTTCCGATGAGCCGCGCGACGTGTGGATGAGCGCAATGTCGCAGGCGACCGCGAGCTTGAACCCGGCCAGGTGCGCGGCGAAGGTGAAATCCACATCGTAGCCGTGCCAGCCGTCGAACCTCTGCTCGTCGAAGCGGACCTTTTCGACGACGCTCCGCCGGCAGGCGACGAACAGCCCGTCCAGCGCCTGCATGTTGCCGACGATGCGGCGCGGCGCGCTGAAGATCGAGACGTCGTAGCCGCTGGCGGGCGAATAGGGCTGGGCGATCTGCCCGAAGATGTAGGGCGGTCCCGCGAAACTCCAGATGCCGTGGATCACGCGATCGGTTCCCGCCACGCCGACCAGGTCGAAGCGCGAGAGGTGCCGATCCAGCTTGGCCGCGAAATCGGGCGAGAGGATCTCGATGTCGTCGTGGCAGAAGACCAGCCGCTCGCCCCTGGCGTGCTCGATCGCGCGGTTGTACCCCTCGCACATGCTCTTGGCATCGTGCACGCCGATGATCTCGTGCGGCGACGAGGCCATGCGCTGGCGGATGTCCTGCGAGACGTCGCGGAACTTCTGCGGGTCGATGCTGCAGATGATGAAGGAGGTCATGCGAGCTGCGTGGCGCCCTTAGTGCTGGCTGCCGACGATCATCATAATCACCAGCACGATCGCGATCACGATCAGCACCGCAAAGAGGATCTTCCACACGCTCCACGGCCGCTCGCCCTGCACTTCGCCCGTCCGCGCATTGACCAGAAACCGGTACGTTTCCCCGCCGTAGCGGTACGCGCTGATCCACACCGGCAGCAGGCAATGCTTGAACGTGACGTCGAAGTAGCGCGTGTCCACGGACCCGATCCGCTGATGGTCCCCGCCGATGTCGCGGCGGATCGTCTCTTGGATCGTCGGCACCATCATCTGCTTGGCGCGCTCGAAGCCTTCCGGCAGGCCGATCTGATAACTCTCGGCGACGAAGCCGCTCAGGTATTCATCGCGGTAGGCGACGAGCGACGGCAAATCCCAGGGCTCGAGATTGTCGGCGAGCTTTTCGGGGAGCGATCGGCTCGCCAGCACGAGCAGGTCGTCGAATGAATTCTCGACCGTTCCGCTCGCCGGCCACCAGCGCGTCCGCTGTACCTGGCGCGTGCGCGTGACGCTGCGACCGTTCTCGAACGTCGTATAGGTTTCGGTGTCCCAGTAATCGTCCCCGCGCTCGCCGGTGTAGTCGGACTGCGTGTTGGAATCGTACGTCCAGCACGGGATGTACACGCCGACGATCTGCGACGTCTCCGCGCGGCGCTGCAACTCGCCGGGCGCGAACCAGAGCGACGCGATCCACCCTCGAAACTGCTCTGCCGCCTGATCGTGGGATACGTGGAACGGCAGCAGCGATTTGGGCTTGATGATCTTCTTCGATGTCCCCTCCGCGACGATCCCGCCGCCGCAGAACGGGCAGCGCGATGCGGTGACGTTCGGGGCGAGTGACGTCTCCGCGCCGCAGGTGCTGCAGCGGACGGTAATTCGCTCCTGCATATCCTCCTCGCGGCAGCAGTCGCGAAACGCCGCGTCGTAATCCTCTTCCCGAGCCGCGGGTGCCCGGCCCGTCGCATCGTCCTGCGGAATCTCGTTGACCGCGCCGCAGTACGGGCACTTGAGCGAGTGTGTCCCGGGCGCGAACTGCAGGTTCGCCCCGCACTGCTTGCAGGGAAACTGCCGCTCCTTCGCGACCGGTGTGACCGCATGCTCGCCCATCCGCCGCTACTCCTTCGGCAGCGGCGGGGGGACGTTGGACAGCAGCGATGCCAGGTCGGGGATCTGCTCGACCGCCGTCCACTGCGGCATGCCGTTCTTCCACGCCAGCGTCCCGCGCTGCACTCGGCCGGCGGCGACTTCGTCGCGGAGCTGGTCCACCGTGAACGGGCCCTTTTGCTGTCCGCCCTGTGCGACGAAATAACTCGCGGCCGCCGCTCCACCGGGAATCGGCGGCGGCGCCTGCGGCGTGTTCATCGCATTGGCGAACTGCTGCCCGATCGTTACGCCCGCCCCCAGACCCACGCCGGCGCCCGCGAGGCCGCCGGGATTCTTCGCCGCATCCCGCATCGCCTCCGCCGCCTGGAATTGCGTGTATCGGCTTAAGTCGCCGATCACGCCCATCTTGGTGCGCGTATCGAGCGCCTGCTCGACCTCCGGCGGGAGCGAGATGTTCTCGACAACCAGGTTCACCAGCTTCAGCCCGAAGACGTCAAAGTCGCTCTGCAACCTCGTCAGCAGCAGCTTCCCCAGGTCGTCCTGATTGGCGGCGAGATCCAGCACGGGGATCTTGCTCTCGCCCAGCGCATCGGCGAAGCGCGCCACCAGCAGATCGCGAAGCTGCTCACCGATCTCGTCGATGGTGAAGCGGCTGTCCGTGCCGACGACGTTCCGCAGCATCGCCGGCACGTCCGACACCTTGATCGCGAACGACCCGAACGCGCGCAATCGCGTCGGCCCGAACTCCGAATCGCGCAGCATGATCGGGTTCTTGGTCCCCCACTTGCGATCCGTGAACGTGCGCATGGACACGAAGTACACTTCGCTCTTGAAGGGACTCTCAAAGCCGTACTTCCACCCTTTGAGCTTCGCGAGGATCGGGAGGTTCTGCGTCTGCAGCGTGTACGTCCCCGGCTGCAGGAAGACGTCCGCCAGCGCGCCTTCGTTGACGAACGCGGCGGCCTGTCCTTCGCGGACGACCAATTTAGCGCCGTACTTGATCTCGTTGTCGGCGCGTGGATAGCGCCAGACCATCGTGTCGCGCGAGTCATCCAGCCACTCGATGATGTCGATCAGCTCGTTGCGAAGCTTGTCCCACAGCGCCATGCCGGCACCTCCTCGAAGGTGGGAAGATAATAATCTCCCCCGGGCGGCGGCGTTATAAAGGGGCGGCAAATTCCCAGCGGGCGAAGCGGCGGGGCAAACGGGCGAATAAACAGGATGAAGGGGCGACCCCGCGCAAGCGCGGAGCCGCCGCCTCCACCGCTCTCACCTCGAGCGTCCAACGCGTGTGACCGCGCGGACCCAAGCGGTGAGAAGTTCGGCTCGCAAGTATGCACAATCCGTGCCGCGCCAACGGGGAATCCACACACAGCCGTCGGCCCCCGCGCCCGTCTGACGGCCGCGCGCGGGGGAGCCGTGCATGCGCCGTCAGTGCGCGCCGCCGTAGTAGAAATGCTCGCGGGCGATCTTGTCGTCCTTGCCCACCGTGTACACGCCGACTTCTTCCAGCGTGATCCGCTAGTCGCTCGCATTCGGCGCCGCGTCGAGCGTGAAGCGGACCGCGCAGGGATCGGGGTTGGCGCCGTCGAAGAATCGCCTGGCGACGGTCTCGCCGTTGAACGTCTTGTTCGAAACCCAGTCCTCCGACTTCTTGATCACCGGCTGCCGCCCGGCGGTCTCCTTGTCGTCACCTTCGACCGAAACGATGTTCGGCGCGTACCGCGCGCGCCTGACGTCAAAATCCTTCCCCTGCCGGCACGTATCGACGAACTGCTTTCCGACGCTTCGAACGCCGTCGCGCGCGGCGATCGATCGCTCATACGGATCCGGATTAATCCGCCAGAAGCGGTACGAGGTCGCCGGCCCGCTCAGCAGTAACGGCTCGCGCGATCGGTCAAAAGAGCGAGAGGCGCGGCATCGTAACGGGAGGGTCAACGGGAGGGTGACATCAACGGGAGGGTGACAGCCACTCTCGTTGTAAATGCTTGGCCTTCCGGACGTTGCGCTGACGGGGGGGCGCTGACAGCGCGGGTGAAATAGCTTGCCGCCGGCCGCGTAGACGCGGCGAGAAGCATTTCACGGGACAGGAAAGATATGGCCCCTGAAATTCTGGTCGCGATGGTCCTCGGTGGGGCCGCGGTGGCGATGGGGACGCCGATCGGCCTCAAAGCGGCCGGTCGCGAGCCGCCCTTCCTCGCCGACCTTGGCTTCGCATCCGGCCCGCGCGGGAGCGCATGCGCCTGGGCGCTCGCCGCGCTGCTGGCGCTGGCGTACGCGGCGTTCAGCATCGGCAGCATCCCGGACGTCACGCGGCACTGGCATTCGATCTCGTGGCTCAAGGCGCTGGCGATCGTCGCCGCGGTGACGGCGGCCGTCCTGAAAGAAGCGATCTTCCGCCGACTGCTCATGGACGCGCTCGCAAAGCGCGGCGCGGGCGCGATCCTGCAGATCCTGATCTCCGCAATCGCCTTCGGCATCGCCCACGGCACGTGGGGCCTGATGGGCGGAAGCGTCAAC
>JAICTV010000225.1 GCA_025936175.1 Phycisphaerae bacterium
ACGGCGACGATTACTTCCTGATCGATTCGACGTTCCCGCAGCAATCCGCGAGCTTGTAGACCCCGCAGCCAAATCTTCTTGCGTCCGGCGTGCGCCTCGATCTAACATACGTTCGCCTTTGCCCGCCCTGGAGGAGCATTGATGCGAGACGTTCGTGTTGGCCGCCGCTCACGCTGTCGCTTTCGCCCGCTGGTCGCGCGACTTGAAAGCCTCGAGCTTCGCCGGCTATTGAGCGCACCGGTCGAAGTATTGAGCTGGCACAACGATCAGTACTCCACCGGCGACAACACGAACGAAGTGGCGCTCACGCCGAGCAATGTCAACGCGTCGAGCTTTGGTTTGCTCGGCCGCGCGCAGCTCGACGGTCAGGTGTATGCGCAGCCGCTGTTGCGGGCGAACGTCAACATCACGCGCGGGAGTTTTACGGGGGTTCACAACGTCATCTACGCGGCGACGCAACACGATAGTTTGTACGCGATCGACGCGGAGACGGGCACGATCCTCTGGCAGGACAATTTCACCAACATCACCGATCCGACGAACCTCACGCCGACCGCCGGCGTGCGGACGATTCCCGCGGGCAGCTCCGCGTCGACGCCGACTGAACCCTACAACGCGCTGGTGAACGGGAACGACGTCGGCCCGCAGATGGGGATCATCGCCACGCCGGTAATCGATCCGGCGACCAACATCATCTACATCGTCGCCAACACGCAGGAGACGCGCACGGGTGCGACGCCGAATGCCGGCGGGAGCGATGTGCACTTCGTGCAGCGGTTGTGGGCGATCAACATGTCGAACGGGACGGTGGGAACGGCCGCCGGCGCGGATCCGGCGATCGTGCCCAACGCATCGCTCATGCCGGCGACCACTGGAAAAATCCTCGGCGACGTGTGGAAGACGAACGTCCCGACCTTCAGCGATTACAACAACTACAAGTACTACGCCGGCGTGTCGGTGAAGGGGACGGGGCAGAACGGAACGTGGGTGCCAGGGAGCGGCGATGCGGCGCCGCTCGATGGGTGGATCGTCAATCCGGTCGATACGGGGTCGCCCTGGGGCGCGCAGGGCAAGACGCCGATGCAGGCGGGCTACATCGTCTTCAACGCGCTGCTGCAGATGGGCCGGCCGGGGCTGACGCTGCTCAACGGCAAGCTGTACATGGCGTTCGCCTCGCACGGGGATGACGGTCCGTATTACGGCTTCGTGCTCGGCTTCGACACCAGCGATCTGCACAACACCGCCGCGTTCGTCAGCGCGCCGACGTTCGAGCCGTTCAATGAAGTCTCCGGCAACAAGGGCAACCTCGACGCGCAGGCCGGCATCTGGATGAGCGGCGCGGCCATCTCCTCCGACGGCACGTACCTCTACCTCACTACCGGCAACGGCGCGTTCGACATCCAAGCCAACAACTACAGCGCCTCCTACTTCACCACCGACAGCGGCAACACCGTCTTCGTTCCCCTCGACAACGATTACGGCGACTGCGTTCTCAAGCTGGCGATCGATCCGGCGGCGAATCAATCGTCGCTCGACCTGGCAAACCCGCCGACGACGTTCAATCCGAACGGGCAGAACGTGAACGGCTACGGCCTGCGCGTGCAGGATTACTTCGCGCCCTCCAACGCGCTTCGCCTCAATCGCATCGACGCCGACATCGGCTCCGGGGGCGTGCTGCTCATCCCCGATGCGATCATGTCGAACGTGCCCGGCCACGTGGGGCATCACATGCTCGTGACCGGCGGCAAAGAGGGCCGCATCTATCTGATCGATCGGGAAAATCTCGGCGGGTACAACACGGCGTACCCGACGCCGACCAGCGGCGGACTGCCGGACCCGAATACGAACGGCCCCGATCCGAGTCCCTACGACCGCGTGCTCGGCGAATATTCCGTCAACGGCGTCAACGTCCAGACGAACCAGTTCTACAGCACCGGCTCGTACTTCAATAACGGCAGCCCGCTGTTCTACGTCGGCCTCGCGGGCAAACCGAACTGGCAGTTCAACGCCAACACGTTCCAGGCGGCGACGTCTCCGCCGGGCACCGCGAGCGTCAACACGCCGATCAACGTGACGACGACGACCTTCCCGCGGCGCGGGACGACGTCATCGTTCTCCTCGAGCGGCACCGCCAACGGCATCGTCTGGAACTTGAACGTCAACCACGTCAGCACCGACTCGCTGATGGCGTTCAACATCAACCTCGGCGCGCCGATCTACTCCAGCCAGACCAACGCCGGCGACAACCTGCCCGGCGGCGTGAGCGGCGCGACGGGCGTCAAATTCTCGCTGCCGACGATCGCTAACGGCATCGTCTACGCGGGGACCGGCGGCGGGTCCGCGTCATCGACGGCAGTCGAAACGGGTTCGGTCGCGATCTACGGGCTGAAGACGCCGACGCTGCATCAGCCGACGTCCTTCACCGCCGCGCGGACGAGCAACAGCTCGATCCATCTCGCGTGGACGCGCACGGCTGGCGATCAGGAATCGTTGATGCAGGTCGAGCGCTCGCTGAACGGAAACACGTGGGCGCTGGTAAAAAGTTTGGGCAACGGCACGACGACGTACGACGACACGGGCCTCTCGAACAACACGACCTACTTCTATCGCGTGCGGGAGGTGTATGCGTCGAGCGCGTCCGCCTACAGCGCGACCCAGAGCGCATCGACCTCCGGCGCAACCGTGACGGGCGTGAACTCGCCCGCCGCCGATGCGGCGTACACCGTCGGCGCGACGATTCCGATCACCGTTTCCTTCAGCGGCGTCGTGAACGTCACCGGCACGCCGCTGCTCGCACTCAACAGCGGCGGGACCGGCAGCTACATCAGCGGCAGCGGGACCAACACGCTCACGTTCAACTACGTCGTAGCGGCGGGGCAGAACTCGTCCGATCTGGATTACACCTCGACCACGGCGCTGACGCTCAACGGCGGGACGATCAAGGACACCTCCAACACCGACGCGACGCTAACGCTCCCGCCACCGCTCACGCTCGGGTCGCTCGGCGTCGCGAAGAACATCGTCATCGACACCTTCGCGTACCTCGTCGGCAACACGTTGACGCTCGACTTCGGCGCGGCGCCGAACACGATCACGCTCGGCCGCACCAGCGGTCCGCCGAACATCATCGCGGTGCACAACGGCAACACGTACTCGTTCGCGATCGCATCGATGAGCGCTATCTCTGCGAACGGATCGGCCGGCGCCGACACGCTCAACTTCAGCTCCACCGCCGGGCCGATCACGCAGCCGCTGGTCTTCACCGGCAACGGCGGCGCCGATGCGGTGAACGTCAACAGCGAGACGCTCAACATCGCCGCCGGCGGCGACTGGAGCGGGACGACGCTGACGGTCAACGCTTCCGCCGCGGCGGTCTTCGCGGCGTCGCAGCATCTCGCCGCGCTGGTCTTGAGCGGCGGCGGCGACGCGTCGCTCGCGCCGGGCGGGAACAAGCTGCTCCTCACCCAATCGCTCTCGATCGACACCGCCGGCGGCAGTCATCTCGATCTGGCCGACAACGATCTCGCGCTCGACTACAGCGGCGCCACGCCGATCGGCAGTTGGAACGGCAGCGCATACACCGGCGTAACGGGCCTGATCGCCTCCGGCAACAACGGCGGCGCATGGAACGGCGGCGGAATCATCACGAGCATGTCGGCCGCCAACAACGGCGACACGCTGACAACCCTCGGCGTCGCCGACGCGAGCGACGTGCTCGGTCCAACCGGCGGCACGTGGGACGGCACAAGCGTCGACGGCACAACCGTGCTGGTGAAGTACACCTACGGCGGCGACGCAAACCTGGACGGCATTGTTAACGGCGACGATTACTTCCAGATCGACAGCGCGTTCCCGCAGCAGCATCACGGCTGGTTGAACGGCGATTTCAACTACGACGGCGTGATCAACGGGGACGACTATTTCCTGATCGATTCCAACTTCCCCCGACAGGGCTTGCCGCTTTAGCGGCAAGCTCCGCGCGATGCGGGCGACCGACGGCGCCTCTGCGCGTAGGATTGGGCCGAATGTCGCGCGCTCCGGACAACCCACACCTCATCCTTCCTCTCGGCACGCAAGTCGTGGCGTTGACCGAGGTCCGTCGCGCTGACGGCTCGGTCGCCCATCCGCGCGGCGCGGCGGGTGAAGTCATCCAGTCGCCGGCGGACGCGTGGCATTCGTATCGCGTGCGATTCCCCGACGGCGTGGAGACGGCGTTCGCGCGGCGCGAGCTCGCGGTGCTGCGCGAGCACATCGCCGGCGATCTGCGCGCCGCGGCCGCGGAGGAGCCGCTGGCGGAATACAGACTCTTCGAACACGTCATCTACCGCTGCGTGATCGGCTCACGCGCGTATGGTCTGGAGCATGACGACTCCGACACCGACCGCCGCGGCATCTACCTCCCTCCGGCCGAAACGCACTGGTCGCTGTACGGCGTGCCGGAGCAACTGGAGAATCCCGACTCGCAGGAAACCTGCTGGGAGCTGCAGAAGTTCCTCACGCTTGCGCTGAAGGCAAACCCGAACGTCCTCGAATGTCTCTACACGCCGATCGTCGAGCATGCCAACGACCTCGCGCGTGAACTGCTCGACATGCGCTCGTCGTTCCTCTCCAAGACGGTGTACCAGACGTACAACGGCTACGTGATGAGCCAGTTCAAGAAGATCCAGGCCGATCTGCGGAACAAGGGAGAGGTGAAGTGGAAGCACGTGATGCACTTAATCCGCCTGCTCATCAGCGGCGTGACGGCGCTTCGCGAGGGACATGTGCCGGTGCGGGTCGACTCGGCATATCGCGAGCGCTTGCTGGCCATCAAGCGCGGCGAGGTACCGTTCGAAGAGGTTGAAGCATGGCGGTTGGCGCTGCACGGGGAATTTGATCACGCCGCACAATCGAGCACGCTGCCCGACCGCCCCGATTACGAGCGAGCGAACGCGCTGCTGATCAAAGCGCGGCGGATGATGGTATGAGTGAGCTGAAGATCCACTGCCTGCCTCGGTTGCTCGATGTGGTGCGCGAGCAGTCATACCCGCTGCTGTTCGTGACTATCAGCGGCGCGCATCTGTACGGGTTTCCGTCGGCGAATTCGGACTTCGACCTGCGCGGCGTCCACGTCCTGCCGGTGCGCGAAGTCATCGGCCTCGACGAAGCCTGCGAAACGATCGAGATCTCGCGCGATGAGCCGGGGTTGGAGCTGGATCTGGTCACGCATGATGCGAAGAAGTTTTTCGGGCTTCTCCTCAAGAAGAATGGCTACGTGCTCGAGCAACTGTTTTCGCCGCTCGTGCTGCACACGACGCAAGAATACGAGGAACTCAAATCAATTGCGGCCGGCGGCTGCATCACGAGGCATCACGCACATCACTACTTCGGCTTTGCGGAGACGCAGTGGAAGCTGTTTCACAAGGAAGCCCCGCGGCGGGTCAAGCCGCTGCTGTACGTCTACCGCGTGCTGCTCACCGGAATCCATCTCATGCGAACCGGCCGCGTCGAGGCGAATCTGCTGACCCTGAACCGACAGTTCGCCCTGCCGTACCTTGATGAGCTGGCGCAACGCAAGCTTGCGGGAAGCGAGCATGGCACCCTGGATGAGGCGGACATGATGTTCCACCAAGCCGAGTACGACCGGCTGCGGGGTGAGCTTCAGCGTGCCTTCGAACAGAGCTCGCTGCCGGAATTGCCATCGGCACGGCCGGCGTTGAACGACCTGCTGACCCGGTTGCGGCTTCGTTAGAACCTGTCTCAAGCCCTCAAACCGTCGGCGCGCGGCGTCATCAGTGCCCCATTTTCCCTTGCCGCGGGAATGGCCGTGTTTCATAATCTGTTCACCTGCTTGCCGCAGCACCGCCAGGGCCGTCCGCGCGCACGCACCTGATTGAGAGAGGGTCCGCTTCGTGAAACCTGGAATTCGTCAGTCTCGTCGAAGGACGTCGCGCCTGCGCCAAAGCGCGCTCGAAGCGCTCGAGCCGCGCCGGCTGCTCACGCGCCTCGTCGGCATCGACGTCTCGGAGCACAACGGCACCATTAACTGGACGAGCGTTCACGCCTCCAGGCAGTTCGCCTTCATCCGCGCGACCTACGGTAAAGAGAGCGACGACGCCACCTTCCTCAACAACGTCAACGCTTCCACCGGCGCCATCGCCAAGGGGATGTACGCCGGCTTCTATCACTACGCTTATTACGACATCGACTCCACGCATACCGCGACCGCCGAAGCCGACAACTTCTTCGACCTGGTCAAGCCGTACCTGAACTCGGGCGGGAAGGTGATGAATCCCGTACTCGACGTGGAGGAGCCGCTGCGGAGCGGATGGTCGGCGGCGAACCTGGTGCAGTGGGTGCAGGACTGGGGCAGCCGGGTGAAGTCGCGCGGGCAGAGCGAGCTGGGCCTGAGCCTCACGCCGATCATCTACATGGGCGCATCGAATTCCGGCAACGCCAACTACATCAGCAGCGCGCTGTCGCAGACGTTTCCGCTGTGGGTCGCGCAGTGGCCGGGCGGAACGGTCGATGCGCAAAACGGCGAGCCGAGCGGCAGCGGCTTCTGGCAGGACTGGCAAGTCTGGCAGTACGCGGACAACGGCACCGTCTCCGGGATCAGCGGCGCGGTGGATCTGGACACGATGAACGGCGACACGACGACCGTCCAGGACTACATCATCGGGTCAGTCGGCAAGTGGGCGGATGGCACGTGGGTGCAAGTCAACACCGCGTCGGGATTGAAGGCATGGGATGCTTCCACCTCAAATCCCAACGCGCCTTACAACGACACCGCTGTCGTCGTTCCCAACGGCACGATCGGAAAGATCCTGCAAGGGCCCGTCTACGGCAACGGGTACATGCGCTGGCAGATTCAATACACCAACGGCGTGACCGGGTGGTCGGCCGAGCCTTTCCTGAGCACGCCTACGCCAACCGTCGCGACCAATCCCAATCCCGCGAACAACGCGAACCTTGCCGCGCTGCCGGCGAACTTCACCTGGTCGGCCACGAATGCCGGCCAGTACAAGGTCTATCTCGACGGCACGCTCAAGGCGACGCTGACGAGCAACGCCTGGGCGCATCCGACGATCGGCAACGGCACGCACAACTGGCGCGTTGACACGATCAACGGCCCCAACACCGTTACCGGCACCACCTGGAATTTCAACTACACCAACACGACTTCGATTCCGAGCGACCCCACACCGGGCATCGGCGAGATCGTCAACACCAAGCCGCTGACGCTCGACTGGGCGGATACGCCGGGCGCCGATTCCTATGACATTTACTTCAGTAGCAACACCTCTCCCACCGGGACGGTGACGACCAGCCAGTTCGGCCCGATCACGCCGGCGGACGGCAATCGGCTGTGGCGCGTCGTCGCCAAGAGCGGCGGGACGCCGATAGGCACCGGGCCGCAGTGGCAGTACACGATGGACACCGTCCCGCCGACCGCGACATATGGCCGGCAGTCGCCTTCGGCCGTCGGCGCGCCCAGCTTCGACTTCACCGTCACCTACGCAGACGCCACCACTTCGCCGGATGCGAGCACCTTCGACGCCAATGACATCACCGTCACGGGCCCGAACAGCTTCGTCGCCAATGCGGTGGTCATTTCCGCCGCGGGGAACGTCGTCACCTATCGCATCGCCGCACCCGACGGCGCCTGGGACGGCGCGGACAACGGCGCGTACACCGTCTCGCTCAATCCGAATCAGGTCACGGATCTCGCCGGCAACTTCGCCGCCGCCGGATCGCTCGGGACCTTCAACGTCGCGATGCCCACGTGGGCGTACATGACCGGCTCGACGCTCGACGTGCAGTTCGACGGCACCGCCGTCCCCATCGCGCTGGCGATGAGCGGCTCGGACGTCGCCGCCACGCGCGACGGCGTGACGCTCACCTTCAGCGGCGTGACGTCGATCGACGCGCTCGGCTCCAGCGGCGACGATCGCCTCCAGATCAACGACGCGCTCACGCCGCCGCTGAGCTTCGAAGACGGCGGCGGAAATGACCTCATCGAGATTACGAGCGGCACGTACACGTTCAACAGCGACGCGGGCGGGGCGAATCAGAACATCGGCGTGCTGGTCGCCGGCGGGGCTTTCGCCGTCTTCAATGCCACGCAGCACCTGCGCAGCCTCAGCGTGGACGGCGTCGCGAGCGTCGCGCTCGGCGGCGGCAACGTCATCGTCACGCGGTCGCTTGCGATCACCGGAAAACTCAACCTCCGCGACAACGACATGATCATCGATTACGTCGCCGGCAATTCGCCGATCGGCGTGTGGAATGGCTCGGCGTACACGGGCGTCACCGGAATGCTCGCCTCCGGGCGCGGACCCGATGGTGACTATACCGGCGACGGCATCATCACCGACCAATCCGATGCGATCGCGCCCGCGAGCTTCACCACCCTGGCCGTCGCCGAAGCCTCCGATGTTTTTGGCCTCGGCGGCGCCGATACCGTCCTCTTCGACGGACAAACCGTCGATGCGTCGACCGTCATCGTCAAGTACACCTACGCCGGGGACGCCAACATGGACGGCATGATCAACGGCGATGACTACTTCCAGATCGACAGCGCTTTTCCCCAGGGACTGCACGGCTACTTCAACGGGGACTTCAATTTCGACGGGGTGATCAACGGCGACGACTATTTCCTGATCGACTCCAATTTTCCTGCACAGGGGCCGCCGATCTAGCAGATTCGTGGCTCAGGCATCTTGCCCGAACATTTGCAGCATGAGCCGCTCCGCGGAAAC
>JAICTV010000180.1 GCA_025936175.1 Phycisphaerae bacterium
CCGCATGCGCACGGCGTCGAGCAGGGTGACGCGCGGTTCGATCTGCAGGCGGTGCGGCTTGCCATTGATCGTGAGCGTGACGGGCACGGCACCCGGGCCGACCTCCGGAACGGCCGCCGCGTCGACGTGCGCGCCCTTGGTGAGGATTCCGGCCGCGACGCCGCTGGCGCCGACCGTTTTGAGAAAGCTGCGCCGGCTGAAGCCGGGCTCATCCGGACGTCTGGGCATACGCTGACTCCAGTCAATCCCGCATCTTACACCCGCGGCATCGCATCAGACTTTGCCGGCGCGGATCCGCGCGCGCGCCGCGGCTTCGCGCTCAGCCGATCGCAGCCGCCGGTCGTCGAGCGACAGCGCGCCCGGCCCGCTGAGCAAAATCGCGATCAGCGCACCCGCGATCAGGATCGACAGCTCGAACTCGGCCCGCGCCTGGCCAACCGACGCCAGGGGGGCACGTCCGCCGACAGACGCCTGGTACAGGACGGCCGCTCGCGCAATCAGCAGGGCAGCCGAGGCCCACATCGTGAACGCGCCGACCAGCAGCAGAATGCCGCACGCCAGTTCCGCCGCCGCGGCGCCGACCGACAACGGATAGGCCGCCGGCAGGTGCAGGCCCGTCACCACCGCCGCGGTATCCGCCAGGCCGCCGCCCCACAGCCCGAACAGCTGTTCCAGGCCGTGCAGGATGAACACGGCTGCGAGGCACACCCGCAGGACCGTCAATCCGTACTCGCGCATGGACCGGGTTCATTCTGTCATTTTTTATCCCCGGGCGCGCTCCTGGTGGAGTACGCTGCCGCGGCGTGAGCGGAGTGACACTCCGTCAGAGGAGGATGCATGCTGACCAGACGCGCGTTTCTTCGGGCCGGCACCGCCGGCGGCGTGGCCATCGCTGCGTTCACCAACGAAAGTCTCGCGCGGGTTGCGCGCGCGGCGGAGCGGACGCAGACCCGGGCCGCGGCCGACGTCGCCTCTGACGAGACCTACTGGCGCGAGATCCAGCAGGCATTCACGCTCGACCGCACGATCATCAATCTGAACAACGGCGGCTGCTGCCCCAGCCCGCGCGTCGTCCATGAAGCGTTCAAGCGATATCTCGACATCTCGAACCAGGCGCCCGTGTACCACATGTGGCAGGTGCTCGAGCCGAATATCGAGAGCGTTCGCCGGAAGCTCGCCGCGGAGTTCGGGTGCGATCCGGAGGAGATGGCGATCACCCGCAACGCGAGCGAAGCGCTCCAGATCGCCCAGCTCGGGATCGATCTGAAGCCCGGCGACGAGGTCGTCACCACCAACCAGGACTACGGTCGCATGCTCGACACCTGGGATCAGCGCGCGCGTCGCGACGGGATCACGGTGACGAAGATCTCCTTCCCGGTCCCGCCAAAGACGCAGGGGGAACTCGCGGATCGGCTGCTCGCGGCGGTGACGCCGCGGACGAAAGTCCTGCACTTCTGCCACATCACGAATCTCACCGGTCAGATCTTTCCGGTGCGGCAGATTGCGGACGCCGCGCGAGCCAAAGGCATCATCACGGTGGTGGACGGCGCGCATGCGTTCGCCCACTTCCCATTCAAGCTGGCGGATCTCGGGTGCGATTACTACGGCACGAGCCTGCACAAATGGCTGCTCGCGCCGATCGGCACCGGATTCCTGTACGTTCGCCGCGAACGAATCGAATCGCACTGGCCGCTGACGCCGGCGGCGGCGGCGCGCGCAAAGGACATCAGGAAGTTCGAGGAAATCGGCACGCATCCAGCGGCCAACCACAATGCGATCGCAGAGGCCTTGAGCTTCCACGAGGGCATCGGCGCGGAGCGGAAGGCGGCGCGCCTGCGGTACCTGAGGAACCGCTGGGCGGACCGCCTGAAAGAGAACCCGCGGTTCCGGATCCACACCAATCTGGCGCCCGAGCATTCGTGCGCGATCGGCACCGTGCAGACGCTTGGCGTGCCGACCGGCAAGGTGGCGTCGGAGCTGTGGGACAAGTGGCGCATCATCGCGACGCCGATCGTTCACGCCGAGTACGAAGGCCTCCGCGTGACGCCGAACGTCTACACCACGCTCGACGAGATCGACGTCTTCACCGACGCGATGCTCGAGATCGCGCCAGCCACGAAGTAAGAAAGGGCGTGTTCAACTACGCAATTCCAGAACTGCCAGCGACGCGAGCCGACGACTTCAAATCCGAGAAGGTTGTGTAATTGGCCGTTGCGACGTCGTGCAGTTGATCTCTATTTCCCTCCCCCGATCTCCTTTCCATCGACGTCGTACTTCCTGACGTCGCCGAGCTTTGCGAGCGCGGGCTCGATCTTCTGCGCGTCGCCGACGGCGACGACCTGCAGGCGATCGGCTGTCCAGTACTTCTGAGCAACCTTCTGCACGTCGGCGGCCGAGATCGCGTCGATGCGGTCGGGATACGTATCCCAATAATCGGCGGGGAGCTTGTAGAGATAGGCGTCGATGTAGCTGCCCAGGACGGCGGTCGGGCTCTCGAGCGAGCGCGCGAAGCCGGCGACGATGGCCCGCTTGCTGTCTGCGAGTTCCTTGGCGGAAACGGGCACCTCGCGCATCTGGCGAAGCTCGTCGAGCAAATCGTGTAACGCGGGATCCGTGACCTCCGTGCGCACTTCGGTCGAAGCACTCCAGGGCCCGCGATAGCGCCCCGCCGTGAAGTTGCTGTACGCGCCGTACGTGTAGCCCTTCTGTTCGCGCAGGTGCTCGAACAGGCGCCCGCTCGGGCCTCCGCCGAGAATCCGGTTCGCCACCGTCAGCGCGTCGTAGTCAGGACTCGTCCGATCGACGCTCTGGGTGCCGACGACGAGGTTCGTCTGGACCGAGTTCGGACGCGCGACGAGCGAGACGCTTGCGCGCAGAACCTCGGCGGGCTCGGCCACCGGCGCGAGCGGCGACGAGGACCGCGCCCAACCTCCGAGCGCCGCCTCGACCTTCTGCTTTGCGGCGGCCGTCGTGATGTCACCGGCGATCGCGAGCACCGCGTGATCCGGCGCGTAGTGATCGTGGTGAAACGCGACGAGCTGCTCGCGTGTCAGCGCGTCGAGCGCCGCAGGGCTCGCGGACACGCGGCTGGCCGGATGATCGCCGTAGGTCGCGGCCTGGAAGCGTTCGAGCGCGAGGAAGCCCGGCTGCGTACGCTGGTTCGCGAGGAGCGCGCGTTGCCGGTTCTTGTACCGGCCGACCTCCGCCTCCGGGAACGATGGATGCTGCAGGACGTCCGACATCATCCCGAGCAGCATGTCGACCTGATCGTTCAGGCACGACGCGCCCACGGTCGCGAACGGTGAACTCGTGCCGGCGCTGACGTTCAACGAAGCGGCGAGGCGATCCAGCTGCTCCGAAATCTGCTCCGACGTCTTCGTCGCGGTGCCTTCGCGCATCAGAGCGGCCGTGAATCCCGCCAGCCCGGGGGACGTCGAGGGATCGTAGTAGCCGCCGGCGCCCTCGACGATCAACTGCATCGTGATGAGCGGCGCGCGGTGATCCTCGAGGACCATGAGATGGAGCCCGTTCGGAAGATCAGTCTCCTGGGGCCTCGGCAGATGGACCTTCAGCACCTCGCTCGACACGGGGGCGCGGTTCTTCAATACGGTGCCGGGCGCGTTCGCCGGGTTCTGCGGCGCCTGCTGCTGCGCGGCAAGCGACAGCGTGGCGGCGACTGTGACGGCGAACAGGGTCGCGATGCGGCGCATCACTGGCCACCTCCCTTCGCGGCCGGCTTCGGCATGGTGATGATCACCGACCGGTTCTCCTTCGTGAAGTACTTGCGCGCGACGCGCTGCACGTCGGCCGCCGTGACCTTCACGATCTGATCGACGCGCGTGTTGATGAGGTTCGGATCGTTGTAGAAGAGCGCGTACTCGCCGAGCTGAATGGCGCGCTGCAGCGTGTTCATGTCGGCTGCCGCCGCACTGCGGCGCGCGGTATTCCGCGCCTTCTCCAGTTCCCAGTCCTCGACCTTGCCGTCTTTGACCTTGTCCAGTTCTTCGTAGATCGCCGCTTCCACGTCCGCGGGATCTTTCCCGGGGGCCACCGTCGCGAACGCCTCAAACAATCCCGGCCCGCGCGTGTCGTCGCTTCCCGCGCCCGCGCTGGTGGCAATCTGCTTCTGGCGCACGAGCACTTCGTTCAGGCGCGAACTGCGGCCCGACGACAGCACGCTGCCGAGCACGTCGAGCGCATACGCGTCCGGCGTGCCTGACGGCGGCCCGATCCAGGCGATATCCACCCGCGCGAGCCGCGCGAGCGGATCGTCGATCGTGCTGCGGCGTTCAGCGGTGTGCGGCGGCTCGGTCAGGTTGGGCCGCTTCGGCTGCGGCTGCCGCGAGATCGGACCGAAGTACTTCTCCACGAGCGCCATCGTCTTTGCCGTATCGACGTCGCCCACGATCGAAAGCACCGCGTTGTTCGGCGCGTAGTACGTCTTGAAAAATGTCGCGACGTCGTCTACGGTCGCCGCGTTCAGGTCGTCCATCGATCCGATCGTCGAATGCTTGTAGGCGAAGTCGTCGTACGCCTGCTCGCTGATCCGTTCGTACGTCTGGCCGTACGGCTGATTGTCGACGCCGAGCCGCCGTTCTTCCTGAACCGCGTTGCGCTGGTTGTCCAGGTTCGCCTTCGTGATGTCGAGCGACTTCATGCGGTCCGCCTCGAGGAACAGGCCCAACTCGAGCTGATTCGCCGGCAGGACCTCGAAGTAGAGCGTGCGGTCCGAGTTCGTCGTCCCGTTCATCGTCCCGCCGTTGTTGAACACGAGCGCCATGTGTTCACCCGGACCGACGTTCTCGGATCCCTTGAACATCATGTGCTCGAAGAGATGCGCGAAGCCGGTTCGGCGGGCACGTTCATCCGCGGAGCCGACGTTGTAGGTGACGGCAAACGCGACCGTCGGCGCCGTATGGTCCTCGGCGACGATCACGCGCAGGCCATTTTTCAGTTTGACGTCGCTGAACTTGACCGGGCCGGCCGCGTCGAGACAGACGGCCGTGGCCAGCGCGATGCCAAGGATCGCCCAGAATGCGCGCATGTTCTCCTCCCTCGCGTCGTTGATCCTACCGCTTTGCTCTTAGAAATAAAGCGTGAATCCAGCGGTCCACATCGACCCCTGGTAGCTGGGGAGGATGTGATTGGTCAGGGACGAATCGGTTGACGAACTGTCGCCAAAGTGGAGGAAGGTGTAGCGGTAGTCGGCGTGGAGGCCGACGTGCCGGCCCGCGAGGATTTCCGCGCCGAACCCCGCATGCCAGCCCGTACGGCGCGTCGAGACGATGTCAGACACTTTGTCGCCCGTGAGGTCCTGCACCTTGTGGGTGTACCAGCCAAACCCTCCGAGCAGGTACGGAGAGAACGTCGACCGTACCGGATACATCATCAGCGTCGCCTGCAGCGGGTAATCGACGATGCGCTGCGTGAGATCGCCGCTGTCTTCACGATGACGATCGAGCGACAGCTCGAACGCGGTCTTCGGCGACAGCCGCACACGGACCTGGCCGCCCAGGAACCGGACCGCACTCGTATCCGCCTGAGCGTTCCCCCTGATGCTGGCGATGCGGCCGCCGATCCCAAACCCTTGCGCAGACGCGGGCAGAGCAACGGCCAGAAGCAGGAACGCAAGAAAGAGACGGCGAAACTGCTGGTGCTGCATACGGGGGATATCGGCCCGAGATTGACGGATCGATAGCGGGGGGAATCTCAGCTGAAGGCCGTCTCCGGTCGGGGGCGGAACGCGAAGCACCCTGCGAAAGTGCTGACGTTGAATCGATGGACCCGACTCCGGACCATTCCGGAACCGACCCCTGCGATCCGCCCCCGACCCGAGACGGACAATCGCCAGCGACCAGATACCGGAATGGCACCTGGTCACTGGAACCTGGCGGCTGTTCTATGCGAGCACCTTGATGACGACCCGGCGGTTCTGCGCGCGGCCCGCCTTCGTCTTGTTCGGCGCGATCGGCTTCTCTTCACCGTAGCTGATCACGTTGATCTTGTGGAGCGGAATCTGGTGCTGCTCGTAGAGGTACTGCCGCACAGCCTCTGCGCGCTCCAGGCCGATCTTGTAGTTGACGTCCTTCGGGCCGACGTTGTCCGTGTGCCCTTCGATCTCGATGTACGCGCCGTTGGGGTTCGCCTTGAGCTGGTTCACGAGCTCGTCGAGCTTCTGCTCGGCTTCGTCCGGCAGCTTCGTCTGCCCAAACTTGAAGTTGCCTTCGTCTTCGCTGAGCACGACTTCGTAGACGATGCGCTTGGACGCGGCTTCGATCTTGTCGGCGCGCGCGTTCACTTTATCGGCTGCCGCCGCCGCTTCGTCGGCCCGCTGTCCGGCCTGCTGCGCCTTCTGGTCCGCGGCCTGCGCATGCTGGTCGACTTCACCGATGCGCTGCTCGTTCGCCTTCGTCCGCTGCTGGTTCTCTTCGAGCGACTGCGAGAGCGTTTCGACCTTGTCGTTCACTTCGCCAACGCGCTGCCGCACCATCTTCTTGGTTGCGCACGCGCCCGATCCCGCCATCACCAGCGCCAATACTGGGGCGGCCACCACGAATCTCTTCATGTCGTCCTCCTACCGTCTGCCGTCTCAACTGCCGATTCGCGGCGCGCTCGCGTACCCTGATCGCGCGCGCACCGTCGCATCCTTCTCCTTCACTCGCACATTCAACGATCGCCAGCCCGCACCGGGGCCCGACGAGCCGAACGCCAGCACGTACTGATGGCGAAGCTCGTCGATGATCTGCCGCGCCGCCAGGCTCTGCTGTGCGGGCGCGCTCGTCACGAACAAATCGCCGCCCGTCCACTGCGCCAGCGTGCGCAATACGCCTTCGCGCTGCGACGCGGGCCCGTCCACGGCCTCCGATGTGCCCGCGTGGTCGAGCGGCGAAACGACCGCGATCACGTACACCGGCACGTCGATCGCCGCAGCCGTCGCGGCCACCTGCTCCGGCGTCATTTCGCTGCTCGTATCGATCCCGTCGGTCAGCACGATGACGGCCCGGCGATGCGTGTCGCCCGCCGCGGTGTCCGCAACCTGACGGGCCGTCTGGCCGATCGCGTCGTAGAGCGAGGTCTGTCCGTAGGGGGCGACGCGCGCCAGCGCGCTCTCGATCGCTCCCGCGTCGGCGGTGAACGGCTGCAGCGATTGCAGGTTCATGTCGAAGCTGAACACCGCCGCCTCGTCGTCTTTCGGCGACTCCGAGAGTCGTAGCGATGCCAGCACTTGTCGTGCCGCCTGCCGCGCCTCTTCGATGTGAGCGGCCACCCGCATGCTTCCGCTCACGTCGAAGAGCAGCGCGACACGCGCCGGTGCGTCGTCCTCCGCCTGAAACTGCTCGATTTCGCGGCGCCGGCCGTTTTCTTCGACAATGAAATCTTCTTTCTGAAGACCCTTGACGAAGCGCCCGCGCTTGTCGCGGACCACGGCAGCCACCGACACCAGGTCGACAGCCGATTTGAAAACCGGGCGGCTCGACTGCTGCTGCTGGGCGGACGCCGCGCCGGTCATCAAAACCGCCGCGCTCACCACCCCGGCCAGCATGCGCCGACACGCCGTCATGGCCGGTGGAGTATCAAAAGGACAGCCAAACTGCTAACCGACTCAGATTGAATGGTTTATGGCTAAGTCAGTTTTGATATGGCCGGGTTATCTTGCAAAAAGCGCGTAAAATTTACGCTCTCGCCGCCGATCTACTGGGACGTTTTTACACAGCTTAACCTGTTAATATTTTTCGATGCGTACGACGGCCGGAATTCCTGTCGCGCGCCGTGTCGGCGGCTTCGTTTACGCCATCCGGAACATCGTCAACGAGGCGCGCAAAGTCGAGGCGTCCGGCCGGAAGGTGCGATACCTCAACATCGGCGATCCGATCACGTTCGGGTTCAAGACACCTCCGCACCTGATCGAAGCGGTGCAGCGCGCGATGCGCGACGGCCACAACGGCTATGCGCCATCGGTCGGGATTCTGCCCGCACGAGAAGCCGTCGCCGGTGAACTCAGCCGTCGTGGGATGCCGGCCTCGCCCGACCGCGTCATCATCACGTCAGGGACGTCGGAAGGGATTGAGCTGACGCTCACCGCGCTTGCGGAAGGCGGCGACGAAGTGCTCGTGCCCGCGCCGACCTATCCGTTGTACACGGCGGTGCTGGCGAAGATTGGCGCGCGGCCGGCCTTCTATCGGACCGACCCGTCGCGCGGCTGGCTGCCGGATGTCGATCACATCAGAAGCCTGATCACGCCCGCGACGCGTGCGCTCGTCGTGATCGATCCCAACAATCCGACCGGTGCGACGTATCCCGGGGACGTGCGGCGCGCGCTCATCGATCTGGCCGACACGCACAACATTCCCCTTCTCGCCGACGAAGTGTACGGCGACCTCGCGTATGCGGGACCGGTGCCGCCGATCGCGAGCCTCGCGCCCGATGCGCCGATCATCTCGTTCTCATCGCTCTCGAAAGCGTATCTGGCGCCCGGGTGGCGTGCGGGTTGGATGGCGGTCGGCCGCACCGATCGGCTGGACGACGTGCTCGCCGGCGTGAAGAAGCTGGCGGACGGCCGCCTCTGTTCGACGGCGCCCATGGAATACGCGATTCCGGCGGCGCTCAACGGCGACCGCTCCCATGAGGCGGGGTTCCGCGCCGCACTGGCGGAACGCGCGGCGCTCACGGTGAGCCGCTTGAATGCCATTCCAGGCATGCACACCGTTGCCCCCTCCGCGGCGTTCTACGCGATGCCGCACGTGTCGCTGCCCGCCGGCGTCACCGACGAAGACTATGTGCTCGCGCTCCTGCGCGAGACCGGGATCCTCTGCGTCCACGGTTCCGGCTTCGCGACGCGCCCCGAAGACGGCTTCTTCCGCGTCGTGTTCCTCGCGCCGCCGGAGGAACTCGCCGGCATCTACGACGACATTGCCGCGTTTACGGGCGATTTCCTCGCACGCGGCGGCAGCGCGGCGTCGTGAGCAGCCCGCGAACGACGGCGGAGATCAAATCGCTCATTCGCTGGACGATCGCGATGGTCTTCCTGGCCATCGTGTTCTTCTGGTGCGCCTATCTGGTCAGAGGCGTGCTGCTCCTCGTCTACTGCGCCATGCTGCTGGCGATCGGGTTCAGTCCGATCGTCCGGCTGATCGAGCGGCAGACGCTGCTGCCGATCGGATCCGCGCGGTTCCCCCGCTGGCTCGCGATCCTCGTTCTGTATATAGGGATCCTCGGAGCGCTGACGCTGATCGGGTTCCTCGTCATTCCGCCGCTCGTGCACCAAGCGCAATCGTTCTGGAACGCGCTGCCAGGCATGTTCGAGCGCGCCCAGCAATTCCTGATCAGCAAGGGCATCATCGCCGAGCACCTGACGCTGCGGGAGGCGGTCGCGAAAACGCCTGCGGGCGGCGGCGATGCGGCAGGCGCGATCGCAGGCGCCGTCGTGAACGTCGTCGGCGGCATTTTCGGCGTCGTCACCATTCTGATCCTGACGTTTTATCTGCTCGTCGAAACGTCGTCGCTGCGCGACACGTTCATCCGGCTGTTTCCGAAAGAGCAGCGCAACCGCGTGCGCGACGCGGGTCACGAAGTCACCCTCAAGGTGAGTGCATGGCTGGGCGGCCAGCTCCTGCTCGGGGCGATCATCGGAACGTCGTCCGCGATCGGGTTGTGGGCGCTCGGGATCCCCTTCTTCTATGTCCTCGCGCTGCTCTCCGGCATCGGCGAGCTCATCCCGGTCATCGGTCCATTCCTCTCGGCGATTCCTGCCCTCGCGGTTGCGTCAACGGTATCGCTCGACAAAGTCGCCTTCGTGGCCATCTTCTTCATCGTGCAGCAGCAGTTCGAGAATCATCTCCTCGTGCCGCGCATCATGTCGAAGCAGGTCGGCGTCAGCGCCGTCACCGTGATCGTCGCGCTCCTCATCGGCGGATCGCTCCTCGGCATCGTCGGGGCGCTGCTTGCCGTGCCGACGGCAGCGATCCTCCAGGTGATCGCGACGGAAGTGCTGAAAGATTAGAGCGGCGCCCCGTAAAGGGGCGCCCTACAAAACGCGGCGCAGTCCAAGTTGCGCCAGGGCCTTCGGCGTCGTGCGCCTCTCCAAATCACGTAGGGCGCCCCTTTATGGGGCGCCGTCTTCGATCAGCCCGCGCGCCGCCAACTCACGTGGGGCGGCCCTTTACGGGCCGCCACCATCAGCAACCTGGACATCCCACAAACAGAATGCCGAGCCACGGAAGAATTGCGAGCGCCACGTAGAACAGCGTGAGCGCCGCGACGACGCGATGGACGGCGGTGAGGTGCAGCGCGACGCCGAATCCACCAGCCGCGGCCTTCGTGATCGCGAGCGCCGGACCGCGGCCCATCCACAGCATCAGCCACGCCATCAATGGATTGCCTTCCATGTGGACGCCGTAGGCGGTGACGCCGACGTAGGTCAGCAGGCCGTCGCACACCTGCACCAGCAGGAACGCGGCGAGTACGCACACGCCAAATAGTGGACGGTGACCGGCGGCAGACCCAGACTGCTCCATTGCGCTTCCTCGAGACGGTCGCCGGCGGTGTACTTTCCAGCGCGGCACGGTGTCTCGCGGGTCTGATGGTCAAACCGAGTGCCATCGAGCCGTGGGCCGAACGTATACTCAACGGATGCGTTCTGATCCTCTCGCGTTTCTTGGACATGAGCTCGATTCGCTGCGTGAACAGAAGCTCTTCCGGCATCTCCGCATTCTCGAGGACGAGCAACGAGCCCATACGACGTTTGACCACAAGTCGGTCGTCAACCTTTCGTCGAACAACTATCTCGGCCTGACCACGCACCCGAAGCTGCGCCAGCGCGCGCTCGAAGCCGTCGAGCGATACGGCGTCGGCACCGGTTCGGTGCGAACGATCGCGGGCACCATGGACATCCACATGGAGCTCGAACAGAAGCTCGCCGAGTTCAAGAAGGTCGAGAAGGTCGTCGTTTTTCAGAGCGGCTTCACCGCAAACGCAGGTACGGTCTCGGCGATCCTCACGAAAGAAGACGTCGTCATCTCGGACGAACTGAATCACGCGAGCATCATCGACGGGTGCCGCCTGAGCCGCGCGACGATCAAGGTGTTTCCTCACAAGGACGTGGACGCCGCGCGCACGTGGATCAAGACGCTGCCGGCGGAGCAGCGCAAGCTGCTCATCACCGACGGCGTCTTCAGCATGGACGGCGACCTCGGCGCGCTGCCGGAATTGTGCACGCTCGCGGAGGAATACGGCTGCATCATGATGGTCGACGATGCCCACGCCAGCGGCGTGTTCGGGGCCAACGGCCGCGGGACGATCGATCACTTCGGCGTCCACGGCCGGGTCGACATCCAGGTCGGCACGCTGTCGAAGGCGATCGGCGCGCTCGGCGGCTATGTCGCCGGCAGCAGGTCGCTGATCGAATTCCTCTACCATCGCGCGCGGCCGTTCCTGTTCTCCACCTCGCACCCGCCCGCCGTTGCCG
>JAICTV010000113.1 GCA_025936175.1 Phycisphaerae bacterium
GGGCGGCTACTCTTTGCTTTTCTACTTTTGCTACCAACTGGCCCCGCCCCTCCGCCGGCAGCGCGACAACAGCCTGCTCAGCGGCCTGCTCGACCTCGAAGCGCGCGGCGAAGGTTTGAGTGAAGACGAACTGTTCTCCAACAGCGTGCTGCTGCTCGCCGCGGGGCACGAGACGACGACGAACCTGATCGGCAACGGCGTGCTGGCGCTGCTTGAGCATCCGGGGCAGCTCGACCTGCTCCGACGGGAGCCGGCGCTGATCGAATCCGCCGTCGAAGAGCTGCTCCGCTTCGATCCGCCGGTGCAGTGGTTCACGCGCGTCGCCGCACAGGATATGGAGCTCGGCGGCCGATCGATCCGGCGCGGCGAATTGGTGCTGGCGGCGCTGGGTGCGGCGAACCGCGATCCGGCCGTGTTTGCGAATCCCGAACAGCTCGACATCCGCCGAGCGGACAACCGCCACCTCTCCTTCGGCAGCGGCATCCACTTCTGCCTCGGCGCGGCGCTGGCGCGGATGGAAGCGCAGATCGCGATCGGCTCGCTGGTCGCGCGCTTTCCGAACCTCAAGCTCGCCGGCGGCAAACTGAAGTGGCGAAAAGGCATCACCTTCCGCGGGCTGCATGAACTTCGGTTGCGTTTGTAAGGGCGACTTCCTGCGTCGCCCTCTTCGGCGGAGAAACATGCCGGCGATGCAGGCATCGCCCCTACGGGTGCAGTCGCACGCCCAATACGTTTGCGACCGATCGCTCCCTGCCGTCGCTGGGGTGATTCAGAATCCGCATCTTCCCCGTGTTCGGATTGCGAATCGCGATCACGCTGCTCCCGCCGCCGTCGAGGTTGATCGCGTCTTCGGCGTGATACTTGATCATGACATCGGCGAGTTCCTGCAGGCTCATGCCGATCGCTTCGCCCTTTTTGCGACCATCGACGACGACCAGCAGAAGCGTCTTCCCGCCGTCGGCGAGTCCAACGGCAGTCCGCGGATGCGGCCCGCGCGCAAAGCCCGGCTTCGACCCCGGCGGCGCGACGTTCTTCCCGCCCTTCACCAGCACATCATGCCCGGCGATCAACTCCCGCGCGTCGCTCGGCGGCGGGTCCTGCACCTTCTCGATGCGCGGATGACCTTCACGATCGATGATCAGGCTCGGCGACGGTCGCGTCGTCGCCGTCCACGATTTGCCGGCTGTCACCGCCGGCCCGATCACCATCGCCGGCGTCCCGCCCTGAAACTCCTTCAGCGCCGCCGCCCCTTCGGCATCTTTGCCGCTCAGATGCGCGAAGAAATCCCCGTTGATGACGATGTCGAACCCCTCGCGCTCTGCGACCTTGGTCGGCGGCATGAGCATCGTCTGCCATTTGCCGTCGCCGTCCGGGTCCGGGCCGCCGCGCGAAACGCGCACCGTCACGTTCGGATCCGTCAGATCGATCGCCGCCACGTAAATCTGCTGCGGCTTGGGCGATGACTGCTCCTCATACGTGTACGTCACCGCCGGATACGGATGCGTGCCGGGGAACTGACAGCCAACGATCAACAACGACGCGCCGAGTAGCGCGAACAGCTTCGATTTCAAGGCGCAATCCCTTCCGTAGCATGGGCGTCTCGCCCATGCCTTCACGATTTCCGAGCAGACAACGGCATGGCCGAGACGGCCATGCTACTTTTTGGCGAGCGTCTTCGGGTTGTTGATAATGTCTCCGTTGGGCAGCGGCTTGAGGCCCATGAGCTTGCGCGCGCCGTTGGTCAGCTTGTCCCATTGAAACGCCGGCCCCGGGTCCTGCTTGTTGGTCTGCACGTGATAGTGCCCCAGCAAGCCGTGATAGTTCTCCAGCGTCTCCTTCGACAGCGCGTGCGTGATCAGGTTGCCGTACTCATCGCGCGGATAATCCGGCGTGATCTTCGGCAGCACCGTGCACAGCGTCGCCGTCAGCTTGATCAGCGAGTCGTACTGCTGCGGCGTGAGGTCGTACATCTTGTACATCCGACCCTGAATCTCCCCGACGATCGGCTCGTTGCGCGCCGGCCGGGCGATGAAGTTGGGCGTGCGGATCCACGTGCTGTTCATCCACGCCGGCAGGACCATGCGCGTCAGGCCGTTGGGGTCCTTGCGGTACCACTCATCGAGCGTCTTGTCGTTGTTGACCGGATAGCAGCCGATGTTGGCGATTTCGATCCCGACGCTCCGGTTGTTCGAGGTCGTCGCGTGCCACGCGCGCTCCTTCACATCGAGCGTCTGGTAGATCGTGCCGTCCACGTCCAGCATGAAGTGGACCGAGAGACCGCGGTGATCGTGCAGGATGTTGAAGCACTGACGCGAGGTGCCGCAGACGTCGAAGTGGTAGACGAACTGGTCCACCTTGTCCTGCACGAGCGACAGCGGCCAGCCGCCGCCGCGCACCTGCTCGAGCTGCTCCGGCGTGAGCTGTTTGCCGGGCGATCCGTACGGCCGGGTGGTCGGCGTGTAGCGGATGTTGTAGCGCGCCGGCGAGTCGATGTCTTTGACTTCCTGCGTCGTCGCGTTGTACGACGACTTCTCCCACGGCGCGAATCGCCGCTCCGTGCGATACGCGTCGTATCCGCCCGGGTCCATCCACGTCACCACCGGCGCGCCGGTGTGGAAGAGCTGCCCGGCGACGACGATCTCGTCGCCCTTGCGGTCGAGCTTCTGCGCGACCTTGGCGTTTCCTTTCTGATGACTGCAGCCGGTTGAAACAAGAAGTGCGAGAGCGGTGAGTACGGCGCCGATTCGACGGGATGCGCGCATGTGCCGGGATGTCCTTTCTGTTGGCCCTGGGCGTCCTACAGTACACGCAAACGCCGCTCTCGTTAACATCACCGCCCATGCTCAACTACATCTGGGCGGGGCTGATCGTCTTCAGCCTGGTCTTCGCGGGGGTCCGGGATTTGAAGGACATCAAAAACGATACCTATCGCAACGGCCAGGCGCTGCCGGTGACGATCACGCATGACGACGGGAACGATTCGAAGGCGGTGCACGTCGTCATCGATCCGGCCAAATATCACGAGTTTTACAAGACCACCGAGACGCCCGCGGCGACTTACGCGGCGACGATGAGCAAGACGGCAAAGGGAGCCGAGATCCGTTTCCCCGCCGACGCCGCCTTGCCGCAGCCGCTGGCGCGGATTCGAGACGCGACCACTCCCGATGACGATCGCCGGCTTGCCGCCGAAGTGGTCTCCGTCGCCGGCGCGCCCGCCCTTCGCTTCCAGCCCGTCCGCTTCCAGACCGTCGCCGACATCGCCAAGGCCGCGATGGACGCGGCGAAGCTGGCGGTCATGAACCTCGCCCTGCCGCTGATCGGCGTGATCGCCCTGTGGCTCGGCCTGACGCGCATCGGCGAGCAGGCGGGCCTGATCGCCATCTTCAACCGCATGGTCCGCCCGATCCTCAAGCCGCTCTTTCCCGAGGTCCCGCCCGATCACCCGGCGATGGGATTCATGGCGCTCAACCTCACCGCCAACATCCTCGGCATGGGCAACGCCGCCACGCCGATGGGACTCAAGGCGATGGAGGAGCTGCAAACGCTCAACCCCAGCAAGGACACCGCGACCAACGCGATGGTGATGCTGCTGGCGATGCACGCCTCCAGCATCCAGCTCCTCCCGCCGGTGCTGGTCATCGCGATCATGGGCTTGCGGGCGACCAACGAGCTGCTCATGCCGATCTGGCTGGCGAGCGGATTCGGCCTGATGATGGGCGTCATCGCCGCGGTCCTCTTCGGCAGACTGTCCGGCTATCGCGCAACCGACCCGAATCGCGCGCGCGCCGACGCACAAAGCCCGCCGTTGACGGCGGGGTAGTTCGCGACAGCGAACGACGCGGACGACCAAAACGCAAATGCCCCGCCGCAAGCGGCCGCCGATGTGGCGCGACCGACCAACCCGGAGGCCGGCGATGGAAACCATTAAAGACTCCATCCAGGTCCTCAGCACCTTCGTCATCGTCGCGGTGCTGGTCGGCTTCCCCCTCTACGGCGTGATCAAGCGTGTGCCGGTCTACGAATCGTTCGTCGAAGGCGCCAAGGAAGGCTTTTCTCTGGTCGTCCGCATCATCCCCTACATGGTCGGCATCCTCGCGGCGATGGCGATGTTCCGCGCCTCGGGCGCGATGCAGTTCCTCGTCGAAGGCCTGCGCCCGCTGCTCAACGTCTTCGGCATCCCGCCGGAAATCCTCCCGATGGCCATCACCCGCCCGCTCACCAGCGCCGGCTCGATCGGCGTGCTGGCGGACATGATCAAGCAGTACGGCCTCGACTCCCCCTACGTGAAGATGGCGGCGGTGATCTTCGGCTCCAGCGAGACGACCTTCTACGTCATCGCCGTCTACTTCGGCTCCGTCAACGTCACCAAAGTCCGCCACGCCGTGCTGGCGGGGTTGTGTGCCGAAGGATCGGCGATCCTGGCGTCGATCTACCTTGTAAAGCTGATGTACGGTTGAGAAAGGAGGTATTGATTATTGATTATTGATTGACGACGGACACGTGACGTGCCGTGTTAATCAATACGCAATAATCAATACGATCTGCATGCATATCGCCATCTTCGCCGCCTCCAGCATCGTCCCGCCGATCGAGTTCGACGCCGGCGTCGCGCACCTGCGCGCCAATGGTTTCGATCCGATCGTCCACGAACAGGTCTCGAAACATCACTTCATGTTCCCCGGCAGCGACGAGGAGCGTGCCGGCGCTATTTACGAACTGGCGAACGATCCGCGCGTGCGGGTCCTCTGGGCCGCGCGCGGCGGATACGGCGCGGGACGATTGCTGCCGATCCTCGAACGCCTCACGCGCGAGCGCGGCGTGCCGCAAGGGGGGGCGAAGAAGCTCCTCGTGGGATACAGCGACGTCACCGTCCTCCACCAGTTCGCGCGCACGCGCTGGAACTGGAGCACCCTCCACGCCCCCATGCCCGCGGCGTCCAACTTCGCGAAGCTCGACCCCGCCGAGTGGAGCGCGATCACGGACTTCGTCCGCGCCAAGCCCGCGGCCGCGCCGTGGGAAAGAACGGCGCTGACGTGGATGACCGCCCCACCCAAGCACTCGATCCGAGCGGAATTGATCGGAGGAAACCTGTCCCTGTGGGCAGCCTTAGCCGGAACCCCCTGGATCGAACCCGCGCGCGGCAAACTCCTCTTCCTCGAAGACGTCGACGAAGCCTACTACCGGATCGACCGCATGATGGTGCAGATCGAGCAGTCCGGCCTCCTCGACGGCGCCGCCGCGATCGTCCTGGGCGACTTCACCAACTGTCACGACGAGAACAACCAGTGCCTCGCCAACGCGACGAGCGGCGAGAAGAAGCCGCTGCGAAAAGTCTTCGAGCAAGCCGAGGCCTTCGAGCACATCTTCCAGCCGATCGCCCAGCGCACCGGCATCCCGATCGCGCAGGGTTTGGGCGTCGGCCACGGCCCCCGCTACGCCCCGCTGCCGCTGGGGGCGAACTACGAGCTGACGACCGAAGGAAAGCTCAAGCTGGTGGAATGGGATTGGCTGAAGCTTGAGTCGCGCATGACTTGATCTTCGGCGTCTTCGATGGGTCTGCAATCCGAGGAAAAGAGGCGAGAGGAGAGACCGCATCCGGCCCCAAGCGAGTTTCTCCTCTCGCCTCTTCTCCTCGGGCTCCTCATCTCCACTCTCCTCATCCACTTCCCCCATTCATGCCCCCCCGTGGCGCGACTTCCTTTCCGCATTCCGGACATCGCTCCGGCGTCGCGCGCAGATCATAGCCGCATGAAGGGCAGAGCGCCTCTTTCCTCGCGCGCGTTCGGTGCAGCCGTCGCATCACCGCGATGCCGGGCAACACCGCGAACGCCGTCGCGGGAATCCATGCCGGGAACGCGATGTAGCCCTGAAAGCCTGCGACGTCGTTGGCATCCGGTCCGTGCTCGTGAGTGATCCGCCTGAGCAACTCGTACTCCTTGTGATCATCGCCATACTCACAGTTAAATCCCAGCCGGTTCCAGATGCTCTTTCTGCTCACGGTCCTTCCAACGTACATCCCGGGCGGCTGGCCCTCCGCGCGAAAGCGGTGCCCGGGCGGATTCGAGCGCTGAAGTCGTTTCATGCGGTCCGGCGAACAATTGCGGTCGGTCCGACTGTCAGCTCCGAGGAGAATGCCGCCCATGCCGGTGCACGTCGCAACGCCGAGGACGTGATAGTCATCGCCGCGTTGCCATGCGGAACGCCACCCGGCGTAGACGCCCCACGTGTAGCTCGTGACCCAGAGCGTAATCGTGCCGAGACAGAGCAGCAGCGACAGAACCTTTACGAGCATCAGCATCCGTCGGAACACAAGCGCATCTTAACGCGATCCGGGGGCATGAATGGGGGAAGTGGATGAGGAGAGTGGATGGATGGAGCACGAGGAAGGAAGGCGTCGACGACGTACTCGTCGTCGTGAGGAGAAACCGCTTGGGGCCTGATGCGGTCTCTCCTCTCGCCTTTCTTCCTCGTTTCGCGGCTGCTGCGCGATTCCCAAGAGGGTCTAGGGACAACATCGAAGGATCGGCAGCCAGCATCGAAGGCTCGACGTTCGCCATCGCGCGGTCGAATGTCGCCGTCGCACGATCCACCACTAGCGCAGCAGGTCAAACGCCAATCTCCGGAGGATCGAAGCCCACCGTCGAGGGGTCTACGCTCATCGTAGCATTGGTTTATCCGGACGTTACGGCACCCCCGTCGATCCGCGCACGTCCGGATAACGAAGAATCATGCAGTGAGTATCGGGAACTTCGTGCTGCTGATCGGCAGGTGCGAATACTCCTCCACCAGCCGGCGGTATTCCTTGGCGACCTTGCGCGCTTTGCGCTGCAGCGTGTAGAGCCCCACCGTGTTGACCGTCCCGCGCAGCTTCGTCAGCGCGGTGTCCCAGTCCTTCATGTCAACTAAACCGAACCAGGTGAAGCCGATGATCGGCACGCCGTCCTCGCGCAGTCGCAGGAGATTCATCCACTCCTTCCACAGCCACTCGACGGCGAACTGGGAGGTGCGGTTGGTCTCGGTGTGCATCACCGGCAGGCGGTAGCGGTCGAAGTACTGCCGCGTGATGACGTAGTAGCCGTAGACGTCGCCGGCGCCGATGCTGCGTCCATCAGGCTTCAAGATGTGCTCGTTGGTGATGTAGTAATCGGTCCCCATGATGCAGTGCGTCTTGAGGGCGCGCTGCTGCATGAACCAGTTGTATTCCTCGGCGGTGATGCCGTTGCCCAGGATGTACTTGTACATCGTCGCGCTGATGTCGTGGCCGAAGAGCAGATCGAGCGACAGGAAGCGCCGCTCGTTCATGAAGTGCGCCTGCGTCACCAGGTCCGGCGAGCCGGGGTGGACGTACTCGGTCGATTCGCTGTAGATGAAGATGGCATCCGGGCGCAGGTCGAGGATCGCCTTCATCGCCAGCAGCGAGCCCTTCACGCAGTGCTTGACGTTAGTGACGAAGCCGGCATCCGACATCAAGCGCTCGTTCCACCACCCGAAGGCGGCGCTGAACAGCGCGGTGACGTAAATCTCGTTCACCGGCGTGAAGTAGCGCACCCACGGGTAGCGCTCGGCGAACGCGTGCGCGTACTCGGCGAAGCGCTCGGGCCACTCCGGGTTCTGGAAATCCACCAGCCAGTCCGGCAGGCCGAAGTGCAGCAGGTCGATCACCGGCACGATCCCCAGCCGCCGCATCTCCGACATGATCGGGTCGAGCTGCGACCAGTCGTACTTGCCGCGCTCCGTCCAGATGCGGTAGATCGGCGGCCCGTAGCGCAGGTAGCGCAGCCCCAGCTCGCGCACGAGCTTCAAATCCGTCTTCCACATCTCGTAGTGCCCGGTGTCGCGGAGCTGATCGACGCGGACGTTGCCTTCGATGACCGGGCAGGAGCACTCGATCCCGACCGCGAACATGAAGCGCAGCGAATCGACGGGATCCGCGACGCGAATGGCGGGGACTTGTGAAGGTCGTCCGGTCATTGTGCTTCCATTACTCCACGGATTCCCGCTCCGCCGGGAAGGGGGAAAATCGCGGGTGTCGGGTGTCGGGTGTCGGGTGTGAAAGGCCAAACCCGATACCCGATACCCGATACCCGATACCCGATACCCGATACCCGACACCCGACACCCGCGGCGTTCAGAACTCCGCGTGCCTGGGCACGCGCGGGAACGGAATGACATCCCGCACGTTCTGCATCCCCGTCGCGTACATGATCGTGCGCTCGAAACCGAGACCAAACCCCGCGTGCGGGACGGTGCCGTAGCGGCGCAGATCGCGATACCAGTTGTACCCCCCCTGCCCGTTCAGCTTCATCTCGTCCATCCGCCGATCGAGCACGTCGAGCCGCTCCTCTCGCTGCGACCCGCCGATGATCTCGCCGATGCCGGGGGCCAGCACGTCCATCGCGGCGACCGTCTTGCCGTCGTCGTTCATGCGCATGTAGAAGGCCTTGATCTCCTTCGGGTAGTTCATCACGACCACCGGGCGCCGGATGTGCTCTTCGGTGAGCCAGCGCTCGTGCTCGGATTGCAGGTCCATCCCCCACTTGACGGGGAACTCGAACTTCTTTCCCCCGCGCTGGCTCTTTTCCAGCGCGGCGATCGCGTCGGTGTAGGTGATGCGCTCGAAGCTCGAATCGACGAACTTCTCCAGCCGCGTCACGCACTCCTTGTCGATGCGCTCGGCGAAGAACTTCATGTCGTCCCCGCGCTCGTTGAGCAGCGCGCGGAGGATGTATTTCAAGAACGCCTCGGCCAGATCCGCATCGGCCTTGAGATCCGCGAAGGCGATCTCCGGCTCGATCATCCAGAACTCCGCCAGGTGCCGCGGCGTAAAACTCCATTCCGCCCGGAACGTCGGCCCGAAGGTGTACACCTTGCTCATCGCCATGCAGTAGGTCTCGACGTTGAGCTGCCCGGAGACGGTGAGGCTCGCCTCCTTCGCGAAGAAATCCTGCGCGAAGTCCACCTTCCCCTCCGGCGTGCGCGGCAGGTTCTGCAGATCGAGCGTGCTGACGCGGAACATCGCCCCCGCGCCTTCCGCATCCGAGGTCGAGATGATCGGCGTGTGTACCCAGAAGAAACCGTTCTCGTGGAAGAAGCGGTGGATCGCCATCGAGAGGCTGTGCCGCACGCGCGTGATCGCGCCGAAGGTGTTCGTGCGCGGCCGAAGGTGCGCCACTTCCCGCAAAAACTCCATCGTGTGCGGCTTGGGCTGGATCGGATATTGATCCGGGTTCTCCACCCAACCCACGACCGTCACCTCGTCCGCCTGGATCTCAAACGCCTGCCCCTTGCCCTGCGACTTGACCAGCTTTCCGGTGATGATGACCGAGCACCCGGTCGTGATCTTCTGCACGTCGCTCGCGTAGTTGGCCAGCGTGCTGGGCGCGACCGCCTGGATCGAATCGAAGCACGACCCGTCGTTCACGGAGATGAACGAGAACCCGCCCTTGCTGTCGCGCCGCGTGCGCACCCATCCCTTGATCGTGACCTGCTGTCCTTCCCCCGCCTTCCCGCCGAGTGCATCCGCCACCGACACGTCCGCCACGAGACCTCCTTGCTTTCGCGTTGGGCGAGGTTACGCGCGGTGGCGTGAGGTGACAACTTTCATTGCGCGAAAGCCGCATGAGATGTCAGCGCGCGACCTGTCATTCATTGTGTGTCAGCTTGTGCCGCCCGTAGGCGCACACATCGAGCAGCACGCACTCGTCGCACTTCGGATTGATCGCGCGACAGGTCTTGCGTCCGTGCGCGATCAGCAGCACGTGCATCTCGTAGCGGTCCGCCGGCGGGATCATCGGCTTGAGCAGTTCGTGCGCCTGCTCTGCCGTCGCCTTCGGCGGAATCAGCTTCAGCCGCCGGGCGATGCGGTGAATGTGCGTGTCGACCGGGAAGACCGGCTTCTTGAATGCGAAGAGCAGCACGCAGTTCGCCGTCTTCGGGCCGACGCCTTTGAAATTCGTCAGGTACTCGTACGCCCGCTGCTCGTCGAGATCGTGGAGGAACTGGAGATCGAGTTTGCCACGATCCGATTTGATCTGCCGCAGGATCGCCAAGATGCGCGGCGCCTTCTGCCGCGACAGGCCGCTGATGCGGATGGCGCGCTCGACGTCATTCACGTCAGCGTTCATCACCTTCGACCACGTCGCAAACGTCCGCCGCAGGATGCGGTAGCCGGCGGCGCTGTTCTTGTTGCTCGTGTTCTGCGACAGGATCGTACCGACGAGCACCTCGACGCCCCTGCCCCAGCACTTCCACGTCCGCCGCCCGTAGGCGCGCCGCAGCCGGCGGAGAATTTCTTTCATCGAGGTTCGAGGCACGACGCCGGCATTGTAAAGTGATCGCGCGCGAATGCCCGAGCCGTCCCGCGCCGGAGCCCCCATGCACACGCTCAACAATTCGACCCGCGACGAGCTGCTCAAGGCGGCGAAGGAGTTCGTCCTCGCGGCGCGCGAGATCGCCGGCGTGCGGCGAATCTCGATGATCGGGTCGCTGCTCACGGACAAGCGCAATCCCAAGGACGTGGACCTGCTCGTGCGGATCGCCGACGACACGGACCTGGCTTCCCTCGCCGCGCGCGGACGCAGGCTCAAGGGTCGCGCGCAATCGTTCAACCACGGCGCCGACGTCTTCCTCGCAGACGAAACCGGCCGCTACCTCGGCCGCACATGTCACTGGAAAGACTGCCGGCCGGGAATTCGCGTATCGTGCGTCGCACTGCACTGCGGCCGACGCCAATACCTGCACGACGACCTTCAGGAAGTCCGCCTCAGCGCCTCGCTTGTCAATCAACCGCCGCTCGACCTGTGGCCGGCAATCGTCCGACGCGTTCCTTTGCCGCCGGACGTCGAGAACTTCGTGGCGGACCTGGAAAGCTCGCTCACGTGATCACCGCTTCAGCCGGCGGCGCCCGCGCCATCACTCCCGGCATTCATCTCCTGCACAAGCCCCCCGGCGTGACGAGCTTCTCCCTCGTCCGCGCCGCGATGCAGCCGCGCCTGAAAGTCTGCCACGGCGGAGCGCTCGATCCGTTCGCCAGCGGACTGCTGCTCCTGCTCGTCGGCGAAGCGACCAAACTCTTCGATCACCTGCACGATGTGCCCAAGGCGTACGAGACGATGATCCGCTGGGGCGTCGAGACCGACAACGGCGATCCGCTCGGGCGCGTCATGTTCGAAGGCGACGCGTCGACGCTGTCGCCCGATCAAATCGAGGCGGCGATGAAGCCGTTCATCGGCTGGAATGATCAGATCCCGCCGACGACGAGCAACAAGCGCATCGCCGGCGAGCGCGCTTACGTGAAAGCGCATCGCGGCGAAACGTTCGAGCTGCCGCCGACGCGCGTCTACCTGCACGAGGCGGCGTGGCTCGACCACGATCTGCCGCGCGCCAGTCGCGTGCGCCTCGTCACGCGCGGCGGGTATTACGTGCGCTCGCTGGCGCGCGATCTCGGCCGCGCGCTCGGCTGCGGCGCGCACCTGGACGCGCTGCGGCGCACCACGATCGGCCCGTGGAACGATCCCGGCCCCGATCGATCGATCGAGATCCGCGGCCGCGATCTGCTCCCCTGGCTCCCGTCGCGCGAGCTGAGCGATCAGGAAGTCGGCGAACTGCGCGGCAATCGCCCGATCATGCGAGCCGCGGGACCGGCGGGAGCGGCGGGCAACGTCGCGCCGCCGACGTGGTCACCCACGCCGGGGTTTCCGCCTTCCGCACCGCTCATCCGTGCCTTCCATCGCGACCGCCTCGCCTTCCTCCTCGCACCCGCCGACGCGGAAAAGCTGATCCCTAAGACAGCCCTCCGCGGCGGAATCTAAGGTTTGAAATCTGAAATCTGAAATTTCAGATCGGAATTGCAGTTTCGTGATCACATTCGTGCAATCGCGCGGGATATGTGGGGAGAGACTGCGCCATGACATCGAACCGCGACCTCGCCCGTGGCACGGGTTTGCAACCCGTCCGGGCTATCTGCAGGGGTTCAAACCCCGCGCCGCGACCCCGATGCGCAAATCGAACCCGATGGCGCATCGCGGCGCGCGACGGCGTCAGTGCACCTGGCCGCGGCGAAAAACGAACCCAAACGAAGCCGACGAAAAACCGCTCTGGCGCGCTCAGAACGCGGTTTTCGATGGTTCTGCGCTCATCACGGATTACAAAACGAACCCAACGGCGCACGGCGGCGCGCGACCCTCGGTCAGTCGGGCGACTTGCTGATCGCTTCCAGCCGCGCGTCGAGTCCGGCCCGGATCAGGTCGTCCCGAAGCTGCTCCCAGAACCCGCGCCAGGTGAACTTCGCGTGCTCCAGAAACGACGTCGTCTGCTGCGCCATCAGCTCGCCGCAAACCACCCGCAGTTGCACCGCCCGCACGCTCATCCCCAGCGCGTGATACGCCTCGATCGCCTCGGCGTACGCCGCGAAGTCGTCCTCCTCCGGCTCGGCGCGGAAGCGCTCGCGCCGCTGCCAGAGCGGATCGTGCGCGACGTCGTCCGCGTTGGCGGCCGAGTCGAACTGCCGCAGCCAGCGCAGGCACTTGGCGCGATCGGAGTGACCGAAGGCGAGCGGGCATGTCAGGCAGCCGATCACCGCCTCGAACAGCAGCGCCGGCGAAGCCTTGCGACGACGGCGAAGCTGCAGCAGCGACCACCACGCGCTGGTGTACTCCGGCAGCACCTCGAGCGCCTGGCGGATCGTCGCCTCCGCCGCGTCAAAATCCGGCGGCGCGGTCGCGATCCGCTCGATGGCATGACGGAGCAACAGCGACGGCGAGCGCGGGTCCAGCGCGAGCAGCTCATCGGCGCGGCGGACGCCCCAGTACGGGACGCCGTCGCCTTCGCCACCTTCGACGTCCACGTCCGCCGGGTGGCAGTCGTCGGTGCGAACGTGAAGTTCATCCGCCAGCTCGATCCACTCATCGCACTCCATCCCCGATGCGACGTGCAGCCGGGCGGCGGATTCGAGCGACGTGGCGAGCGGATAGATCTCGAACGAATCGTGCATGAGCGTGCAGACGAGCGGCGGCTCCGCCTCGCGACCGATCGGCCAGTAAAACCCGTACGTGTCGCCGTTGCCGACCTCGAGGCGGTTCCACGGCAGATACCCGGGCGGCGGATAAGGCGTCCCGCCCCCCCACCCGGTGTCGAACGCGCCGCCGACGACGTTGCCGCCGTCGTCGCAGTCGAACCCGAGGCTCGCGCCGCCGCGAATGCGCTGGCAGATGTTGGAAGGGAGGCGGAAGGCCATGACCGAACCGATGAGACTAAACGCCCAGACGATCTTTGTCGGCGCGAATTGCGTCGATGCAGGTCTGAATATGTTGCGTCTCCTCGACGCCCAGCTCCGCGATGCCCTTGGCGATATCGTCGCGGCTCACGGCCGCCGCGAACTCCTTCGCCTTGAGCTTCTTCTTCACGCTCCTGGGCTCGAGGCTCGCGATGCCGTCGGGGCGCACCTTGCAGCACGCGACGATGAAGCCGGCCAGCTCATCGACCGCGAAAAGGACCTTCGCCATCGGCGTCGTGCGCGGCGTGCCGCTGTACTCGGCGTGGCCGAGGATCGCGGTGAGGATCTCCTCGTCAATGCCCTTCGCGCGAAGGAATTTGACGGCGACGAAAGGATGCTCGGCATGATTCGGATGCTTCTCCCAGTCGAGGTCGTGCAGCAGCCCGCAGGTTTGCCAGCGCTCCTTCTGATCCGGCTCAAGCTGATCCGCGTAGCGTCCCGTGCACGCGGCGACGCATTCCATGTGCGTGCGCAGCGCGGGACTGGAGACCCATTCGTGCATGCAACCGCGAGCTTCATCGAGCGTCATGCGGCATATGATAAGACCGATCCGCCCGCCGTTGCACGATCGGACGGGCCGTCGTTAATCTGAAGGTCAACCGACATGACAACCACCGCCGCACCCAAAGCCGTCGATGAAGCGCAGCAAGGCCACGCCGCCCACACCCGGGCGGCGGATTCGCAGCAGGGCCTGCGCGGGAAGATCACGCGCCCGATCCACATCACGTTCCTCGGCGCCGGCTCCGGTTTTTGTCCGACCCTCTGCCGCGATGTGCTGCTCACGCCCGGCGCCGACCGCGGCGAGTTTCGCCTCTGCGACATCGACGCGGATCGACTCGGCATGATGCATCAGGTGATCGCCAAGCTCATTCGCGACGCCGGACGATCGGACGGCTGGAGCGTGCGCTCCTCGACGGATCGGAAAGAGCTTCTGCCGGGAACGGATTACGCCGTCTGCTGCGTCGAAGTCTCCGGCACCGCGTGCGTCGCGCTCGATAACGATATTCCGCTCAAGTACGGCATCGATCAGTGCATCGGCGACACGCTCGGCCCGGGCGGATTGTTCAAAGGCCTCCGCACGGTGCCGGCGTTCCTCGACATCCTCCGCGACATGCGCGATCTCTGCCCGGCGGCGATCATGCTCAACTACACCAACCCGATGAGCATGCTCTGCCTCGGCGCCGGCCGCGCGGTGCCGGAGGTGCCGGTCGTCGGGCTGTGTCACAGCGTGCAGGGGACGAGTCATCTGCTCGCGACCTATGCGGAAGTGCCGTACGAGGAGATGGAGTGGGAGTGCGCGGGCGTCAATCACCTCGCCTGGTTCACCAAGCTCGCTCATCGCGGCCGCGATCTCTACACGAGCGTGCTGTACGACAAGTTCCGCCGCGAGATCGAGGAGGGAATCAAGGAAGCCGACGCGGGACTCGCGTCGCACGACAATTCGAATGACACGCCATGGACCGGAGCGACCGTCGAGAAGAAGTACAGGTTCGAAGATCTGGTCCGCAAAGACATGTGCGTGAACTTCGGCGCGTTCATCACCGAAAGCTCCGGCCATCTCAGCGAGTACCTCCCCTACTACCGCAAGAGCGAAGCCGGCCGAAAGCTGCTTCGCCTGGGCTATCACGGCGGCAGCCGCTTCTACGCCACCAACTGGCCCACGTGGCGCAGGAACGCCGACGAGAAGCGATCCAAAATGGTCCGCGGCGAAGAGCAGATCAAGCTCGAGCGGAGCTGGGAATACGCCAGTTGGATCATCGAAGCGCGCGAGAAGGATTCGCCCTTCCGCATCCACGGCAACGTGATGAATAGCGCCGGACGCGGGGGTATCGCGGGCGGTCAGCTCATCACGAACCTTCCCGGCGACGGCTGCGTCGAAGTCGCCTGCATGATCGACCGCAACGGTGTCAACCCGACGCGCTACGGCGCCCTCCCGCCGCAGATGGCCCACATCTGCCACAGCAACATGGCCTATTTCGATCTGGCCGCGACCGCGTGCATCGAGAAGAGCAAAGAAGCCGCCGCCCACGCGCTGATGCTCGACCCGCTCACCGCGGCGATCCTCACGCCGCGCCAGATCCGGCAGATGACGATGGAGATGTTCGACGCCGAAAGCGAATTCCTACCGCACTATCGATGACCCCCCCCCGGTATTGATAAGTGCTGACGTCACAAGCTTCTGTGTATAGGGTGCCTGTCACCCTCTTCCTCACACCCTCTTCCTCACACCCTCTTCCTGTCACCCTCCGCTGGGGCGCGTCGCGAACAGGCGGCGGGCAAGAGCGATGTCATCCTGAGGTACTCCGAAGGATCTGGCCCCCGCACCCCGATCCTTCCGAATACGTCAGCATGCCAGGCTGCGGCGAACGCACTCTCCTATCAGATGTCAAAATACATGCAGAACTCGAACGGATGCGGCCGGATGCGGATCGCATCCGCCTCGTTCTCGCGCTTGTACTTCACCCAGTAGTGAATCACGTCCGCCGTAAAGACGTTGCCCTTGAGCAGGTAGTCGTGGTCCTTCTCCAGCTCATCGAGCGCCTCCTCGAGCGACGCCGGCGCCGAGCCGATCTTCTCGTACTCATCGGCCGTCAGGTGATAGATGTCCTTGTCCATCGGATCGCCGGGATGAATCTTGTTTTCGATCCCATCAATCGCCGCCATCGTGATCGCGCTGAACGCGAGGTAGGGATTGCACGATGAATCCGGGCAGCGGAACTCCAATCGCTTGGTCTGCGGCCGATCGGAATACATCGGGATGCGGATCGCCGCGGAGCGATTGCGACTGCTGTAGACGAGGTTGACCGGCGCTTCGTAGCCGGGCACGAGCCGCTTGTAGCTGTTGGTCGTCGGGTTGGTGAACGCGCACAGCGACCGCGCGTGTTTCAAGATCCCGCCGATCGCATAGAGACCCATGTCCGAGAGACCCGCGTACTTGTTCCCCGCGAAGAGCGGCTTGTTCCCCTTCCACAGCGAGAAGTGCACGTGCATCCCGCTGCCGTTGTCCTGGAAGA
>JAICTV010000285.1 GCA_025936175.1 Phycisphaerae bacterium
ACGGTGACGCGTGCCTTGACGCGGAGCTGAATGCCGTCCTTCGCCACGCCGTCGATCGTCGGCTGGCCGAAGTTCGGGTTCGGGACGTCGATGACCTTGGGATTCACCGAAGTCTGCACGGCGTCGAGGATGTCGCGGCCGGCCAAGTCGATCGCGGTCGCCGTCTTCCACGGCAGATCGATGTTGGCCTTGATCGCGGCGATCATCGCGTTGATGACGCGCTGCACGTCGCCGCCGGCGAGGACGTGCGATTCCATCTCCGGCGTGGAGACGTTGATGCCCGCGCGGCTCGCCTGAATGCGCGAGTTGACGATCGCGATCGCGTTCACCTTCCGCAGCCGCATGCCGACCAGGTCGAGCAGCCCGACACGGGCGCCGCTGACCAGCGCGCGGATGTAGAGGCCGACGAACTGAAAGAGCAGCCCGAACACCACCAGCAGGATGATGAGGACGAAGATCGTGATGCCGACCGCGATCGGGCTCCACGTGCCGGTGACCGTTTCGTCAGCGAGCAAGAACATGATGATCCTTTCGATTTAGCTTCCCATCAGCGCCGCGCCCGCCGCCGTCGTGTGACGATTCGGCCGCATCGGCGCCGTCTTCCAATCCTGTCCCCGTTGCCACGCCCCGGACTGTACATACTGCACGATGTCGCGCCCCGCCAGATCGATGGAGGCTGCGAGCTTCCACGGGATTTTCTTGCCGAGCTTCTTCGCAGCGATCATTGCGGTGACGACCTGCTGGAGGTCGCCGCCGGCCAGGACGTGCGATTCCATCTCTGCGGTCGTCACGCCCAGGCTCTCGCGGCCGGTCATGATGCGCGCGTTGACGATCTCGATCGCGTTTACCTTGCGCAGTCGCATCCCGATCAGCTCGAGCATGCTGATTTGCACACCGCTGACCAAGGCGCGGACGTACAGGCCGAGGAACTGGAACAGGACCGCGAAGAGGACGAGCAGGACGATCAAAAACGATCGCGATGCCCGCTTGCAGCGCGTTCAAATGATCTTTGGATTGCCCCAGCAGGTGAATCACGTTGTGCCCCTTTGCGTCGCTCATGCTACCCGCACCGTCGGCCGGTTGTTCACCAGCGCGATCACCTTGATCGTCGTTCCCGCCGGAATGATCCCGTGCTCGCTGTAGGATTCGATGCGCGTCCCGTCGTCGAACTCGCACATGCCCATCGGGCGAAGCTCGCTGACCGCGACGCCGGCCTGTCCGACCCGCACCGGCGCGCTCGGCGGCGGGGGCGCCATCTCCGGCAGCACCAGCCGCCGCCCGATCGGCGTCCGCGGCCAGATCTTCACGAACGCCATCCACACCAGCGGCGTCGCCGCGGCGCAGACGCACAGCAGCGCCAGGCCAACCCACGCGTTCTGCTTCAGCGCGACGAACACGGATGCGAGCATCGTGCAGCCGCCGACGACGCCCAAAAGTCCGTGCGTGGGGAGGATCAGCTCGGCGACGAACAGGATCACCCCGATCGCCAGGAGCAGCGCGGCTAGTCCGTAACCTTCGTACATGCTTTTCCCGGCTTCCGCGCCGTTGCGCGCTGCATGGTCATCCCGAGGCGCTGCGAGGGATCTCGGACGCAGCCGGTATCCGAGATCCTTCGGAGTACCTCGGGGTGACAGGCTCTCCGTACCGCCGTCACGTCTGACGTCGGACGATCACGCGATTTCCCGCGACTTCGCGAACGGTCACCGGAGTTCCGGCGGGGAGCCACCCGCTCTCGCTGATCACCGCCGCGATGCGCCCGTCGGGATAACTGTCGGTGATGAACTTGACCGACCCGCCGGGTTTGAGCTCGCTCACGGCGACGCCCGCGTCGCCGATCGCCGGTCCCGACTCCGGTGGCGCGATCACAATCGGCCCCGTCGGCGCGCTCAGGTCGCCCGTCACCGTCGTGAGGATCAGCTTGTTGAAGTACGGCATCTTGGGCAGATAGCGATTGAGCCAGAACCAGAGGAACAGCGAGCACGCCAGGCCGCCGGTGACGATGAACAGGCCGTGCTGGAGGTTGATCCAGGTCCCGCGCATCGCGGGCAGCCCCGGCATCACGCCGCCGGGCAGGCTCGGCTCCGTGCCAACGAAGGTCAGCACCAGTCCGCCGAAGAACAGCAGCAGGCCGACGATGCCCGTCACGCCGAAGCCGGGGATGACGAAGATCTCCAGCGCCAGCAGGAACAGGCCGACGAAGATCGCGACCACTTCCCACCACGTCGCCATGCCGGTGAGCAGCGGCACGCCGACGAGCAATCCCAGCGTCACCAGCGCGATCGCCTCGATCCATCCGTGGCCCGGATGGCTGAAGGCCATGTAGAGCGCTTGGAGCAGCACGACGATGAGGATGCCGCGGATCCAGTCGCTGCCGAGCCAGCCGATGAACTTGTCCCCGCTGTCCGGCGCGAAGGTGCTGACGATCGTGTAGTTCCGCGCCGCCGCCAGCGCATCGGGCGAGGTGAACGTGCCCTTGGAGATGCCGACTTTTTCCGCGACGTCCGCGTTGAGCGTCAGCAGCGAATCGGCCCGGTCCACCGGATCCGGCACGCCCTCGACCGGCTTCCAGCCGTCCTCGATCAGGTCCTGATATCCCTTCTCATCGACGAACTTCTTCTCGCCTTTGGCGCTCTGCACGTAGTGAACGACGCGGTTCATCGTCACCATCGAGCTGGTGAGCAGCGGGTCGTAGCCGTTGCGGACCGATGACGCGTAGAAGTCGGCGAGGATGGGGCTCTCCATCTTGGCGCGCTCGGTCTCGCCGAGCGACTGCAGATCGCCGCTGGAGCTGATCGCGATCGGCGCCGAATCGCCCACCTTCGTCTCCGGCTCCATGACCAATTCATCGCACGCCAGCCCGATCATGATCCCGGCCGAAAGCGCGTAGCGGTTGACATACGCGACGACGTGCACGTCCTTCTGCTTGCGCAGGAAGGCGGAGATGTCCAGCCCCGCCGAAACCAGGCCGCCGGGCGTGTTCAGCTTGAGGATGATGACTTTGGCGCCCGCGGCCTTGGCCTGATCGAAACGCTTGAAGAGCGCATCCCGCGAGTAATCATCGACTTCACCTTTGAAGACGATGACCGCGGCGGGCGTCGGCGCTCCGGTGCGCGCAGAAGGCGCGGGAACGGTTGGTGCGAAGGAAGGGAATGTCGATGGCGTCGTCGCGGCGGGCGCGGGGGCGACGGTGGGCGACGCCGCTTTCGGCTCGGTAATCGAGGGTGCGGAAACTTCGCCCCCGACCGCGCGGCGACCGATCGCGGCCAACGTCAGCATCAACGCCGTCAGCACGCAGACGAGCTTCATGACGCTCTTATCTTACGAGATGTCCGGCTCCAAAGCACCGGGATTGTGGCTTATAACATCCCGCGATATTTCCACACTCACGCGGGGATTTGGCGGAGGAATCGACGGCGTCGGCGCCGATGCCTGCTCGCACGCCGCAAGATGGGCGGCCCAGAACGGTTCGAAGGTGTCGGACAGCTGATGCCGCGCGGATCGCTGCGCCGCCGCGTGCGCCATGCGCTGTCGCCGCGGCTCATCATCCAACAGCGACTCGATCACGTTCGCCCACCGCGCCGGATCGTTCGCCGCGGGAATGACCATCCCGCTCTTGCCGTCCTCGACCGACTCCTTCGGTCCCCCGTCCGCGGTGACGATCGCCGGCAGCCCGCTGGCCTGCGCCTCCATCACCACCTGCCCGAGCGTGTCGGTGCGCGAGGGGAAGACGAACAGGTCGCTGGACGCGTAGAGCGCCGCGAGCTGCTGATCGTCCTGATTGCCGAGGAAGTGCGCCGGCAAATGGGACAGCTCCTTCGCCATCGCTGCGCGGTAAGGGCCGTCGCCGGCGATGACCAGCGCCACATCCCTCCGCTTCGCGCAGATCTGCCGAAACGCCTCGACGAGCATCGGCAGATTTTTCTCCACGCTGACGCGGCCCGCGTAGAGCAATCGGCGCGGCTCCTTCACACCGCGCTTCATCCACAGGTTCGGATCGCGATGCGACGGGTTGAACCGCCGCGTGTCCACCGCCGGCCGGATCTGACAAATCTTCTCTTCCGCCACGCCCAGGTCGCGCAAGTTGAATCGATAGGCCTTGGAGCGCGAGAAGACGGCGGTCGCCTGCGAATAAAACCACCGCATGTAAGCGGCGGTGCCGTTGGTGACGCGATGATCGCGGGTCAGCTTATCGACGTACGCGGGAAAGTCCGTGTGATACGTGCACAGCAGCGGCACGCGCAGCATCTTGGCGACCAGCCACCCGCACAACCCCATCGGCCCCGGCGTCGAGACGTGCACGACGTCGAACTGCTGCCGATCCGACCACTCCAGCACGTCCAGCACGGGCGGGAGATTGAGGATGATCTCCTCGTAGTAGGGCAGCGGCGTCGAAAGCAGCGGCGCGAAATTCTTGCGAATCTCACAAAGCCCCGGGACTGCAGTCCCCGCGCCGTGCAGCGCGGGCGCGCTCGTATGAATCGTCAACTGCCGTCCCAGCGCCCGCGCCTGCTGCGCCATGTCCCGCAGAAACCGTCCGACCCCATTCACTTCATCAAACGTGTCCGTGAACAGCGCGACCTTGAGTGTCTCGGCGCGCTTGGGCGTGTGCTGCGCGGTGATCTGCCGCAGGAGGTGCCGCTCCTTGTTCTGATGGAAGACCGAAAAGTAGTAGGGCGAGAGCACGAACTGCTGAGCGAGGATCGCCGCGATCGCGTCGAACAGCCCCGTAAAGCTGGCATCATCGATCGATTTCGAAATGGCGGCGGCGAGCCCGTCGCTGATGTCGTGGTTGATCTTCGAAACAAAATCGAACATCGCCGCGTGCTCGCCCAGCGGCGGCAGGCCCTTGCCCAGCGCGTCGCGAAGCTGCGGGTACTCGTTGACCCGCCGATTGAGCGACTCGACGAACAACCGTTTGAGCACCGCCGTATGCTCCGTCTCGGCAGGCTTGATGCCGACGAAGGGCGCGAGGACACGCTGCTTGATCTTCCGCACCTTCGCCTTCACCACCGCCTTGGCGATGCTCGCCTTCGACGGCGCGGGTTTTTCCCCGACGATCGTCTGCAACAGCGACGTCGTGAGATTCGGCTTCGCCTCCGGCGCCATGATGTGCCGGCTGTAGTAGCGGACGGCGATCCCGTAGAACGTGTGCGCGAGCTTCGCGCTCGATCCGGCTTCGCCGCCCGGCGAGCACATGCCGCCGCGCAGGCAATCCAGCACCTGCCCGATCGACCGCACCTCGGCGGGAAACTCCGTCCACGTCCGCCCGATGTTCAACAAGCCGTGATCATCGCTCCCGCCCGTGCGCGCCTTCACCCACGGCTCCGGCCAGCGCGGCGCGAGCCCGTGCGTCTCACTGAGCCGTTTGATCTGCTCGAGATTCAACCGATCGAGCACCGGCTCGAACGCCTCGCGGTGCAGCGGGCTGTGCGCGCCGTTGAGGCACTCGAAGCCTTTGAACAGCAGGATGAGCCGCTCGACGTGCCAGCGCTCCAGCTTGTCGTTCTGCCGGTAGATCGGATGCGCCACCGCGTGCGCGATGCGGCTGGATTCCACGTACTCGGCGACCCGGTAAATGTCCTCCGCCCGCGCCCGCAGCGCATCGTGCTGCGCGCGATCGATCCCGAAGACCAGCAGGTGCAGCTTGCACTGATCCTCCGGGAACCAGCACGTCACCTCCTCGCCCACCAGCACGTCATCCTTCTTCGCCGCGAGCGAGACCACGCCGTCGATCGTGTCGTGATCGGTGATGGTGACGAAGTCCATCCCGCGCCGCTTCGCCTGCGCGTGGACTTCCAATGGATCGCTGTAGCACTCGGGGCAGTGGATGGCGTTGAGCACCACCTCCGCCGCCTTGTTGGAGGCGTCGCTGTGACAGTGCAGATCGATGCGGACGGGGGGGACGGGGCGGACGGGAACGGTGGGGGGGGGCGGCGTGCGGCGCGCTAGTTTGCGGGCAC
>JAICTV010000295.1 GCA_025936175.1 Phycisphaerae bacterium
ATTTCGAGCTCTCCGTTCGCAGCCGAAACTGCCTGAAGAAGATGAATCTCCGCACCCTAGGCGATCTGCTGCGTACAACGGAGCAGGAGCTGCTGAGCTACAAGAACTTCGGCGAGACGAGCCTGAACGAGATCAAGGCGCTGCTGGCGAGCAAGGGTCTGCGTCTCGGCCAGGCGGCCGAGGGCGGTGAGAAGCCGGCGTTTACGCGCTCGGCTCCGGTCGTCGCGGACAACGTCGCGCCGGAAGTGCTCGGCAAGTCGGTCGCGGATCTCGAGCTGTCGGTTCGCAGCCGCAAGGCGCTTCAGCGTTTGAACATCAACACCCTGGCAGAGCTGGGCAGCCGCACCGAGGCGGAGCTGCTGGGGTGCAAGAACTTCGGGCAGACGAGCCTGAACGAGATCAAGCAGCAGATGGCCAGCTTCGGGCTGGGACTGCGGAAGCTTGAGGAGTGAATCAGCCGGCAGCGGGCGGTGCGCAGCGGGCAGTGACGAACGTCTTTACTGCACACTGCCGACTGCACGCTGCGGACTGATTTCGGCAGGGACGCCGAATGGGAAGAATCGGGCGCTGGGCGACGCTCGTCGCGGTCATGGCGGCAGGGATGCTGCTCGTGATCTCGCCGCTGGCGTGCGCTCCACGACATAAACCTTCGCCGCCGTCCGCGTCGACGCCGATCGTGCGCGTCCGCCTGCTCGTCGCGCGCGACAACGTCGCGATCCGCGCCGCGCTCGCCCCCACCGTCCGCGCGTTCAGCGAAAAACAGGCGCTGCGCGTCAATCTCCCCGGCACGTCGGACGTCGCGCTGACATTGAAAGACAACCGCTGGCTGATCGGCGGCGTGCCAATCCCCGGCGGCGGCGTCCTCACGATGTGGCAGGCGGACGACGGAACCGTCAGCATCAACGGCCGCACCTACCGCGGGCGATTCCGCTTCATCCCCGCCGGCGGGAATACCTTCGACGTCGTCAACGACGTGGACATCGACGGCTACGTCAAGAGCGTCGTCCCGCGCGAGTTGCTCAAGAGCTGGGGCGAGGAAGCGTACAAGGCGCAGGCGATCGTCGCGCGCACCTACGCGCTTTACGAAGCGCGGACCGCGGGACTCAGGCGGCAGTGGGACGTCTATCCCGATCAGCGCAGTCAGGTCTATGGCGGCTGTCAGGACGAGAGTGAGAAGAGCCGCGCGGCGGTCGATGACACCACCGGCGTCGTCGTCGCGTACGGCCAGCTCAATCACGAGCGGATCTTCAAAACCTACTTCAGCGCCTGCTGCGGCGGCGTCACGCAAAGCGCCGCCGACGCGTTCGGCGAAGCGTATCAGGTCCCGCTGAGCGATCAGAACCTGCACGGCCTGTGCAGCGCGGCAAACAACTACAACTGGGGCCCGGTCGAGATCTCCAAGGACGAGCTGACCCGCAGACTGCGCGACTACGGCAGACGCCGCGGCCGCGCGGAGAGAGACATGGCCAAGGTCTCCAAGCTCGAGATCCAGCTCGTCAATCGCTTTAACCGCCCGATCCGCTTCGTCGTCACCGACACCAACGGCAGCCGATTCAGTCTCACCGGCGAAGAGCTGCGCAACGCGGTCAACGCCGGCACGAGCAAGGACGAACCCGCGCGGCTGCTGAGCAGCTTCTGCAAAGTGGTGTGCGACCCGACGAACGAGACAATCCGCTTCGTGGACGGCCACGGCAACGGGCACGGCGTCGGGCTTTGTCAGTGGTGCAGCGAGATCCGCAGCGAAGCGGGCTTGCGGCACGAGGACATCGTCCTCAGCGCCTACCCCCGCGCGCGGCTGGTCCGGGCGTACTGATAAGCCACCGAATCGGCCCAAATCCACACGATTTCGGAAATTAGTTAGAAGAGCTAACCATTTGCCCGCCTCATCTGTCTGTTGGGTTGACCAACAATTCGACAAGGGGCGCGCTTATGCGACAGCCGACACTTCTTTGCCTCGTCCTCGCCGTTCTCCTGACCGGGCCAGCCTGCCAGAATGCTCACGCGGATCCGACCGACGACGTCGATCTGGCGCAGCGTCAGTTCGACGATGCGCAGGCGGATCTGGATCGCACCAACTGGGCGCTCGATCAGGCGCAGGCGAATCTCGCCGCCGCCGAAGCGCGGCGGGCGAGCGCGCAGCTCGCATACGGCAGCGCGGCGCAGCAGGTCACCGCTTCATCCGGCACGATGGCGATCACCCAGGGAAACCTCGACGCCGCCCAGCGCGATGCGCAATTAGCCGCCGCGGAGTCGGCGGAACGACGCGGGGCGTATGACGCCGCCAAGAAACATCTCGATGAAGCGTCCACCGCCGCGGATCAATATCGCAAGGACGCCGTCGCGACGTTCGAATCGAGTCCCGCGTTCGTCGCCGCGCAAGGCCAGTTGCAGACGGCGGGACAGAGCTATAGCGACGCCACCGCCGCCGCCATGTTATGGCTGCGCGGGACGGCGACGTACGCCGAGCTTTACGAGGGAGTGGACGATCTCGCGCAGGAAGTCGTCAGCGCGCGGGATGCGACGCCGATGAATCCGACCGTCCTCGCTGCCGCGAGCCAGGGATGGATGGACGCGAAGAACGATCTGTCGCGCTTCGTGCAGCAGTACCTCGCGACGGATGCGGAGGTGATCGCGACAAAGCAGCGGCTGGACGCGGCGACGGCGGCGCGACAGGCGCTGGTCGATCGCTTCAACAAGGACCTGGCTGACGACGAGCAGTACAAGACGCTGCTGGCCGCAGTGTCGGATGCGCAGATGCAAATCGCGTCGATCGCGCAGGACGTCAACGCCGCCGACGCGCGGCGCACGGCGGCCGAAACGGAGATCGCGCAACTGCAGGCGGAGATCGCCGCCGATCAGGCTCAGCTCACGCAGGCGCAGAGCGACTACACGTCCTACGGCACCGCCTCCGATTCGAGCTGGTACGAGATCACGACTTGCCAGGCCGAAATCACCCGGCTGCGCGAACGACAGCAATGGTACCGCAGCCGCTGCGACTGGGCCGTCGCGGTGCTGCGTCGTCATCGCAGCGAATGGGCGGATGCGGATCATCGCCGGCACGATTTCCAGGACCATGATCACGACCATGATCGCGACAGCGATCACCACCACAATCGCGACGGCGATCACGATCATTCGCGGGTTGGCGGCGGGAACGCGATCGTCGCCTCGGGCGGAGACATCGCCGTCGTGGATCGTTCACGCCAGTCGGTAGAGGATGACAACCGCGGCCCGCGTGGAAGCTGGGATCGCGAGCATGAGCAGCACCCGCGGCAGGAGCCGGCGACGGCCGCACCTCCGCCGGCGACACCGCGTTCGCCGGCCGGATCGGGCGCGCAGCCGCAACTGCAGTCACAACCGCGCGCGTTCGTCGGTCCGCTTCCCTCGAAGAGCTCGACACCGGCGCCCAAGCCGCCGCCGACCGCCGCCAGGCAGGATCCGCCCAAACCGTCCGATGCGAAGCCGACGAAGTCATCGGACGATCCGAAGCCGGCCAGGACCGATCAGGATCATAAGAGCCCGCCCGATCGCGATCATCGCGATGCGGACAACCATCGCGCGGCAGCCGATCAACCGACGCCGCAGCGTCATGAGGAAGCGCGGCCGAAGGATCAGGATCGTCCCTCGCCGTCCCGGCAACCGCCGCCGGCGCGTGAACAGCCGGCGCAGCGACAACAACATGACGATCCCCCGCCGCGCCAGCGCGAGCCGCAACAGCAACAGCAGCATCACGACGATGCGCCGCCGCGCCAGCATGAACCGCAACAACAGCAGCAACATCACGACGAGCCGCGCCCGTCCCCGCCGCCGCCTCCCGCGCCCCCGCCGGCCGCGGCGTCACATGATTCCGATCAGCATCACGACTCTCCGCCGTCGCAGAGCGGCGGCGGCGGTGGCGGCGGTGGCGGCGGTGGCGGCGGTGGCGGCGGCGCGAAGTCGCACAGGTGACCCTTTATTTCACAACGGAAGGACTGATCATGCTTAGCAAACTTCATGGCTCGAGTATCGTCCTGGGCATTGCCTTGGGTTCCGGACTGATGTTCCTCGGCGGCGCGGCCAGCCCGCTGAACCCGTCGGCGGCCGGACGGTTCCAGCTCGTCACCTCTCACACGAACGATCAGATGTCCGCGTACGTTCTCGACACGCAGACGGGACAGACGGTGCAGCTCGTCAACGGCGGCGCGACGCCGATCGTCGACCCCTGGAAAGATCAGAAATAGTCGCGCTCTTCCCGCAGCGCGGCCGCCGCCTATAGTGGCCGTTCGCGCGAGCGTTTGTGCCGCGCGGGTGCGGAGATGATCGGCGCGTGGGCCTGCTGAGCGGCGAAGAATTCCGGCTGCTGTTCGCGGTGCTGCTCAACGCGCTGGTGCTGTGGGCGTCGTGGCGCTTTGCAAAGCGCATGAATGATGATCGCCTCGACGCCATCGGCGACGCATTCCTGCTTTATTACCTCGTTCAATACCTAAGCGTGTGCATCCCCGGCATGGTGCGCGCGCTGCATCCGCTGACGATCGGCGCTGTCGCGCTGGTGTGCAGCGGCATCATCGGGCTGGCCGGTTCGTGGAAGCGGCGGCCGCGTCCGCAGTTCACGCCGACGCCGATCCAGCCGCGGTTGATCATGATCTCCATTGCCACCGCCGCCTTCGCGCTCGCGTACGCGATCGCGCTCGCCTGGCACCAGCGCTTCCTCCCGATCCTCTCCAACGACGCGATCACCTATCACCTTCCCGCCGCCGTGCAATGGCTGCAGACCGGCCGGCTCGGGATGTACGAGGCGTGGTTCTACAACCCGGCGAACAGCTATTCCCCGCTCGCCGGTTCGACCTTCATCGCCTGGCTGCTGGCGCCGATGGGCGGGGACGTGTTCGCGCGTTTCGTGCAGTTCGGGCCGTGGGTGATGCTGTTCATCGTGACGATGAACCTCTGTCGCCGCCTCGGGGCGGATGTCGCGATCGCCGCGCTCGCCGCCGCGGCGCTCGTGCTCTCGCGACCGTTCGCCAGCCAGACGATCCTCGCGAAGGATGACCTTTTCGCCGCCGCGTTCTTCCTGCTCACGATCGACGCGTTTCATCACGACCGCTTCGCGCGCCGCTTCGGACCGTGGCGGCTCGGGATCGCCGGCGGGTTGCTGCTGGCCACCAAGTTCACGGTGCTGCTGTCGGTGCCGATCTTCATCCTGATGCTGCACCGCGGCTGGACGTGGCGGCGGCTGTCGATCGCGGGGGCGTGCGCCGGCGTGCTCGCAGGGCCGTGGTATTTGCGAAACATGCGGCTGACCGGAAACCCGCTTTATCCGACGGATTTCGGGCCGTTCCACGGGATGCTGCACGTGACCCGCAGCGCGCTGCTCGCGAGACCGCGCGGCGTGTGGGACGTTTTTACCAACGGGTACTATGGAATTCCCGCGACGCTCGCGATCGTATTGGTCGTTGCGCTCATTATCGCAGTCGCACTGTCCGCGCGATCGTTGGCGCGCGATCCGCTGCTGCGGACGTGCGTGATCGGTCCGATCATCGGAATCTCACTGTTCGTCGCGCTCGCTCCCTACGGGGAGATGCGATTCGCGCTCCCGAGCGTCGCGCTGCTGTTCGCCGCGATGTCGGTTGCGCTGTCCCGGCACAACGTGCGGGGCTTTGGGCTCGCGCGGTACGGAACCGCAACGATCGTCGTCGTCCTTGCGGCGCTGACGGGGTTCATCATCCAAAAGTCGATGCTCTTTGCCGGCGCGGGCGCTATCGGCGCGATCATC
>JAICTV010000184.1 GCA_025936175.1 Phycisphaerae bacterium
CCGAGAGCGACGCGACATCGTGCCACGCGTCGCAGTGCGAGCGCAGCGCCGCGGTCATCTCGTCGGCGTTGCCGACGCCGCTGTAGCAGGTGACCTCGAAGCGCTCGCGGTCGTGATGCGCGAGGATCGGGAGCATGAACCTTCCGACGGGATGTCGGCGAAGATCGGAGGAGACGTAACCGATACGGAGTCTGCATTGACGGACGTCGTGATCGTGGCACGGGTTCTCAACCCGTGCGGGTGCGGTCGCATGCGAATCATTCGCACGGGTTGAAAACCCGTGCCACGGGACGAAGCGTTCGGCCCAGCGGCGGTGCTCGTCGAAGAGCACGTGGGGGTCTTCCTCGCGGTTGTGCAGCGCCAGCAGCACGTTGCTCGCCGCGGCGCCCCATTGCGGATTCAGCTCGGCGGCTTGGCGCCATGCGGCGATCGCCTCCTCGACGCGGCCCTGGCTGATCAGGGCGTTGCCGAGGTTGACGCGCGAGGCGGCAGACTGCGGCTGAAGTTCCAATGCCTTCTGCGCGGCGTTGACCGACTCTTCCAGCCGCCCGAGATGCCGCAGGGCGTCGCTGAGGTTGACGTACGCATCGGGCCACGCCGGCTTGAGCGCGATGCACTTCTCGAACGCCGCCACCGCGTCGGCGTAGCGGCCGGCCTGGCCGTAGCCGTTGCCCAGATTGCTGTAACCCTCGGCGAAGTTCGGGGCGAGCGTGATCGCGCTCTCGTAGGAAGCGATCGCCTCGTCGGTGCGCCGCAGGTCGAGATAGAGGTTGCCGAGAAGCGTGTGCGCCAGCGGCGCGTTCGCGTCCAACTCGATCGAGCGCCGCAATGACGACAGCGCCTCGTCGTATCGTCCCAGCTCGCGCAGGGTCGTGCCGAGGTTGGCGTGAATTTTCGGATCATCCGCGTCGAGCTTGAGCGCCTCGCGATACACGGCGATCGCATCGTCCTTTCGTCCCGCAAAGCGCAGCACGATCCCGAGGTTGTTCAGCGCCTGCGGCGCGTAGCGGACGGCGAGCGACTGGCGGATGAGCTGCTCTGCCGCCGCGTATTGGCCGACTTGTCCGGCGATCACGCCGAGCAGGTTGAGCGCATCGGGGTCCTTCGGGTTCGCCGCCAGTAACTGGCGGCAGACGATCTCCGATTCGCGCAGCCTCCCCGCCTGCTGGAACGCCAGCGCCTGACGGATCGCATCGTGCGAAGAACCGCTCATCGCGGCCGTTTAGGATAGGCATTGTTGAATCACGGGCGAACTTTGTAACGCCGGCGCGAATGACTTCGATTAAGCTGCCGAGCCAATGTCCCTTCATCCGACCACGCCGCTCTGGCCGATCCTCTTGTTCCTGCCGATCGTCTTGATCGGGCTGATGCTGCTCGTGCGCGGGCTGCGCGGCTTTGCGATTGACGATCATCCGATCTGCCGGGCGTGCGGATTTGATCTGTTCGGCCGCCCGCAGGGGGCGACGGTCTGCTCGGAGTGCGGCGCGGGGCTGGCGAATCCTGACGCGATTCAGATCGGCCGGCGCCGGCGGAGACCGGTGCTCGCCGGCGTCGGCGGACTGCTGATCCTCCCTTCGCTCCTGCTCATCGGGATGATCGTCTGGGGAGCGAGCGGCAACGTGAACTGGCTGCAGTACGAGCCGGCGTGGTACGTGCTGCACGAGTGCAAAAGCTCCGATGCCCTCACGCGCGATGCGGCGCTGGACGAGATGTTCGCCCGCGTCACCGCGGGCGCGCTGGCGAAGGAACAGGTGAACGAGCTGTGCGATCTAGGCCTGGCGGCGCAGGCGGATCTGAAGACGACGTGGCTGACGAAGTGGGGCGATCTGATCGAAGCCGCGCAGAAAGGCGGCCGGCTTTCGCCGGAAAGGTGGCAGAAGTATTTCGCGAATATGATGCAGTACACGCTGGTCACGCGTCCGGAAACGCGGCGTGGCGATGATGTCGTCGCGCGGATCGTCGAGCAGACGGCTCGCTGCGGCGAACGAAGCAGCTTCAACGCATGGATCGACACTACGCTGCTGCCCAGCGACCTGGTGTCGAGCGAAAACACGCAGCTCCGCGGCCGCGACGGAAGCACGTTCAGCGCGCACGGGAGCGGCTCGATCGGTCACGAGATCAAGCTCGATCCCAAGCTCCTCGCCGCCGCGCCGGACGGGGAAAAGACGCTGCGCGTGCGGCTCAAGGTCGATTTTTATGACCACTGGACCAACGGCCTGCCGCCGGCGCTGGCGTCGAAGACGTACGACCTGCAATCGACCTGGAAGCTGGTGCCGGCGGACGCGCCGACGGTGAAGGCGATCGACGATCCTGGCGTGCGCGATGCGGTGCAGAAGGCGATCTCGATCCGACGGCTGGAGCTTCGTCCCAACGGCGACGAATACGTGAACATGTCGATCGAGCTGCACGAGCCGCCGGTGCCGCTGGCGTATAAAGTGATCCTACGCGCGGCGAACGGGCGCGAGTGGCCGGTGAACGGCATCTACATTCAGAAGAACAGCCGCACAAGCTGGGGGACCGGCGGATCGGTCAAGGGGCTTGCCGCCGACAAGGTCGACGTCATCTTCCGCCCCGACGAGCGGACGGCTTTGAACACGACCGATATGCACGAGTACTACAACGAAGAGGTCGTCTTCAAGGACGTCGCCGTAATCCGGCCGACGCCGGCGACGAAGCGGTGACGGGGATGGAATGACGCGACGATCGCACGTTTGTCATCCCGAGGTACTCTGAGGGATCTCGGACACCGCTGGCGATCGAGATCCCTCGGAGTACCTCGCGATGACATCGGGGAGGCGAAAGATCTGGTTAGATTTTGCCGACCCACTGCGCAAGCAATTCGCCGCGGCTGCACACGCCCAGCTCCGAGTACAGGTTCTTCACGTACTCGTGAACCGTGTGCGGACTGAGCTTGAGCTTGAGCGCGACCTGCTTCTCGCTGTCGCCCTCGAGCAGGAGCTTCATCACCTTCTTGAGGCGCGGCTGGAGCGATTCGACCCTGGGATCGACGTAGGTCATGTCCGGCGTGAAGGGCCAGGCCATCTCGCTGAGGCAAAGATCGACCAGGTACGCATCGCGCTCGTTGAAGGCATCGGCGCCGGTCGGGCGCGCCAGCAGCACGACCGTCGTGCGGTCGATGAGCTGCGCGTGGATCTTGATGTAGAGCGACGGTCCCAGGCCCAGCGGGTTGCGGAGCTGGTTGAAGTGATCCGACTTGTGCCAGTCGGCATCGGCGACGGCTTCGCGGCGCGTGAAGGTGATCGTCCGGCCCTGCACGGCGGCGAGGACGTCCATCACGGGGTCGCGCGGCGTGCCCGTCCTGGCGAAGTCTTCAAACAGCGCGGTGCCCGACGCGTCGAGTCCGACGCACGTGAAGTCGCTGCACGGCGTCGGGCCGCCGACCATCACGTCGCCCCACGTGAAGCACACGCCCGCCCTGGCGCGCATCAGCGTGCAAAGCGAGTCGAGCGTGAATTGCCGTTGAAGGCTCGGCTGATACCAAAGCTCGGCGGCGCCGCCGACCAGACGAAGAATCTGTTGCACGTCAGTCGCCCGCATCAGGGGCTGCTCAGCAGTCAACGCTGCGTTCATCGCAGTGTCCTCCGGGAAAACCTCAGATGTCGTTAGGTGGTCTGACCGGAACGCCGATGCCCGACGCTGCGTCGGGTGGAAGGAGGCGGAAAGATATCGAGCTTATGAAATTATGCAAGCTCGTTTTTCGATTTTTTTGTATACGAGATCACGTTTTGACGCAATTTCGAAAACACAAACTCATCAAATCGCACAAGTTATGAACATCTTGGCCGGCACTCGGATTTTGTCGGCTCTGCGACCGGTGACCGCTCCACACACCCTGGGCCGGCGCCGGCAATAATCAGACGAACTGCATCGACATCACGTTGGGGAATAACAAGATCACCATCTCAGAAAATTTCCACCGAACCGCCTTCGATAGTGCGCACTGAAAGTTCGCGAAGGATTAGTCACTGCTCGCGGCCGCTTGTTCGTCGTCGGGTTCCGAACCGGACGCGTGGAAACTGTTGAGCAACTTCGGCACGAGCGGAAGCTGCGCGAGATGCAGCTCGTCGATGAAGCTGCGGCGTTCGACCAGCTCGCCAGCGTGGCGAATGGTCGCGAAGCGTCTCGGTGCGACGATGTCGAGCATGCGGATCGGCTCGCAGATCAGATTTCCGCCGCGGGCGTCCCGCGCCGGGATGTCGAACGCCGCGGAGGGCGCCACCACCACGCCCAACGCCACGGGCTCGAAACCTTCTCGCTCCAGCCGCCGCAAGACGACCGGCTCGTGGCTCGTGTTCTGGATCTTCAAGCGCAGGCCGTCGATGCGGATGGCGATGTCATGGTCGACGCGCTCGGGCGGCGGGAGGGTCGGCGCGGGCGCGCCGGGCGGCGGGGGCATCGGAAGCGGCGGGAGCGGCGCGCCTTCGGTCACGTCCGGCAGCCTCACCGCGAACGCGTCGGAGCACTGGTGCTTCACGTTGAACACCGCGATGAACTGCTGCGTGTACTCCGCAAGATACCCGGTGTACTCCGCCGTCGCGTTGTTCGGGTTGATCGGATCCGCGACGTCGAGGATCACCGCCTGGCCGATGTACTGCTCGAGCAGTGGCTCGTACGCGTTGGCGAAGCGCCCGAGCAGCGTCTGCCCGATCTGCGCGACGGAATTGCCTTGCGATGAGAGGATGGCGGCGCTGGCGGGGTTGACGCGCTGGTATTGCGTGACGACCGCGCCGATCGTGGCGTTGAACGCATCCCGCAGCGTGTTGACGAGGTTCCTCACGCCACGCCAGAGTCGTCGCAGCGGGCCGGGATTGAACGTGCGGCGGATCTGTTGATCGCGCTGCTTCTGCTGCGCGTCGCTCATCTCGCCGTGATAGCGCAGCAGCGCGAGCATGTGCTGATCGATCTCCTGCCCGTAGATCAGATAGCTGGTTTTCTTCCGGCCGCGCGGATCGATGAAGGGATGGTCGTAGACGACTTCGATGCCGGCGGAGAAGACTTTGAGCTGCCCGCCGAGCGTCTGCCCGCGGCTGCGCTCGAGGGTGACGTGGTAGGCGTCGAGAAGCTTAAGGCACTTGTCGCGCGACCACTTCGCCGCGACGGCGCCAATGATCGCGCTGAGGAAGATGATCAGCAGCGTGACGTAGAAGATCGTCGCCGCCGACGGGCCCGAAGCGGGCGGCAGGGCCGGCGCCGGGGCTTGTGCGATGAGAGAAGATGCAATCAAGAGGAGATTCACCGTTGTGATTTAATCATCTGACGATCTGATCATCTGATCATTGCGTTTCATTCATCAGATCACGGATCGTCAGATGGTCAGATACCTTTATCGCGTCGTTGCGGTTTGGCCAACGGCGTATACGCGCAAGCCGTCGAGCGGGCGGTCGAAGACCGGCGGGAGCGCCAGATCGCGATCGGTGACGAGCAGCGGGATGCCTCCGTTGGCCGCTACCTGCTTCGCAATCGCCGGCCACGACTCCTTCGTCACCGGGTAAATCGTGCGATCGGCATAGAACATCGCCATCACGTGCTCGGCCTTGGCGCGGATCTCGAAGAGCAGCACGGCGTTGGGCGGGAGCTGCGTGCGGACGGCGTCGCCGAGGTCGACGAAGGTCGGCTCCTCCTTCTTCGGCAACGTCGAGGCGATGCTGAGCCGGACGAGTCGATATTCCATCCACAGGCTGGCGAAGGCTGCGACAGCGATGAGGGCGAGCTGCGCTTTTCGCCGCGGACGAAGGGCGGCGATCATCGCAGCGGCGGCGAGCGCGATGACGATGTGCCAGACCACCCAGATGTTCTGCCGCATGATCCGCGCGAAGCCGGGGACATCGGGATAGCCCCATCCTTTGGCGGAGATGCCGGCGCGGTAGACGACGGCTGCGACCGTCGCGCCCGCCCAGGCGCCCAGGCAATAGACGTCGCCGTCGATCGCGCGGACGATCAGCGCGGCGAGCAGCATTAAAAACGGCGGCCAGCCGATGAGCGTCGCCGTCGGCGTCTTGCTCGTCGCCAGAACGTGCGGGATCAGCACGCCCAGGCCCCACGCGTAGATGATCGCGAGGTTGAAGTTCCGCTCGCGCCACGCGCGCGGCGCGAGCACGATGCCCGCCGCGAGCACCGCGGGGTAGAAAACGTGGTAGATCCGCAGCGAGTAGTCGAAGACCAGCCGGTCCCACGGCGCGGCCCAGCCTTCGACGTTATGGTCGAGGTGGCGGAAAATCTGCAGCGGGGCCCAGACGAACTCGGCGCGGAAGCGCACGAAGCCCCAGATCGTCCACGGCGCGATCGTGACGATCGTGGCGGCGAGCAGAATCAGCACGTGTCGACCGCGAAACCGCTTCGCGGTCGTGAAGCCGACGAGCGGCAGGAGCGCGGCGACGACCGCGATGCCGGTAATCACGAAGGCCGGGTAGCTCTTGCACAGGAACGCGATGCCTTGCGCGATTCCCGCGGCGATCGTCCACGTCGGCGACGCAGAGTCGATCGCGCGGACGAGGCAGTAGATCGACACCTCCACCCAGAACAGCAGCGCCACATCCACGTGATCGCTGAAGACGTAGCCGTGCACGAGGTAGGTCAGCGAGGGGTTGAAGGCATGAAGCGCGGCCGCGATGAGCGCGGCGCGGCGGTCGAGCAGGCGCAGCGCGATCGCATACGTGAGCCAGACGGCGGCGGTCGAGAGGATCGCCGACGGCAGCCGCAGCGCCAGCGTATTTACGCCGAACATGGCCATCGACGCCGCCATCTGCCAGAGCGGCACGATCGGCTTGTGCAGCCAGACGTGGTTGTTCTGCCAGTCCTTGTAGTCGTAGGGCAGGCAGGGCTGATCGATCAGCGTCGGCGTGAGCGGGTGCTTGAGAAGGTTCTTCGCGACCAGCGCGTGAAACGATTCGTCGAAGCCTTTGATCGATGGGTGACCGAGGTGATTGAGCTTGATGAATAAGGAGGTCAGCAGGATGACGGCGAGAATGACGCCGGCAACGGGGCGCTCGCACGCGGCGAACGATTTGCGATCGAGCGCGAGAGGCGCCTCGGTCATGAAATCATTACATGCGAAGAAGGAGGCCGCGACCAGTCGACGGAGAAAAACGCAGACGACTTCAACGTAGCATGGGCGTCTCGCCCATGCCTGTTCGCGGACAGAGAAGGCATGGCCGAGACGGCCATGCTACGAGAAGAAGCAAAGCCTCAGTACAGCACGACGAACGATCCGTCCGGCCGGGCGAACGCGGCGGGCGTGCCCCAGACGGGGAGATCGTCGGCGTACGTATGCGATGCGTCGATGCGATGGCCGTCGCGGCGGTCGAAGACCTCGCAGCGCAGCTTGCCGCCTTTGTTCCAGCCGGTGCCTTCGGTCCAGACGAGAAGGACGCGATCGTCGGCTGCGGCGATGGCGGGATGCTTCATGCTTTCGCCGCCGCGGAACGTGTGCGGGCTTGAATTCCTTTCCGCCGTGTCCGTCGTCGCCATGCCGTTGCCGGTTTCCCACGCGATGAACGAGAGCGACGACGATGCGGTGCTCATCACGCACTTGCCGATCTTGAGCTGGCTGAGTTGGCGGACGTCGGCGTGATCGAGCTTCTCGTCAAACGAGAGCAGGTACATGTCGCGGTTGATCATCTGGTCCGCCGAGCGGTAGACGACGCGGAGCATGCCGTCGCCGGGGGCGAGGAAGGCGTGCAGCGCGCAGCAAGCGCAGGCGCCGATCTCCGGCAGGTCCGCGGTCGCGGCGGGCGCGAAATGTTGGCCGTCGTCGGTGGATCGAGCGATGAACACGCGGCGGTGCTGCTCGCCTTCTTCGTGGCCGGCGGGCGCGTGGTAGACGACGTAGACGTTGCCGCCATCGTCCGCCGCGATCGATGCGCCACCGTCGAGGCCTTTGTTGAGAAGTACCCGCTGCGGCTCGAAGCTTTTCCCGTCGTCGGCGAGGCGCGAGTAGAGCAGCGGCATTCCACCGGCGGCGCCGGACCAGATGACGTGAACGCGATTGTCGCGGCCGATCGCGAGTTGCGGACCGCGGACGGATCCGACGATCAACGCACTCCCAGGCTCACTGTTCACGCGAATCGGCGATGAAAACGTCTCGCCGCCGTCGCTCGAGCGATCGTAGAAAACGTCGCCGGCTTTCGGATCGCCCTTGAAATAAATCAGGTGAACGACGCCGGAGGAATCGACCGCCACCTGCGGCTCAACGCCGCCGTTGGGCACGCGCCGAAGGTCAACTTTGGCGGTGGTCGCGGCGAGGCAGAGGAAAAGCAGCGGAAACAGCGGCGCCAGGCGCTTCATCGCACCGGCTCGACGGAGTCGCAATCGAGCTGGTAGACGCTGACGACCTTGCCCGCCTCCCTGTCCTTCTTCACGTCCACGCGCAGCGTGCCGGTGACTTTCACGAGCCCGTCATACGCTTCGACGCTCTTGCCGTTGGTCACCTTGCTCTGCACGAAGTGCTGGACCTGCGGCGGGCCGGAGAAGCAGCACTTGGCGATCGAGTAGCACAAGTCAAAGCCCGCGACTTCGTTGTTCGCCGAGTAGGGCTGCCACATCTCGCCGTACAGGACGACCTTCTGCCCGTTGAGGTCGCGCCATTTTTCCGGGATGTCGTTCAGGTTTCCGTTGGCCTGATCGAAGTTGAAGCTGCTCATCGCCTTGAGGTCGACCTGCTTATATCCGCCGGCGACGTTCCTGATCCCGCCGCTCACCTGCGCGTCGATCAGGATGTAGACCGGATAGCCGACGATCAGCGCCAGAACGCCGATAAAGACCAGCATGCGGACGTTGATCCGCTCGGAGAGAGGAACCTTGATCGCGGGCGATGGCGTGGACACGTTTGAGACCTCAACGAATTACTTCACCGCCGGCTTCACGCTGCTGACATCCACTTCAAAGATGCTGATGATGAAGCCTTCGTCCTTCTTCTCTTCGACCTTGAGCTTCCCTTCGACAACCAGCTCATCGGGATAATAGCCGACGGCTTTTCCCTTGGGCGCCTTGCAGACGACCGTGTGCTGGATCTGCGGCGGCTGGCCGAAACAGCAGGCGAAGAGGCTGGGAACCAGGGCAAACTGCGTGATGTTCTCCGCCTGGTCGATCGGGATCATGAACCCGTGCAGCTTGATGGTCGAGCCGGAGAGAGCGGTGACGTCGGCGGGGATGTTGCCGCCCTTGTCGGCGTCGTAGTCGAAGTTGCCGAGCTCCTTAATCTGCATGTCCAAAACGTCGCCGGGTTTCGGGGCGGGGTGAGGTTTTCGTTCCGCCGACAGAGAAACAGGACCGGCGGCTGAAGCGGCGCCCTGGCCTTGGGCGGTCGCTTTTTCGATGGCGGTTTGGCAGACTTTGACCTTCTCCTCAAGCGGGCCCAGCTTGTCGGCCTGCCCCTCGTATTGCATCTGCAGCTTCTGATAGAGCGGAAGCGCGATCGCGTACTGTCCGTTGTTAAACGCTGTGTTCGCCCGGACTTCAAGCGACGACGGGGCAGGCTGGGTGGTCGGCGCGGCGGCCATCAGGCTCAGCAGCATCATCGCAGCCAACGCCGACATCGTTCGCTTCATGCTCATCATTATACCCACTACCCCGCCACCAGGTTCGTGGCGACTGGAACGCGATACGCTTTCATCGCCGGCACCAGACCGGCGAGCAGGGCCAGCACAACGACGCCGGCGAGATACGCCCACTCTTCGGGACCGACGCTCGCCCAGCGGATCGTTTCGCCCATCGAGCGTTCCATGTAGATCGAGCCGATGGCGGTCAGCGCGTGTCCGACCAGGAAGCCGAGCAATCCGCCGACGACTCCGATGATGACGGCTTCGCAGCAGATGAGCGTGAGGATGCGCGTCCGCGTCGCGCCCAGCGCGCGGAGGATGGCGATCTCGCGCAAGCGCGCGGCGACGGAGTTGTAGATGCTGGTCATGATCGAGGCCGCCGCCACCACGATCACGAACGCGCAGATCAGCAGGAGCACCTGCGTCGTGGGCGCGAGGAACGTCTTGAAGAACTCGCGCATCACGCTCGCCGGATTGACCGCCGTCGCGCGGTCGTCGATCACCTTGAAGTTGTACATGAGCTGCTGCGCCTGAAAGCCGCTCAGCGGATAGCCGCGCGATTGGACGAGGATCGCGGAGATCTCCCAATCCTCTTCCGGCAGGTCCGGGACGATGTTGCCTTGGGCGTCGAGGTGATAGGGATCGGCGTCCTCGCCCGGCTGCTCCGCCTGTTGCGGCGCGGCGGTGACGCTCGCATCGCGCATCAACTCGCCCGCGTCTTTGCCGGACGTCGACGACGCCGCAGGCTGCGTCGTTGCCGACCGCAGCTTGAACTTCTTCTTCACCGACTCCGGCACCTTGTTAGGGTCGACCCCGAGCTTCTGGAGCACCTCATTGATGCGATCCGGCGGGATTTTGGAGGGGTCGATGTTCGCCTTGAGCAGCGTCTGGTCGATCATGCCGCCTTCATGTTCGGCGATGGCGTAGAGGCTGATGTGGGGAACGAAGAGGACGCGGTCGTTGGCGGTGTGGGTCGGCTTGAGGATGCCGACGACGTGCCAGCGCGGCTTGTGGATGTCGGGAGTTTGATTGGCGCCGGGCATGCCGTGCGTCGCGCGGAACGCGCCACCATTCTTCTCGTTCTCGTCCTCGGAGAGTTTGTCGTCGTAGAGGTGCAGACCGAGCGTGTCGGCGACATCGCTGCCGATGACCGCTTCAAACTTCCGCGGCGCGAACACGCGGCCTTGCGCGAACTCGTAGCTGCGGTCCTTGCGATACTGGAACTTCTGCCCTTCGACCGGCTTGCCTTCGTCGTCGAAGCCGAACATCTGCGGCGAAGTTCCGACGATCCGCCGGCCGCGATAACTGTCGCCGACCATGAACGGCACCGCGATGCGCACGTACGGGCGGTAGTCCGGATGCCCCGGGAGCGGCGGCTGTTTGCGCGCCATGTCGGCGTAGACCTGGTACGGGATCACGCCGGGGCTTATGTCCATGTGATAGACCGTGTTGAGCGTGAGCTGGAGCGGCGAGCCCTTGGGCGGGCCGATGAGGATGTCGTAGCCGAAGTCCGTCTGCGCGAAGAGGCTTTGCCCCTCGCGGCGGAGGACCATAATCGCGATCGCCAGGCTCACGCCGAGCAGGACGGACAGCAGCGTCAGCCAGGTCGAGAGGCTGCGCTGGCGCATCTGCTTGAAGACAAGTTGCAGGAGGTTCATCGCTATCTCGTAGGGGCGACACTTGTGTCGCC
>JAICTV010000371.1 GCA_025936175.1 Phycisphaerae bacterium
CATCGCCGGCCAGACGGCGCCCGGCGGCGGGATCTCGATCAACGGCTACCAGGGAGTCAGCTTCGCCAACCGCTCGAACGTCATCGTCCGCTACGTGCGTTTCCGGCCCGGCGACGGCTCGCCGGACACCGACGACGGCATCTCCCTCTACAACACCGACCGGGCCATCATCGATCACGCGTCGATCGAGTTTGCCAAGTGGAATAACATCGACGCGGTCACGGACGTCAGCGGCGCCACCCGCGCCGTTACCATCCAGAACTCGCTGATCGCCGACCCGATCGGCCAGCAGTTCGGCGCTCACCTTGAAGCGGTCTTCGGCAGCTTCACTTTGAGCAAAAACCTCTGGGTCAACAGCCACAACCGCAATCCGCTCGCCAAGGTCAACGAGCAGTTCGTCAACAACGTCGATTACAACAACGAGGCGTCGTACACGACGCACACCTCGACGCCGTTCAAGCACGACCTGGTCAACAACGCCTTCATCTACGGTCCGGCGACCAGCGGCAACACGTTCTACCAGCTCTCCAGCGGCGACACGTTCTACGCCACCGGCAACGTGCAGGACTCCAACAAGGACGGCGCGTTCAACGGCTCATCGATCGCGCCGACGACCGGCACGATCGTCGGCGCGCCGAATTTTTCCTCGACCACCGGCCTTCCGACGTTGAGCGTGAGCGACGCTTACAACTTCGTCATCGCGCACGCCGGGACGAGCATCGCGCGCGACGATCTCGATAACCTGGTCGTCAGCCAGGTGCAGACGCTCGGCGCCGGCACGCCGGGGAAGGGCGTCGGCACCTCGGGGCCGACGGGCGGGCTGTACGGCTCCGCATCATCGACAGGATTAGCCAACGGCGGCCTGGGCAACACCGCCGCCGGCTCGCGGCCCGCGGGTTTCGACGCCGACAACGACGGCATCGCCGACACCTGGGAAGCCGCCCACGGCCTCAGCTCCGCCAACCCATCCGATGCATTGCTGGTCAACCCGCTCGGCTATTACATGATCGAGCAGTACGTCAATGAGCTGGGCAGCACGAATGACACGCGCAGCAGCGCCGGCGCCAGCGGAAGCTGGTCGACGGCGAGCAGTTGGACGGGCGGCGTCGCGCCGGGCGTCATGGATTACGCGCAGGTGCGCGGCAACGGCGCGAGCAACGGGAATCTCACCGTCTCTTCCGGCACCGCGACAGCTATGAAACTTTCCGTCGGCGGCGGTGGACCCGCCGCGGGAGAAACCATCACCGTCAACGGCGCAACGCTCAGCGTCTACGACACCATTACGCTCGGCGATCAGAACAACGCGACGCTGAACATCTCCGCCGGCGCCGTGCAGGCGTGGAACGTGCAGCTCGGCAACACCGTCTACTCGCCCGGCGCGACGAACTACACCGGCACGCTCAACTTCAGCGGCGGCACGCTCGCGCTGTCGCAACTCGTCCTGGGCGCCGGCGCGCCCGGCAACTGGACCGCCGGCGGATCGATGAACTGGACCGGCGGAACGCTCAAAGCCGTCGGCGCGCTCAACGTCAACGTCCCCATCGCGGTCTCCGCGTCGGGCGGAACGATCGACAGCAACGGCTTTGACGGCACGATCAGCGGCGTCGTTTCCGGCGCGGGGGGCTTGACGAAAATCGGCGCGGGCACCGTCACGCTCGCCGGCAACAACACCTACACCGGCGTCACAACCGTCCAGGCCGGCACGCTCGCGGTGGCGACGCTCAACAACGGCGGCGTCGCCGGGAATCTTGGCGCAGCGTCCACCGCCGCCGCCAACCTCGTCCTCAACGGCGGCACACTCAAGTACGCCGGAACGTTGAGCAGCTCGACCGATCGTCTCTTCACCCTCACCGCCGCCGGCGGAACGCTCGACTCCGGCTCCGCGGGGCAGATGCGCTTCCTCAACACCGGCGCGATCAGCGCCAGCGGCAGTGGAAACCGCACGCTCACCCTCACCGGCACCAGCACGCTCAATGACCTCTATCTCAGCCTGGGCGATCCGAGCAGCGGCAAGACGTCGCTGGTCAAAAACGGCACCGGCCGCTGGATCCTCACCGCGCCGGCGGTCGCGCGCAGCTACAGCGGCGACACGACGATCAACGCCGGCACGCTCATGACCAACTCCGACAACCCGCTTCCCTTCGGCGCGGGCAAAGGAAATCTCGTCGTCAACACCGGCGGCATCTTCGAGATGAACGGCCACAACCTGAGCGTCAACGGCCTCAGCGGCGCGGGCAACGTCAACAATCGCTCCAACACCAGGACACTTACCGTCGGCAACGGCGACGCCAGCGCAACCTTCACCGGCACCATCACCAACGCCGGCGGAACGCTCAACCTGATCAAGACCGGCAACGGCACGCAGACGGTCTCCGGTGCCAACGCCTACACCGGATCGACCACCGTCAACGGCGGAACCCTGCGACTCGGCAACGCGTCGGGGATCGGCGCCGGCAACGCCGCGCTCACGGTCAACTCCGGGCTGCTCGATCTGAACGGTTTCAGCCAGACCTTCTCCTCCCTCTCCTGCATAGGCGGTTCGATCATCAGCTCGCCG
>JAICTV010000242.1 GCA_025936175.1 Phycisphaerae bacterium
GAGGAACTCGCAGATTCGCTCGATCTCATTCGCGGGGCAGCCGTGGAAGGTGGACAGCGTCAGCGTGTTGGAAAGCTGCGTCGGGTAATGCAGGTCGCGCGCGAACTTGAACTGCGGCGGAATCTGCATCCAGAGCTGCTCGACGACCTTGTGCGCATCGTGCATGCCGTCGAGGAAGCTCTGTACTTTCTCGCTGCGGATGCCTTCCAGGTCATAGCCGACGCTCAGGTCGTAGATCACTTCGCCCGCCGCGGAAGTGCACGCGTCACCGCAGAGTTGCGGATCGCGGCGGAACATCTCGATCAGCATCGAGCCGGCGACGTACTCGCGCAGCGACTGCTCGACGAGCAACTCCTGCGACCACTCGACGTTGTAGCCGACGTTCGCCATGTCGATGCACGGCCGGGGGATTTTGAGCCGGTCGTTCACCTGCACGGTCTTGAGCTCGAGGATGCGTCCGCCCGCCGCGTAGGAGAGCAGGAGGTTCTGCGCCATTTGCGTGTGCGGCCCCGCCGCCGGACCGGATGCATTGCCGGCGACGGAATCGTGGAAGCGAACGCTCAGATCCGGATCTGTGGCCTGAGGCACATACCATTTCCTGCGTGGCAGCTCGAAGAGCGAATCCTGCACCCTGGGCTCGGTATAGAGCCGGGTGACGAGGTCGGCGAAGGGAGCGGGGACGAGTTCCATAGCGCGCGACAGGCAGTTTCGCGGCGCAAGCGCGATTGTGCAACGCCGTCACAATTTCGTAGAATCCCAGAGGAGAATTCCATGTCGATTGCCGCCGTTCAACCCCCACCGTCTGACTCCGCGCCAAAGTCCGTTTCCTTCAGGCTGAACGGCAAACAGGTTCAAGCGGATGCGGATCCCGATCGCTCGCTGCTGAGCGTCCTGCGCGAGGATTTCTCTTGCCTGTCGCTGAAGAATGGATGCGAGCCGCAGGCATCGTGCGGGTGCTGCATGCTGATGGTCGACGGCAAGCCGCGGCTGTCGTGCACGATGAAAGCGCAGAGCGTCGCCGGAAAAGAGTTGCTGACGCTCGAAGGCCTGCCGGAAGAAACGCGAAAGAATTTGGCCGACAGCTTCGTCGCGTGCGGCGGCGTGCAGTGCGGGTTCTGCATCCCCGGGATGGCGATGCGCGGTTACCTGACGTGCCAGGAGAACCCCAATCCGTCCCGCGAACAGATCGCTTTCGATCTCCGAGGCAACCTGTGTCGCTGCACCGGCTACGTGAAGATCATCGACGCGATCGAGCAGTTCGCCGCCACCCGGCGCGGGGAAAGTCAGCCGCAGTTCGATCACTCGGGTCGCGTCGGCACCCCGCTGCCGCGTTATCGCGGGCACGAGCTGGTGCTCGGCGACTTCAAGTACATCGACGACATCACCATGCCCGGGCAGGTCTACGCGGCGATGCGCTTCGGCGATCACCCCCGCGCGCTGGTGAAGTCGATCGATCCGGCGCCCGCGCTGGCGATCGAAGGCGTCGAGCGCGTCATCACCGCCGCCGACGTCCCCGGCAACCGCCACGTCGGCCTGATCGTTAACGACTGGCCGATCCTCGTCGCGATCGGCGAAGAGACGCGCTGCGTCGGCGACATCATCGCGATCGTCGTCGCCAAAGATCAGCGCACCGCGCGCAAGGCGGCGGAGAAGATCGCGATCGATTACGAAGTGCGCACGCCCATCACGAACACGGATGATGCCCTCAAGCCCGATGCGCCGAAGATTCACCCGAAGGGCAATCTGCTCTCGAAGTCCGCGATCGTGCGCGGCAATCCGGACGAAGCGTTCGCCAACGCCGCCCACGTCGTCGAAGACACCTTCCAGACCCAGCGGATCGAGCACATGTTCCTCGAGCCCGAGTCGTGCATCGCCTACCCGAAAGACGACGGCGTGCACTTCCTCTCGCAGGGCCAGGGCGTGTTCGACGACCGCCGACAGGTCGCATCGGTGCTCGGCTGGCCCCTCGAGCGCGTCAGCGCGGAACTGGTGCAGAATGGCGGCGCGTTCGGCGGCAAAGAGGACATGTCGATCCAGGGCCAGACGGCGCTGGCCGCCGCGATCGTCGACAAACCCGTCAAGTGCACGCTCACGCGGGATGAGAGTTTCAAGCTGCATCCCAAGCGACACGCGATTCGCGCGCACATCAAGATGGCGTGCGACGCCGACGGCCGGATCACGGCGGTGCGGTCGCGCATCATCGGCGACAAGGGCGCGTACGCATCCGTCGGCGCGAAGGTCCTCGAGCGCGCCGCCGGGCACGCCTGCGGCCCCTATCGCGTCCCGGCGATCGACATCGAAGCGCTCGCCGTCTACACCAACAACCCGCCTTGCGGCGCGATGCGCGGCTTCGGCGCCAACCAGTCCGCCTTCGCCGTCGAGCAGCTCCTCAACCGCCTGGCCGACAAAGTAGGCATCGACGCCTGGGAAATCCGCTGGCGCAACATCCTTCATCCCGGCGACCGCTTCGCAACGGGCCAGAAGCTCGACAAACCTTTCGGCCTCGACAAGACGCTGCTGGCGGTCAAAGACATCTATCGCAGCGCCAAGTACGCGGGGATTGCCTGCGGCATCAAGAACGTCGGCATCGGCAACGGCATGCCCGACCCGGGCAAAGCCCTGTTGCGCGTCGAGCGCGACGGGAAGGTGAGCATCCGAACCGGCTACACCGAGATGGGCCAGGGCCTCTTCACCGTGACGATCCAAACCGCGGTGGAAGAAACCGGTCTTCCTCCGACCTGCTTCACCGCGACGACCGACACCTCGGTCGATCTCGACTGCGGTCAGACGACCGGATCGCGCGGAACCGTCCTCAGTTGCAACGCGGTCATCGACGCAGCGCGCAAGCTCAAAGCCGATCTCGATTCAGGGAAGAAGCTCAGTGACCTGATCGGAAAAGAATACCGCGGCGAGTGGGTTTGCAACTACACCGTCAAGCTCGGCGCGAAAGTCGATGAACCCAAGACCCACCTGACCTACGGCTTCGCGACGCAAGTCGTCATCCTCAACGATGACGGCTCGCTCAAGAGAGTCGTCGCCGCCCACGACGTCGGCAAAGTCATCAACCCCACGCTGCTGCAGGGTCAGATGGAAGGCTCGATCCACATGGGCCTGGGCTACGCGCTCACCGAAGATTTTGTGGTCGAGAACAGCGAGATCGTCACCGACACGATCAAATCGATCGGCGTGCTCCGCGCCCACCAGATGCCGGAGCTGCAGTTCATGTTCATCGAAGAGCCCGACCCCGAGACCAGCTACGGCGCCCGCGGCGTCGGCGAGATCGGCCTGGTCCCCACCGCCCCGGCTGTCGCCGGCGCGATGGAAAAGTTCGACGGCGTCCGCCGGACAACGCTGCCGATGAAGGACTCCCCCGCCGGCAAGGCGATCGTCGCGCCGCCGAAAAAGCCCGCGTCGCGCTAGCTTACCGCGATCCGCGCGGCGGAAAGCCCGGCACTTTGTGCCGGGAAGCAGTTCGCAGACCTTTCCTGCCGATAAAGTACCTGCATGCTCATCGTCGCCGCCCTCGGCGGGAACGCCGTCTCGCTGCCGGGCAAGGAAGGCAACATCGCCGACCAGTACGAGGCCACCCGCGCCGCGATCAAACCGCTGGCCGACCTGCTCCTCGCCGGCCACCGGCTCGTCCTCACGCACGGCAACGGCCCGCAGATCGGGCAGGTGATGCGCCGCGTGGAGATCGCCGCCCAGCATCACGTCTACCCGCTCCCGCTCGACACCGCCGTCGCCGACACGCAGGCCGGCATGGGATACATGATCTCGCAGTGCCTGATGAACGAGTTAGCAGGAAGAGAATCCCCGCGCCTCGTCAGCACGCTCGTCACGACGGTGCGGGTTGAGCAAGACGATCCGGCCTTCTCATCGCCCAACAAACCCGTCGGCCCCTTCATGTCGAAGGAAGCCGCCGACAAGCACGTGCGCGATGACAAGTGGAAGATCGCCGAGGACAAAGCGCGCGGCGGATGGCGCCGCGTCGTCCCCTCGCCGCTGCCCAGGGAGATCGTCGAGCTGCCGCTGCTGCAATCGCTGGTCGCCGCGAATCACGTCGTCGTCGCCGCGGGCGGCGGTGGCATCCCCGTCGCGCGAAGTGCCGACGGCACGTACAAGGGCATCGAAGCCGTCATCGACAAGGACCGCACCACCGCCCTCCTCGCCGCAGCGCTTGATGCGGACCTGCTCGCGATCCTCACCAACGTCGATCAGGTGCAGATCGACTACGGCAAGCCGACGGCGCGCTCGCTCGATCGCGTCTCGGCGGGTGAGATGAGACAGTGGCTCGCATCCGGCCAGTTCCCCGCCGGCTCGATGGGCCCGAAGGTGGAAGCCGCCGTCGATTTCCTCTCGCACGCGCAAAAGCGCGACGCTCAAGTTCTGATCACGAGCTGCGAGCGCGTCGCCGATGCGCTGGCCGGCAGGACCGGCACGTGGGTCACTCGCAGTTAGCCCGCTTTTTTTCTATCCTCTGCGGCATGGATTATTCAGCCATCGTCGCCGCCGCCAAAAGCTACGAACAGGACATGGTCCGCTTCCTCCGCGACCTCATCGCGATCGAGGGGTACAGCGGCACCGAGCGAAACGTCATCAACCGCATCAAGAACGAAGTCGAGAAGCTCGGCTCCGCCGACAAGGTCTGGATCGACGGGCTGGGCAACCTGCTCGTGCAGGTCGGCACCGGCCCGCGCTTGATCGCGATCGATGCGCACGTCGATACCGTCGGCGTCGGCAACCCGCAGGAATGGAAGCACGATCCATTCAAGGGCAAGGTCGAGAACGGCGTCGTCTTCGGCCGCGGCGCGGGCGACCAGCGCGGCGCGGTGCCGGCGATGGTGTATGCGACGAAGATCATTAAGGACCTCAACCTCGCCTCGCCCGAGTGGTCGCTTCTCCTGACGTTCACCGTGATGGAGGAAGACTGCGACGGCCTGTGCTGGCAGTACATCGTCAACGAAGACAAGATCCGCCCCGAGTGCGTGATCATCACCGACTCGACCAACTGCAAAATCCTCCGCGGCCAGCGCGGGCGGATGGAGATCGGCATCACCTTCGACGGCAAGAGCTGTCACGGCTCCATGCCCGAGAAAGGCGACAACGCCGTCTACAAGGCGGCGAAGGTCGTCAACGAAATTGAAAAGCTGCACAAGCGATTACGGAAAAACTCTTTCCTGGGTAACGGCACGGTGACCGTCAGCTACATCGACTGCAAAACGCCGAGCCGCTGCGCCGTGCCGGGGCAGGCGTACATCCAGCTCGATCGAAGATTGACGACGGGCGATACCGCTGAGTCGGCACTGGCGGAAGTGCGCGATGCGGTCAAACGCGCGGGCGTGAAGGGAAAGGTCGAGCTGCTGCGATATTCGGAGAAGGCCTACACGGGCAAAGTCTACGAGACGGACAAATATTTCCCGACGTGGGTCGAGGAAGAAGACGCCCCGCAAGTGGCGGCGGCGGTCGAGGCGCACAAGAAGCTCTTCAAGAAATCCGCGCCGGTCAGCCGCTGGACATTCAGCACCAACGGCGTCTCGATCGCCGGCATGTTCAACATCCCCTGCGTCGGCTTCGGCCCGGCGGCGGAGGAGGTCGCCCACACCGTCAACGACAGCGTCCCGATCGAGCATCTCACACGCTGCGCCGCGATGTATGCCGCGTTTCCTGGCACGTATGTCCGGCTGCCCCGTCGGACAGCCGCAAAATGGAACGGGTCAAACAAGAGGGGAGCCGCCAAGAACGCCAAGGGCGCCAAGACAAAGTCGCGCGGCTAGGGTCTTTCGTAGGTCGGACACGCTTGTCCGACACGCGGCGATGTACTCATCAACGCGTTCCTTTACGAACCCAATCGGCGGCGGAGTACCGCCGCCGATGTCGGACAGGAGTGTCCGACCTACGGGGACGCAATCCGACACGCGCGCGAGGATCACGCCCCTCTTCGCGGCGATTTGCGATCCATCAGCTGCTTCAGCGTCGCCCCCGCCTTCTCGAAGCGCGTCAGCAGGATCATCGCGGCGATGACGAAAGGTTTGTGGCTCGCCTCGCGATAGGTCGCCAGGCGGTAGCGCTCGAACACGACGGCGGCGACTTCTCCTTCCTTGCAGCTCACGCCGGTGATGTCGGCGGGCAGGCAGTGCATGTAGAGCGCCTTCCCACCTTTGGTCGTCTTCATCATCGCATCGGTGCATTCCCAGCTCTTGAACTTCGCGTTGTTCGCCAGCGCCTCCTTCTCCAGCGCTTTGAGCTTGTCGTTCTCGCCGGCGCGCAGGAGTTTGGTCCGCTGCTCCATCACGTTGAACGGCGCCCAGCTCTTGGGATAGACGATGTCCGCGTCCTTGAACGCCTCCTCCATCGAGTACGTCTTCGTAAAACTGCCGCCGGATTCCTTCGCGTGCCGCTCCGCGATCTGGAGCGTCTCGGGGATCAGGTCGTACCCTTGCGGATGCGCCAGCGTGACGTTCATGCCGAAGCGGGTCATGAGCGTGATGATCCCCTGCGGCACCGAGAGCGGCTTGCCGTAGCTCGGCGAATACGCCCAGGTCATCGCGATCTTCTTCCCCTTCAAGTTCTCCAGCCCCCCCTCTCCCCCGAACGTCTTCTGCAGGTGCAGCAGGTCCGCCATCGACTGCGTCGGATGATCGTGATCGGATTGGAGATTGATGACCGCCGGCCGCTGCGGCAGCACGCCTTCCCTGAAACCTTCATCGACGGCCGCCGAGACCTCGGCCATGTACTTGTCGCCCTCGCCGAGAAAGATGTCGTCGCGGATGCCGATCGCTTCGGCGAGGAACGAGATCATGTTCGCCGTCTCGCGGACGGTCTCCCCGTGCGCGATCTGCGACTTGCCCTCATCGAGCTCCTGCAACTGCAAGCCCAGCAGCGCCGCCGCGCTGGCGAAGCTGAAGCGCGTGCGGGTGGACTGATCGCGGAAGTTGGAGACGGCGAGGCCGCCGTTGAACACGCGACATGAAATGTTCGCGCGATACATCTCTTCAAGAGCCTCCGCCGCCATCAGCACGGCCTTGAGCTCCTCCACCGAGTGCTGCCAGGTCTGGAGAAAATCCTTCTGATAGAAGCCGGTTTTGATGGAATCAATCCGCTCGGCGAGCGCTGCGATTTCGTTTGAATTCATGGCGGGGAGATTGTGGCGGGAAGTGGACAAGGTGACAAGGCGAGGGTGACAAGGTGACAAGCGGATGGACAGGCCGTGGCTTGGGCGTCTCGCCCGAGCGTCCGCCGCGATGAGCGGCTTGTCGAGCGCGAAGGAGATGTATGAGATGAAGACCTTCGCGTGTTCTTACGTCTGCGTGCTTCCGCTCGGCCCCCCTGAAGAACGCTCGCAGCTCGGGATGGCGGTCAACGCGGCGAATCAGGAATGCCCCCTTCTCTGGAGTCTTCGCGCCGACCGATCGGCCAGTGTTACCGGACGCGGCGCGAGCCGCGGGTTGAAAAACGATCATCCGACGCCCTCTCGCCCCCGCCAAACGATGCCCGCCGATCGCGAAGTGATGAAAAAGTCTCTCCCACTGATCGAAAAGTCTCGCTCATTGATCGAAAAGTCTCCCCCACTGATCAAAAAGTCTCTCCCAGGGATGAAGAAGTCTCTCCGCGGGAACAAAAAGTCTCGCCTCGCGATGGAAAAGTCTCCCCGAGGGAACACCAATTCTCGTCCCCGGATCGAAAAGTGTCGCGCAACGATCAACGGGCATCGCGAACTGTTCGTTTTGCCACGCCGGAAGATGAGGAACTTACCTGTTGCATTCCCCGGTGAGTGTCCTAACGCCGCCCGCGGCTGTCCTAACGAGGGCAAGCGTTCTCCAAAGGTGACGGAGTCGCCGACGATCGCGGGGTACTCGCCCAAAAAAGGTTCCCCCCCTGCATGCGGCGAATGACATCGCTGCGCTCCTCCCGTTGGTCGTCGATCACGCCGCTCGCGCCGCAGCAACCTTTGTCGCGCCGCTTGCGCGCCTCCGCGGGCGCGCGATCGGGGGCATGAATGGGGGAAGTGGAAGAGTGAGGAGGAGGAGCCCGAGGAGGAGGGGCGAGAA
>JAICTV010000027.1 GCA_025936175.1 Phycisphaerae bacterium
CATGTAGATTTTGCTCAGCAGGTTTTGCTGGTTCACGAGCGACAAGCCGCCGGTGCCGATCGCCTGCGAGATGAACATCCACGGGATCAGCCCCGCGAAGATGAAGAGCGACGTTGACAAGCCCTCCGGCAGCTTGTTGTTCACGCCCATCCCGCGCTTGCCGAAGATCAGCGTGAAAACCATCACGCTCATCACCGGCGCGAGCACCGCCCAGGCGACGCCGAGCACCGCCTGCTTGTAGCGCACTTTCACGTCGCGCCAGATCAGGAAGTAGAGCAGCTCGCGGTGGCTCCACAGCTCGCGCCAATCGACGGCGATCCAGCCCTTGCGGGGCCGGATCACCAGTTCGGCATTGGCCGCCGCGTAATCCAGGGTCGTGGGGGCTTGCTGCTCGACCGGCTTGGTCAATTCCAACTGCGACACGGAAATACTCATGTTGCGAACACCCGGCCCGGACGCACCGCAAAGCGGGGCGGCGTTTTTTGCGCCTCGAAACACCAAGGCGCTTGTCCGGCCAAGACTTATCGACCAGTTTTCTATCCAGTCATGAAGCGCGCGCGACCCACGCAGGCCGCGCGCCTTCCGGCGTCAATAACATCGTCCGTCGGCGAGACCGACTGAGGCTCACAATCAACAAAAACCCTAGGCGCCTCGCGCAGGAGTTGCGCGGACGCACGACCCATAATCCACTCGACCGGTGTAACCGCAACCCAAAGCGTCGACAATCGCAAAAACACACCGGCGGCTGGAGAAAATCTCCAACCGCCGATGCGGGGCGTAGCTCACAAAATCTCACGCCGCGCCGCTCGGGTTCAGCGCAGCGGTCGGTCGGCAGCCCACCTTCGATTAATCATCAAACCGAACCGTCGGCGTCGGCAGCTTGCCCATCGCCGCGCCGGCGGTGACTCCGTCCACGCTCACCGTGTACGTCGAGCCGAGCGTCACATCCTTGAACACGTCATCCTTCACCTGCACGTACGCCTCCCACTGATCCGCCGTCTTGTACTCGCCCACGATGTTGATCCCGCCGTGCGCGCTGGCGCCGATCGTCGGCATCGGCCAGACGTTGTCGCTGATGAGGCGGAAGCCGTTGAGGTCCCCGGCGGCGACGTAGACCGGCGCCGACTCGTACGCGCCGGTCTCCAGGTGCGGCGCGATGTACACGTTGTTGGTGAGCGTGAAGCCGTCCACCTTGTTCCCGACCTTGAGGAACTTGCCGGTCGTTCCCTCGTTGATCACCGTGTTGTGCACGATGTACAGGTCGCTGATGCCGCGGTCGTAATCGTCGCTCCACCCGCTCACGTCGAAGGCGATGTGATCGTCGCGGAACAGCACGTTGTCGCGAAGCATGATGTGATCGATGCCGTGGCTCACCTTGAAGGTCGAGTCCACGATCTCGTTCTTCTCGCACACCACCCACTCGAGCCGCGCGCCCTTATCGTCGAGCCCCGCGCCGGCGTCGAGCGGTCCGAGCATCGTGAAGCTGCCGGTGAACTTGTTCCCCGCGACGTAGATGTAGTTGCCCTTGTGCAGCGTGATCGTGCCGCGCAGGCCGTTGGTCGTGGGGTCATTGGTGAAATCGTTGTTGGCGATCAGCACGCGATCGGCGCCGGCCATGCGGAGCACGTGCGACTGATACGAGTCCGGCACGGTGTTGCCGACGATCACCATGTCCGAGCCCTGCACCCACATGAAGTAAGTGCGCAGTCCGGTGAGCTTGGGCACGTCGTTGTCCTGCACGAGCACGCCCTGCGGGTACCCGTTGGAATTGATCGCGTAGCCGACGTCGATGAACGAGCAGTCGCGAACGGTGACGTTCGTCCCGCCGACGCGGACGCCGTCGTTGTAGCCCTCTTCCTGCAGCGTCGTGTAGACGCTGTCGAACGCGACGTCGTGCACGAGCACGTCGGTCCCGCCGAGCGTCGTGAAGATCGCCTCGAAATCCTGCGCGCCCGCCCACTTCATGACCGGCTTGGCGCCGGTCCCGTACGCGCCGACTTCCACATTGCTGTGGCCGAGGTTCATGCCGTCCTTGACCGTGTACGTCCCCCCGCGCTCGAAGAGGATTGCGGTGTTGTCGTCCACGAGCTGCGCCGCGCGGGCGAAGGTCTTGACGGCGTTGGCGGTGCTCGAGCCGTTGTTGGCGTCGTTGCCGTCCGGGCTGACGTAGATCGCGTGACGATTCGCCGCCGCGATCGTCACCTTCGTCTGCACGGTGTCGCTCTTGCCGGCATCGTTGGTCAGCTTGAGCGTGATCGTGTACGTGCCGGGCTTGGTGTACGCGTGGGCGGCGTTGAAGCCGACCATCGTGTTGTACTTCGTGCCGTCGGCGTCGCCGAAATCCCACTCGTACTTGGCCTTGAGCACGTCGCCGCTCTTGAGGGTGCTCTTGAGCGCGTTGACGTGGATGGCATTGCCCGCCGAGACGGACGTGTCGAGCACATCGATGACGGCGAGCGGCGCGGAAGCGTCGTTGTTGGTCGTCGTGCCGCCGCCCGTATTCGTGTTCGTGCCACCACCGGTGTTGCCGCCGGTGTTCGTGTTCGTGCCGCCGCCGCCGGTGTTCGTATTCGTCCCGCCGCCGGTGTTGTTGCTATCGGTGCCGCCGCCACCGGTGTTGGTCGTGGTTCCGCCGCCGCCGTTGTTGTTGTCATCCACCTTCTGCGGCGTGGTGCCGTTGACGACGTAGAACGTGATCGTCATTTCGGTGCCGAACTGCCCGCGGGTGTTCTTTCCGCCGTACGGCGTGGCCTTAAGCGTGTGCGTCCCGTTCGTCGGGAGCCACGAGCCCAGGCGGCCGTCCTCGTCGCCGGCAAGGGCGAACGGCGGGGCGTTCTCGATCTTCGTCAGCTCGTTGCCGTCGTACTGGAAGCGGACAGACCCCGTGCTGCCGGCGGGGGAAACGGTCGCGATCACGTTGAGCTTCCGGGGAAGCTTGGAAAGATCGACCGACGCGCCGTCGGTCAGGTCCATCAGCGTTTTCCCGGTGAGGGAATCGACCAGCGTCAGCTTGGTGACGGCGACCTGGAAGTTCTTGTTCTTGTGCTTCCAGATCTTGCTCGGATTATCACCCGCGCCGGCGGTGACTTTATCGGCCCCTTGTCCGCCGCTGATGATCAGGTCGTCGCCGCCGCCGCCGACGAGCGTGTCGACGCCACCGCCGCCGAGGATCGTGTCACTGCCCGAACCGCCCTCGATGTAGTCGTTGCCGCCACCGGCGCGAACGAAAGAGCTCTTGCTCAGCGCCTTGTCGATCGTCACCGTGTCGGTCTTCTCGCCGCCGATCACGCGGATCGACTTGATGTCGTGGAGCAGGTAGTGCCCCTTGGCGTCGTTCGCCCGCGCGTAGAGGGTCGTGCCGTTGGAGTCCGGCGAGACGCTGATGCGGTTGTTGCCGTTGGCGTTGCCCTGGAGGATGAGCATCCCGTCCACGAGCTGGACCGACGACATGAGCCGGCGGTCTTCCAAAGCTTCGAAGAGCGCGTTGCCGACGTTCCCGACGTTTGACTTTCGAGTGGCGTTTTCGATCTTCATGCCACTCGAATCGGGATGAAATTTGCGTCAAAGAACCGGTATCTGTACTGGAAAGCGGATATTTATCGGGGGACGTTGGCGGATAGACGGCGCGGACGGCGCGCAGCGCACAAGTTCACGTCCGATAGTTTTTGTCACGCTGACGTTGGTATCGCGCACGCCGCGGAAGCACGACGCATCGCGCGTGCCGTGGGTGCGGTGCGAAAGGCGGGTGAGGGGGGCGCTAGGCTTGACGTCTGTACACGAGGACCGTCCGCCGGCTCTTCCACTCGCGGACGGCGGGCATCCAGTCGAACGGGAACCAAACCGGCGTTCGCGGCTCGATCGTCCGATCGAGCGCGTAACCCAGCCCCTCGAGCCCCGACCACTGCTTGATGTCGAACCCGCTCTCCCGCCGCAGCATCTCGGCGCGGGCGGGCATCGTCCGCGCGGCTTCGATGAAGTTCAGTTTCCCCGCCGCGCTGTAGATCCAGCGCGGCAGGTCCTTGCGCTGTGAGGCGATCTGCTGGATCGATCTGCCATCGTTCCGATAACCGAGGAGGTCGAGCCGCATCGAGCCGGGGTTGCGCGCGAAGGTGCTGAGGACGGAGACCGAGTCGTTGCGGGTGAGCGTCCGCTCGACGTCCCGTTCGGCCGCGATCTCGAAGGTGCCGTTGAGCGCGTGCCAGGTGAAGGTGGCGAAGCAGAGGTTGATGGTCGCCAGGAGGAGGATCGTAGTCGTCGCGAGGTGACGGGCCCGCTGAAGCCGGCCCGCGGCTAAAAGTGCGGTCAGCCCGCACGCGACGATCGGGAACATCGCCAGTGCGAAGATCGTGAAGAACCGATCCTGCGGGTATTGGATGCGCGACAGCCCCAGCGTCAGCACGCTGATCGCCGGTAGCGCCAGCAGCACCCAGCGCCGCGGACGCGCGACGATGAAAGCGCACACGGCGACGATGACCACGAGCGTCCCCGCCGGGCCGAAGTTATCGAGCACGCATCCGAGTGATTGCAGGACGCGGGAGCGGATCCCGCCGCCGCCCCAGACGTCGGCGTCGATCCCCGGCCCGCCGATCCAGAAGCGCATCCGCTGCACCCACGTGTGCGGCGCGTAGACGATGTTGAGCAGCGCGTATGCAATAAACCCGCCGGTGACGCTGTAGACCATCGCGGAGGTTGCCTTCTCCGCGCCGCCCGGCTGACGTTCGCCCTGGCGCCACAGCATGGCGATGAGCCCGAGGTACGGCAGCACGAACATCGGCGCCGCCAGCTCCTTGCTGCTGATCGCGCAGACGGCCCAGACGCTCATCCAGATCCCGCGCTTCAGCGTCATGCCCAGGAAGAGGATGCGGACGTACACCGCCAGCGCGAGGGCGGCGAACGCGATCATCGGACTGTCGGGCCGGGCACTGGGCAGCGACCAGACCAGCGCCCAGTTGGTGGCCACGCAAAACAGCAGCGCCGCGCCGATCGCGAAGCGCGAGCGCGTCACCAGCCGCAGCGTGTGCGCCAGGTACGCGATGCCGAACATCCCGAGCGCCAAAAAGATGACGCGGCTCTGGAGGATCAGAAACCCGATCTGCTCGAAAGGATGCTTGAAACCAAAAGGATAGGTGGCGGCCGGATGTGCAAGCTCGCCGGTCAATTTCCAGTACCCCAACGTCAGCGCATACCCGGGCGCCAGCACGAAGTTTTCCATGGGCCCGTACTTGTGAAATGCCGTGCCGTGGGTGGCGAAGAACTTGAGCGCCTGCATCGGCTGATAGATCTCATCCAGGTAATCCTGCGTCGCCGGCAGCATGAAGCGGATGCTCGGCGCCGCGAGGACCAGAATGATGAGGCAGGGAATGACGATGTGCGCGTGCCGCGCGACCCACGTCGGTCTCGCTCGGGTCGGCGCGGCGGCGGTTTGCGATGGCGCGGCGGACTCGATTTCTCCCGGCGCAACATCATCCGGAAGAAAATCGTCACTCGTCGTCGTCATGGGACGTAGGTACTCGCGTTACACATCGCGCGCGAATCGAAGAAATGAATCATCACCGCCCGCACGCCGGGGTAAAGCCGATGCGCCACCCCGGATTTCTTCGTCCGATGCGCGGGTCGCGACGATACTTTCGCGCCACGGAAGCAGCAAACTGACGCGAGCCACCCAACAACATGAAGTTTTCTTCATCCCCGATATACTCCATTCGTGGGAGCAAGGATTTGCCTTTGGGCCAACACACTCACCTATCCCCAGGGGGGCGGGCACCTGTGGGTCTATCTCAACTGGGCGTTGGGCTTTCGCGCCGCGGGATGTGAGATCTTCTGGGTTGAGACGGCGTGCGCGGGCAAAGAAACTGCCGAGCTCGCCAAGGGTCTGCGTTCGAAACTCAAACCCTATGGCTTCGGCGACCGCATCGCCCTCACCGCGCCCACGGGCGGTTTCCTCCCGCTCGACGCCGTCACTGACGCCGACCTCGTGTTGAACTTCAACTATTCCGCCGACGCCGCGATTGTCTCGCGCTTCCGCCGATCCGCGCTGATCGACATCGACCCGGGTTTGCTCCAGGTCTGGCTCAGCGAAGGTCAAGTCGCGATCGCGCCGCATCATTGCTACTTCACGATCGGCGAGACGGTCGGTTTGCCCGACGCGAAGTTCCCCTCCGGCGGGATCGACTGGATCTACACGCCGCCGTGCGTCGCGCTCGATGCCTGGCCTGTCGTCGCGACCCCGAAATACGCCGCGTTCACCACCGTCTCCAACTGGTCCACCTCGAAGGAGTGGGTCACGTTCGGGAACGAGTCGTACCACAACGACAAGCGCAGCGGCTTCGAGCCGTTCCTCGATCTCCCGCAACGCGCGCATCATCCGCTGACGCTGGCGATCTGTCAGGCGGCGGACGAGAAGTTGCGCCTCGCCGCCGACGAGCTGGAGGAAAAGCGCCGCCTGCACCGTCGCGGATGGAAGGTCGTTCACGCACACGCGGTGGCGGCGACGCCGTGGGAATATCAGCGCTTCATCCAGGCGTCCAAGGGGGAGTTCAGCTGCGCCAAGCCGTCGTGCGTGCGACTGCAGAATGCGTGGGTGAGCGATCGCACGCTCTGCTACCTCGCCAGCGGCAAGCCGGCGGTCGTGCAGCACACGGGGCCGAGCAGGATGCTCCCCGACGCCGCGGGCATCTTTCGCTTCCACGATCTCGACGAGGCCGCGCGGTGCCTCGATCAGGTCGCCGCGGATTATGAACGTCAGTGCAAGCTGGCGCGGAGCCTGGCGGAGGAGCGCTTCGACGCGAAAAAAATTGTGCCGCGCGTGCTGGAGCGGGCGTTGAATTAATCGCCCCGGGCGGCTGTTGTTATCAGCAACAACTGGATAAGCACCACGATGAGCACCCTGCAGATTCTCGGCTATCACAAGATCGGTCCCCCTTCGCCGGACGCGTGGGAAACATGGTATTACGTCCCGACCGCGACCTTCGTCCGCCAGATGACGCAACTGCGCGACGGGGGATGGAAAGTGATCAGCGAACAGACACTCCTTCGCGCGCTCGCGGCGCCGGAGTCGCTGCCGCGGCGCGCGGTGATGATCACCTTCGATGACGGCTACAGGTCAGTGCTGCATCATGCCGCCCCGGTGCTCCGCCGATTCAATTTCCCGGCGATGGTCTTTGTCCCCACGCACTACATCGGCGGCGGGAGCACGTTCGACGCCAACACGCGCGAGCCGGTCGAGCCGATCTGCTCGTGGCAGGAGCTTCATGAGCTGGAAATCGCCGGCATCTGCGTCGAATCGCACGGCGCGTCGCACAAGACTTTCTCCGATCTGAACGCCACCCAAATCGAATCCGAGCTGCGCGACTCAAAGATCGATCTCGAACGCGGCCTGAACAAGACGATTGGCTTCCACGCCTATCCCTACGACGATCCCGGCCGCCATCCCGATCAAACCGACGCCGCCCTGAAGCAACTGGGCTACCAGGCCGCATTCCGCTTCACCGGCGGCGCGTGCGCGTGGCCGCCGGCGAATCCGTTTCATCTCACGCGGATTCCGGTGTGGCCTGACACTGATCTGTCGAAAGAGTTGACCGCTTAAGTAGCATGGGCGTCTCGCCCATGCCGCTTCGGACGTTGCCTGGTGATGGAACAGGCATGGCCGAGACGGCCATGCTACGAAAGCTGCTTAGTCCCAGAAGCGGAAGCGGATGATGGTGAGGATTGCCTTCACGCCGTCCTTCCAGGTGATCTTCTTCCCCTCCTCGTAGCTTCGCCCGTAGTACGCCACGCCGACTTCGTAAATGCGCAGGCGCGGGCGCAGCTTGGCGATCTTGGCGGTGATCTCCGGCTCGAAGCCGAAGCGGTTGCACTTGATCGGCTTGATGCGATCGAGGACGTCCTTGCGGAAGACCTTGTAACACACCTCCATGTCCGTCAGGTTCAGGTTCGTGAAGCAGTTGCTGAAACCCGTGAGGAAGCGGTTGCCCAGCGTGTGATACCAGTACAGCACGCGGTGCGGCTCGCCGATGAACCGGCTGCCATACACCACGTCCGCCTTGCCTTCGATGATCGGCTGCAACAGCCGCGGGTAGTCGTCCGGGTCATACTCCAGGTCCGCGTCCTGGATCAGAACGACGTCGCCGGTGGCGAGCTTGAACCCATCCCGCAGCGCGGCGCCTTTGCCTTCGTTCGCCGGCTTGTGGAGGATCTTGAAATCCTGTCCGGGAAACAGCGCGGGCAGTTCATCGAGCTTCTTGCCCGTGCCGTCCTTCGAGCAGTCGTTGACGCAGATGATCTCCTTGTCCAAATGCGCGGGAAGAACCGCGTGGACGACGAGCTTGATTAATTCCTGCACCGTCGCCTCCTCGTTGTAAACGGGGATGACGACGGACAGCTTCTTTGGCGCCGGCGAGGTAACGGGAGCGTCTTGCATACGAGCGGCGGAAAGTTAGCACGAACAATTAAAAAAAGCACCGCCCGCGATTGGGTGTCTCGCGGGCGGCCAAAGGGAAGAGAGTTATGAGACGTGACGTCGGCTTTACACCTCAACGGCGCCCGCGGTCCACGATCCGCTGTTGCTGCGGATCTTTCCGTTCATGTCCGTGAACACGCCCGCCCACACGATCCCAGCATTCGCCGCCACGCTCGATGACGACGGCGCGTACGTCGTCGAGTTGAACGACACGTCGCTGTAATAATCTTTTCCGACCTGCGCGTAAGCTTCCCACTCGCTCGGCGTCTTGTACCCACTGGCGTTAGACCACGTCGGCCACACATAGTTGATTCCACCTTGCGCATAGCCGTCGATCGTCGGCGTCGGCCAGACGTTGCCGGTAATCTTGTTGAAGCTCGAGAGGTCGTTGTCGAAGACGAACACCGGCGCCGACCCGCTGGTGCCCACCGACAGGTTCGGCGCCACGAACAGGTTGTTGATCAGGTTGATCCCCTGCGCCGCGCCGTCCACGTGCAGGAAGTTCCCGCGCGAACCGTTGTCGATCACCGTGTTGTTGGCGTAGGTCACGTCCACCACGCCGCGGTTGTAGATGTCGCTGTACGCCTCGACCTCAAAGCCCCAGTCGTTGTCGTTCTTCACGATGTTGTTGCGGTACATGATGTGCTGAGCGCCGTGCTCGGCGATGACTTGGCTCTTGACCACGTTCCCTTCGAACACCGCCCAGTTCCAGCGCGCCGACTTGTCGTTCAAACCGTCGGCGTCGCCGAGCGGGCCGACGGTCAGCTTGCCGTCCTGGAAGTGGTTGTTGGAGACGTACGCGTAGCTGCCCTTGTGAATGGTGAGCGTCCCGCGGATGCCGCTGGTCTCGACCGGATTGGTAAAGTCGTTGTCGTTGACGAGCGTGCGGTTCACGTCGGCGAAGCGGATGACGTGGCCGTCCACGTTCTTCACGTAGTTGCCCATGTACGTCAGGTCCGAGCCGCTCGCCCAGCAGAAGTAGCCGCGCAGGCCCGTCTGCAGCGGCGCGGTGTTGTCGAGCACGAGCAGCCCGTCGGTCGCCGTCGAGGAGTTGACGCCGTACCCGAGGTAGCGGAACTCGTTGTTCCTGATCACGTCACCGCGGCCGGCGGTGCCGATGCCCTGCGGCAGGCCGTCCTTCGACGAGCCGGTGTAGATCGAATCAAAGATCAGGTTCTGTACCGAGCGCTCGCTCCCGCCGCCGCCGCCCAGCCAGATCATCATGCTCCAGTCGTTCGGCCCGCTATACTTGAGCGTCGCCTTCCCGCTGCCGTACGAGCCGATGATGACGTTGTCCTTGTAGATGTTCATCGACGACTTCACGTCGAACGTGTCGCCGCCGTTGAAGAGGATCTCTTCGTTGTCCGCGAGCTTGCTGATCGCCTTGGACCAGGTCTTGATCGGATGAGCGCTGGAGAGGCCGTCGTTGGAATCGCTGCCGTCGTTGCTGACGTAGATCTTCTTGCGTCCGGCGGCGAGCACGGTGACGGTGGTCGTCGCGACGTCCGTCTTGCCGGCTTCGTTGGTGAGCGAGAGTTTGACCGTGTACGTGCCGGCGTTGTTGTAGACGTGGGCGACGTTGAAGCCCTGGAGCGTATTGTATTCCGAGCCCGAGTCGCCGAAGTCCCAGGCGTAGCGCGCGGTCAGCGGCGTGCCATCGTGCAGCGCGGAGTTCATCGCTTGCGCGCTGAAGGACTGGCCGGCGTGGATGGTCTTGTCGGAGATCGCGGTGATGACCGCATCGGGCGCCGACGCGGAGGCGTCGCGCGGTTGAATCCCGGTGGTGCCGCTTGAGGTCGAGCCGCCGCTGGTGCCGCCGGTGCTCCCGCTGCTTCCCGAACTCGTGCTTCCGCCGCTGGACGTCGAGGTCGAGCTCTTAGTGACCGTGAACGAGATCGTCTTGGCGGCGCCGACGCTGCCGGTCGCGCCGTTCCTGGAGTAGGGCGTGACGGTGAGCTTGTGCGAGCCGGTGGTGAAAGTGAACGCCGCGAGCTTGCCGCTGGTATCGCCGGCGATCGCCCACGGCTTGGAGCTTTCGACGCGGAGATTGCTGTTGGAGTCGTAGCCGAACTTCACGCTGGCGACGCCGCTGGAACCCTGCACAACGATGCTGAGCTTCGACGGCAGCTTCGCCAGGTCGAGCGTCGCGCCGCTGCCGAGCGTCTGGATCTTCTTGTTCAGCGAAGCATCCCACAGCTCGATCGACGTGATGCTGAGCGAGCTGCTGGTGGACGTGCCGCCGCTGCTGGTCGTGCCGCCGGAGGATACGGTGCCGTTGTTCTTCACCGTGTCGGTTCCGTCGCCGCCGTCGCAGTGGTTCGTGCCGGTGCCGCCGTCAACGTAGTCGTTGCCGGCTTCGCCGAAGAGCGAATCGTTCCCGCCGTTCCCGTAGATCGTGTCGTTTCCGCTGTCGCCGTAGACGGTGTCGTTGCCGTTGCCGGTGGAGATCGAGTCGTTACCGAAGCGGCCGTCGACGTAGGTCGGCTTGGTCACGGAGGTGGAGATCGAGATTTTGTCGGCCTGGTTCCCGCCGTAGACCATGATCTTCGAGACGCTGCCGGTCGAGACGGTCTTGGAAATGGAGTTGGACTTGGCGAGGAGGCTGGAGCCGGAGACGGTCACGGTGAGGGTGTTGTTTTGTCCGTCCGCGCCGCTGAGGGTGAGCACGCCGTTGCTGAACGTCACGCCCGAGAGCAACTGCCGCTGCTCGAGCGGTTCGACGGCGGGCGAGCGCTGCGCGCGCGTCGCCGTCACGGTCTCGTTGGAGGAAGAAAGAAAATTCCTGATCGCCCGGCCGGTACGATTCGCAAACTGCAGAAGCTCACGGACGCACGCGGCGGAGATCCCGCCGGCAACAACTCTTCGTGCCATCTCTGTCTAATCCCGCGCTAGGGGTTACTAACTGACGGACGCGGTCAATGGAATCGCGTAATGAAGCGAGCCCGTTCGACTTCAATCCACCCACGTCGCGGGGCGGAATATGTGGAATCAGAAAGTTGATGCAACGCAAAATCGCGGTGAAACGCACTTTTATTTTTCCGCGTTTTTCGCGCTTTTCCGCGAACCGGCGCGCAACTGACGCGATAACCGCCGTTTGAGTCCGCTGATGAGCAAACCATGACCGCGCAAAGCGGCGCGCTGTTTGACGGCGCATAGCGCGCTCGCGGATAACAACCGCCCATCATGAAGCGCGCGACACTCATCTCGCTCCCGTTGCTGCTTTCGTTCACGCTGCCGTTCGGCCTGCTCGGTTGCGGCGGGCACAACAAGTCCGGGAACGGCGGGGTTCGTCTCAGCAAGCCGCCGAAAGCGCCGCCGTCCTATCCGCCGCCGGCGAACGTGCCGATCGATCCCGCGCTGCAGAACGCGGCGCGCCAGGAGATCGTCAGCGCCCTGCGCTCCAGCGCCCCGCTGGTCCGCGCGCACGCCATCGAGGCGATCAGGGAAGGCTACGGACCGACCGGGGAAGAAAATATCGTCCGCTTCATGCAGGACCCCGACGCGATCGTTCGCTTCGCCGCGGCGCTGGCGGCGGGGGAGATGAAGATCGCGCAGGCGCACGATCAACTGCTGGTGATGAGCGACGACGCGGATCCGACCGTCCGCGTCGGCGCCAAATTCGCGCTGCACCGCCTGGGCGACACCCGGCAGAGCCACGACCTCGAAGCCACCAGCCGCGACCTCAATCCCACCGTCCGCGGCGATACGGCGCTGGTGCTCGGTCTGCTCGGCGAACCCTCCGCCACGCGAATCCTCCTGCCGATGCTTTTCGACGCCAGTCCCGCCGTCCGTCTTGAAGCCGCCGAGGCGCTTTGGCGGCTGGGGAACGAGCAAGGTCTCAATAACCTGGTCGGCGCGAGCGTCAGCCAATTCCCCGACGACCGGATGATCGCGCTGCTGGCGTTGGCCGCCCCGCACGACCGGCGTGTCCTGGGGCATCTTCAAGGCGCCCTGACCAGCGAATACGACGAGGTGAGCCTCGTCGCCGCCCGCGCCTGCGGGATGGTCGGCTCGGACATGGGCTACGGCGTGGCCGTCAAAGGCGCCGGCAGCGCCGATCCCCGCCAGCGGCTTCTCGCGGCGCTCGCTTTTGGCGCGATCGGTCGGGCCGACGCACAGGACAAGCTCGGGGCGCTGCTGAAGGACGCGGATCAGGACGTTCGACTGGCGGCGGCGACGGCGATCCTGCAACTTCGCCCGCAGTCGTGATTTGCGGCTGTCCAAATCGAGGGAAAAACTTGAAGTGGATCGCGCCGCCCATTACGATCCCAAGTCGCGAAATACTGGGGATTTGAAGTCGTCCCCGCCGCTTTGTCTCGGCGCGCATCTTTGAAAGCGAGACGCGCGCGACGCCACAAGCCGTAAGAGCACCGTTGGCCAGACACCGTAGTTCGGACATCCGCAGTCCAAGGAGCCGCCCTTGAGTCCCCTCACCAAGTTGTTTGTTGTTCTCTCGGTGATCCTGTCGTTGCTCGTCACCTCCGCCGCCGTCGTTTACGTCAACAAGGAAGACGTCTCCAAGCAGGCGCTGGATTCCACCAAGGCGCTGCTGACGGCGAAGGAACAGCAGGTGGCCAGCGCGCAGGAGCAGCTCACCGCCGCCCAGCAGAACGCGACGGCGCTGCAGCAGCAGGCGAACGATCAGGCCCGCGCCGCCTCCGCCGCTCAGGCGCAGCAGCAGCAGGAGATCTCGCGGCTGCAGGTGGAGCTGGCCAAGGCCTCCGGAGCGGCAGCATCGCAGCAGCTCGACATCAGCCGGCTGACCGAAGCGCTCAACGCTTCGCAGGCCGGCAGTGCCAAGCTGTCGGATGAAGTGGCTCGTCTTCGCACGAACAACGACACCCTGGTGAAGCAGTCGTCCGACCTCAACGCATCGGTCTCCGATCTGAACAACAAGCTGGACGTGACCGAGCGTGAGCGCCGCCTGCTCGCCGAGCAGCTCGCACAAACCAAAGGCGAAGCCCAGCGCATGAGCCAGGTCATCCAGGGCGCGGGACTCAATCCGCAGCAGCAGCAGATGGCGGTCAATCGTTCGGGCCTCCCGAACATCAACGGCGTCGTCCGCGACGTCCGTCCCATCGCGGGCCAGCAGTACGCGACGATCTCCGTCGGCACCGCGGACGGCGTACAGAAGGGCATGGAGTTCAAGGTCATCGACCGACAGAGCGGCAACTTCCTCGGCACGCTCACGGTGGACACCGTCGCGCCCAACGAAGCCACCGGCCGCCTGATGGGACCCAACGTCGCCGCCATCAAGCCGGGCGTCGAAGTCCGCACGCAACTGTAATTTGACGCACAACAGGATCAGCAACGCGAGGTCGTCATGAGTCGAGCACCCGGCGGCGAACAAATTCAGATCCGTCCGACGAACAACGTCTACACCGCGCTGTGCGCCGCGGCGGTGATCATCCAGATCGTGGGGCTGATCGTCCTCTTCATGCGCGCCAAGGACGTCGGAGGACTCTTCTAGTTCTCGCGACTTGTGCGCAATTTCGATCATTCAGCCGCCCCGCTCGCGGGGCGCTTTTTTTGCGCCCGCGCGGATGTCGCGCATCAGATGTTAAACTCGCCCTCGAGCAGAAAATGCGTTTCGTGTTCCTCGATCCCGGCCCGCTGATCGACAACGAGTTGCAGTTGGTCGCGCCGGACTTGCGCTGGGTCGATGACCTGCTCTTCGCCGCCCATCACCCGCAGACCGTGCGCGAATCTCCGCACGATGCGAGCGCGACGCGGCAGAAGCTGCTCGACTTTCTCGCCGCCGCTCCGCAGGGACGCCAGGCGGCGGATGCCGCCACCGGCCGCGTTCCCGCCTATCACTTCTGGATGCGCCTGGCCGAGCCGCTCGGCGAGCCGCCGATCACGCTCGCCGGCGGAATCGGCCTGCGCCTGGGCATCACAAGAGAGCTTGAACTTTACAGCGGCAACGTGGGCTACCACGTCTACCCTCCCGCGCGTGGCCACCACTACGCCGAGCGCGCCTGCCGGCTCGTCCTCCCGCTGGCCAGACGTCACGGCATGGACCACCTCTGGATCACCTGCAACCCGGACAACGCCGCCAGCCGCCGAACCTGCGAACGGCTGGGCGCGCGGTTGGTCGATACCGTCGCGATCCCCAAAGATCATCCCTTTCGCTCCCGCGGGGAAACCGCCAAGTGCCGCTACTGGCTCGATTTGTCGCAGCTCTGAGGGATTGGCGCCTCCACTGCTACAATTGCGACATGCCGTTCTGCTCCATTCCCGAAGCCCTGGAAGAACTCAAAGCCGGCCGGATGATCGTGCTGGTCGATGATGAGGACCGTGAAAATGAGGGCGATCTCGTCGTCGCCGCCGAGCACTGCACGCCCGAGGCGATCAACTTCATGGTCAAGCACGCCCGCGGCGTCGTTTGTCTCGCGCTGACGCCGCAGCACTGCGACAAGCTGCATCTCCATCCGCAGACGGACCTGAACACGACGCAGATGGGCACCGCGTTCACGGTGACGATCGACGCGCACAAACGCTTCGGCGTGACGACCGGCGTCAGCGCCAAGGACCGCGCCAAGACCATCGAGGTCGCCATCGCCGAAGACGCGCAGCCGCAGGACCTGTCGCGTCCCGGTCACATCAACCCCCTGCGCTGCCGCGAAGGCGGCGTGCTCGTTCGCGCGGGGCAGACCGAGGGCTCGGTCGATCTGGCGCGTCTCGCCGGGCTCAAGCCCGCCGCCGTGATCTGCGAAGTGATGCGCGACGACGGCGAGATGATGCGTCGCGGCGATCTCGAGGTCTTCTGCGCCGAGCACCATCTCAAGATGTGCACCATCGCGGACCTGATCAGCTACCGTCTCAAGCGCGAACAGTTCGTCAAGCGCATCGAGTCGATCGCGCTGCCGACGAGCTGGGGCACATTTCAGCTCTACGCGTATCAGAGCGCGATCGATCCGCAGCCGCACCTGGCGCTGTGCAAGGGCGGCATCGGCGAGCGCGATGAAGAGGGCAGGCCGATCCCGCACCCCGAGCCCGTGCTCGTGCGCGTGCACAGCGAATGCCTCACCGGCGACGTCTTCGGCTCGGGCAAGTGCGACTGCGGCTCGCAACTTGCCGCCGCCATGCAGATGATCGAAAAAGAAGGCAAAGGCGTGTTGCTGTACCTCAGACAGGAAGGCCGCGGCATCGGCCTGGCCAACAAGCTCCACGCCTACGCGCTGCAGGAAAAAGGCCTCGACACCGTCGAAGCCAACCTGCGTCTCGGCCTGCCGGTAGATAAGCGCGACTACGGCATCGGCTCGCAGATCCTCCGCGACCTGGGCCTGACGAAGCTGCGGATCATGACCAACAACCCCAAGAAGATCTACGGCATCGAAGGCTACGGGTTAACGGTGGTCGAAGAAGTCCCCATCCGCATCGAGCCCGGCGAACACAATGCGCGCTACCTGCAAACGAAGAAGGCGAAGCTGGGGCACAAGCTCTGATTGAAGAGACGAGAGATGGAGGCGGATCGACCGACGATCCTCGAGCAGGACGGCGACATTGTGCGCATCGTTGCCGGCGAGATCGAGGTGATCGCTCAAATGACGCGTGGGCCCGATGAAATTCTCTTCGATCGCGTCAGCGTCGATGGGGCTGGTCCCGGATCGGTGGGCCTGGCGAAGCTGAGGACCCTGGCCAGGCAATTTGCGCAGCAATGTCATCCCGAGGTACTCCGAGGGATCTCGGAAGCAACCGGTGTCCGAGATCCCTCGGAGTACCTCGGGATGACATCAGCCGCGAGGAGTAATCCCGAACCGTATAATGGGTCAACGCTATGTATGTGGTGGCACTGCTAGGATGGTCGGCCGGATTCGTCGCAAACCGCCTCGCTGCTGTGTTGCGGCAGCACGGCTACTCCCTCGCCGACGCATTCCGACTTTCGTCGCAACTTGCCGAAGGATCGCAGGTCGCAATCCCCTTCACGACCCTCGCCAAAGCTGATGAATTTGCGTGCGAAGCCCGTTCGCTTGGCGTACGACTGGAAATTCGTCTCCCAGCGAGTGCTGCGGGCTAATCGACCTTTCACAAGTGCCTGTAACCCTTCCTCCTCGTCGGACATATCCCGATGAAGGGACGCCTCACGCACATGACGCAGGACTGGCAGGCCATTCAGCAGTTCGTGCGCGAGAACTCGCAGCAGGCGTTCGGCGGGCTGGTCGCGCGGTATGTGAACCTCGTCTACTCCGCCGCCCGGCGGCAGGTGCGATCGGATGCGCTGGCGGATGACGTCACGCAGGCGGTGTTCCTCATCCTGTCGCGCAAGGCGTGCGAGCTGCGCGAGAACGTGATCCTCTCCGCCTGGCTGCTGCGCACGACGCGCTATGCCGCCAACAACGCCCTTCGCAGCGAGCGGCGACGACAGAAACACGAGCAAGAGGCGGGACGCATGCGTCCGACCCTTGCGATGGATGACCAGCCGCCGCCGCAGTGGGAGCGAGTCGCCCCGATGCTCGATGGGGCGATGGACGCGATGCGGCAGACCGATCGCGAGGCGCTCGTGCTGCGGTTCTTCAACCGCCAGACCGTCCGCGAGGTCGGCGAGCAGCTCGGCATTTCCGAAGACGCGGCGAAGCAGCGCATCAGCCGGGCGATCGACCGGCTCGGCGATCTGCTCAAACGCCGCGGCGTCGCGATCGGGTCGGCGGCGCTGGCGGTTCATATCGAAGCCGGCGCCGTGATGACGGCGCCGGCGCATCTGGCGGCTTCGGTGGCGTCGGCGTCCGCTGCGGCCAGCTCGATCGCCGGCGGGGCGATGGCGGCGATGAACCTGCTCCGACTGAAGGCGGTTGCCGCGGCGGTGTTGCTCCTCGTCGGCATCGCGACGGTCGCCGCGGTGGCGACCACGAAGGCCGCGAAGACGCCGGCGCCCGCGACGCCGCAAGCGGCTGTACAGCCGGCCGTCGTTCCTGTCGCGACAACTCAAGCGACCCAACCGGTTGCGGCAGACCCGTCCGTCGAGGACGAGCCGCTCTCCACGCTCGGCGCGATCAGCGCCGCGCTGCACAACGGCGACGTCGAAGCCGCGCGGCGCTGCGTCATCCTCGGCGACGACGACACCTCGCGCATCTGCGACATGATGCTCGCCTTCCAGTGCGCGCGCAATCGCCTCGAAACGTCACTCGACCGCGCCAAGGTCGCCCGCTTCGACATCAACTACGGCTCAGCGCCCATCGCCACCGCCATCGACCTCGTCGCGATTCAGCTCAGCGCCAGTGACGTTCGCATCGACGGCGACACCGCGGTCATGCCGTTCCACGTCCCCAAGTTCATCATCGGGGATGAGTCGTGGGAGAACGGCGAGCTGCGCTTCGCGCGGATTGACGGGCGGTGGAAGTTGAATGTTCGCGACGGCTTCGTGACGCATGCGTCCGCCGACGTCTCGGATCCCAATCGCCGCATCACCACCATTCGCGACCCGCAGGCCACGAAGCTTCTCTTGAGGCTCTATGACAACGTCGTGAAGATTTACCAACAACTCGCCGCCGACGTCGATGCCGGGCTGATCAAGGATCCGCAAACCGGGCAGCGGCTGCTGAACCAGAAGCTCGGCGCCGCGCACGCGCAGTTTCGCCTGAGCGGGTTCAGCATCGACGTCCTCCCAAAGAAGTCCGCGACCGGTTCTGCCACCGCCTCCGGTCTTTAATACGAATTTGCTCGAAAAATCCGGGCGGAATTGCACGTTCGTGATCACCTTCGTGCAATCCGGGGGATTAAGGGGGGGCCGATGTTTGACCAGCTACAGCGGTGCGCGCTCGGGCGTACCGCGCGGGCCGACACTTACGTCATGCTGACGTACACGGGTACTCGCGAAGCGGGTGATCCAAGCATCTGCGCTCTACGGCGAGCCGCTCCCGGTTGGCGGCCAGATCCTTCGCGGAGTACGGCCCAGGATGACGGCTCACCGACGCTCCAGGCCAGCGCGCGCCGCTCCTCATACGCCGCGCGGGAGGCGACGGGATGCGCAAAACGCCCCTCGTGCCACATCGGGACGCAAAAGTGCAATTCGACGCGATGGCGCATGGCAGCGCGCCCGGCAGTCGCCCCGCCCGTGGCGCGCTGCAAAACGAACCCAATCGAACCCAATGAAAAACCGCGTTGGCGGGGTCAGAAACGCAGAAAAGGGGTGATTCGGATGCTTCGCGGATTGCAAAACGAAGCCAACGTTGCCCGATCTACGGCTGCTGCGGTATCAACGATCCCTTGCCGCGGGTCAGAGCGGTCGCTACCGTTCGCCCTCGCAACTCGGGAGAGGGTGTGTGTTCTCCCACGGGGATCGATGGATCAGTCCAGCGAATCGTTACCTCCCGCGTTGTCGCTCCTCCACAGTGAGCGCCCGCGCAACGTCAACTGGTTTCAGGCCGCCGCGCTCCTGTTCGGCGACTGGGGGACCAGCCGTCTTTATGTTTTGGGACTGGCCTTTCTCGTCGCGGGCCGCAGCAGCTTCTGGCTGATCGCGGCGATGAGTTTGCTGATCCTCGCCGTCGGGTGGGCGTATACGCAGATCTGCCGCATCTATCCGGACGGCGGCGGCGTCTACACGGCGGCGAAGCAGCGCAGCCGCCTGCTCGGCGTCATCGGCGCTTTGCTGCTCTTCGCGGACTACACCGTCACCGCATCGCTGAGCGCGGTCGACGCGTTTCACTATTTCGGTCTGGGTACGCAGCATTCGGCGCAAGTGCAACAGGCGGATCCGGGCTCGGACATCCGACTTCACGAAGAAGACAATCACGACGACGCAAATGAGGCCCCGCAGCACGAGAAGCTCTGGAGCCTCAAGAGTCCCGGGTTCTGGGCGATCATTTCGATCATGGTGATCGGCGCGTTCAACCTGATGGGCCCGAAGCACACCGCCGGCTTCGCCATCTTCGCCGCCGCGGGGATGATCGTCATTACGTTGCTCGTGGTCGTCTTTGCGCTCCCGCAGATCGATTGGCGGCACTTAAATCTCGGCACGATTCATCAAGACCCGATCGACATGTGGCGGGCGTTCGTCTACGTGGTGCTGGCGCTCTCGGGGGTCGAAGCGATCGCGAATCTGACCGGCGTGATGCACAAGCCGGTTTACGGCACCGCCCGAAAGGCGATCTGGGTCGTCGCGCTGGAAGTGGCGGCGTTCAACCTGCTGCTGTGTCTCGCGATGGTGGCGCTCCATCCGCCGCGGCACGCGCACGTCGGCGACATGATGGCCTATCTCGCACAAGGCCCCAACGGTGAGCGGCCGTGGCTCGGCTGGCCGGTCCGCATCATCGGCGGGCTGCTGCTGCTCAGCGCGACCAACACCGCCGTCAACGGACTGATGTCCATCGTCTACGTCATGAGCCGCGACGGCGAGATGCCGCAGGTGCTGCAGAAGCTTAACGCCTTCGGCGCGCCGTGGCTGGGCGCGATGATCGCCGCCGCCACGCCGTGCGTCATCCTCCTGTTCGCGCACGATCTGGAGACGCTCGCATCGCTGTACGCGATCGGGGTGGTGGGCGCGGTGGCGATCAACTGCTCACTGTGCGCGTTCCACCCGCGGCTGCGCAAGATGTGGCGGAAGTTCGCGATGGCGTTGCTCGGGGTCATCCTGGTCGGCATCTGGATCACGCTCGCGTTCACCAAGATTCACGCGCTGATCTTCGTCTGCGTCACGCTGGCGATCGGTCTGAGCTTGCGGCAGATCACCCGCGTGGCCAACAAGCGCCGCCCGAAGCCCAGCCTGCTCCGCCAGGCGATCATGGAACAGCTCCCGCCCGAGGCGTGGGCTAAGCCCAAGGTGGTGCTGGCGACCGCCGGATCGGACGACCTCGCACGGCAGGCGCTGGAAGTGGCCAAGGCGGAGGACGCCGCGCTGGTCGTCTGCTTCATCCGCGAGGTCGCGCTGAACTTCCGCGTCGAAGCGGAGCGGCGGCTGACGCTGGATACCGATCCGGCCGCGCAGCAGCTTTTCGCCGAGTTCCTCGCGCACGGGCATCGTCAGGGCGTGCCGATCATCCCGATGTACGACACCGGTCCGAACGGCGCCGAGCTTTTGGCCGAGGCCGCGGCGATGAACGGCGCGTCGCGCGTGCTGATCGGCTCGAGCCGCCGCGGCGCGATCCACCACCTGATCAAGGGGAGCTTCCAGCGTCGGCTGGAGTCGCTCTTGCCGCCGGACATCCGTGTGCAAGTGCTTAGCCTGTCAGATGATACCCCGCCGACGACGGCGGCGGCCTAACTGTCGATCTTGACACCTTCTTGAGCGGGGATACCGTTGATTTTTGTGACCGCCGAGACCCAATCCTCCCCGGGATCGGGTGCGGGGAACCCAAGGGTGTGCGGGTGCGAGTGATCCGCCACCGGGGGCGCAGGGACTCACAAAAGTCCCGGGGCACTTTCAAGCCCTAGCCCGTCAGCTAACCCCGTAGGCATGTGAAAGGGCACAGACGCCTCGCTCTCCTGCGACGGCCACGCGCGTATCGCGCGCTCGGTCGTCCAACTCTGAGCCGACGCTGTGCGTTGATGAACGATCTTTGTGACCTCCGCGCCGTCAGGACGGCGCGGGAGTGCGGTCGTTCGTTTGGCTTTTCAAAACATGCACACGTCCACCAACGGGCGAAGCAAGCCCGCCGCGCTCTCGTTGCTTGCCAGCGAGCGCCCGCGGAACGTCGGCTGGCTGCAGGCGGCGGGGCTGCTCTTCGGCGACTGGGGAACCAGCCGCCTGTACGTCCTGGGCCTCGCCTTCTTCTTCGCGGCGCGCACCAGCTTCTACCTCATCCTGGCGATGAGCGTGCTGATCCTCGCGGTCGGCTGGGCGTACTCGCAGATCTGCCGGATCTATCCCGACGGCGGCGGGGTGTACACGGCAGCCAAGTCGCGCTCGCGCACGCTCGCGGTCGTCGGCGCGCTGCTGCTGTTTGCGGACTACGTCGTCACCGCGTCGCTCAGCAGTCTCGACGCGTTCCGCTACTTCAACCTCCCGCAGGGCGCGCCGCTGATCGCTTGGAACTCGCCGGGGCTGTGGGCGATCGTCGCCATCGCGGTCATCGGCTGCTTCAACCTGATGGGCCCGAAGCACACCGGCGGCTTCGCGATCGCCGCGGCGATCGGGATGGTCTTCATCACGCTGCTGATCACCTTCGGCGCGATTCCGCAGGTCGGCTGGCACGAGATGCCGCGCGTCATCGGCTCGGTTCACGAGCAGCCGAAGCACTTGTGGATCGAGTTCGTCTCGATCGTGCTGGCGCTGTCGGGGGTGGAAGCGATCGCGAACCTCACCGGCGTGATGAAGCGCCCGGTGGCGCACACCGCGCGAAAGGCGATCGCGATCGTCGCGCTGGAAGTCGCCGTCTTCAACGTGCTGCTCGCCGCCTGCATGGTCTGGCTCTGCCGGCCCGGCGGGCCGCTGCAAAACCAGGAGCAGTACAAGGACGACATGCTGGCGTTCCTCAGCGCGCAGTTCATCGGCCCGTGGGCGGAGATCGCGGTGCGCATCATCGGCGGCGTGCTGTTGCTCTCGGCGACGAACACCGCGATCACCGACATGATCTCGGTGCAGTACCTGATGGCGCGCGACGGCGAGCTGCCGCAGGCGATGCAGGCGCTGAACCGCTTCGGCGTGCCGTGGATGCCGGCGATCCTCGCCGCTTCCGTGCCGATCCTGGTGCTGGTGATCAGTCACGACATCGAGCATCTCGCGGCGCTTTATGCGATCGGGGTGATCGGCGCCGTGGCGATCAACGTGACGCTGTGCGCTTTCCACCCGCGTCTTCGCCGCATGCGCCGCAAGGTGCCGATGGTGGTGCTGGGGTTGGCGCTGCTGGCCATCTGGGTGACCCTCGCGTGCACCAAGCTGCACGCGCTGGTGTTCGTCTGCGTCGTGATGATCGTCGGTCTAAGCGCGCGGCAGATCAACAAGTTGCTCGTCCGCCGCAAAGGCGATCGGCCGAGTCTCCTCCGGCAGGCGATCATGGAGCAGCTTCAGCCGACCGATTTAGCCAAGCGTCGCATCCTCCTCGGCACGTACGGGTCCGATGCGCTGGCGACCTCCGCGCTCAACGAGGCCAAGCGACTCGACGCGGCGCTGGTCGTCTGCTTCATCCGCCACGTGAGCCTGTCGTACAAATACGACGAGGGCCGGCTGACGATCGATACCGATCCCGTCGCGCTCAAGACCTTCGCGCGATTCCTCGAGCTCGGCCACGAGATGGGAGTGACGGTGATTCCCGTTTATGACAGCGGCCCCGAATCGGCGGAGCTGATGGCCGAGACCGCGGCGACGTACGGCTGCGACCGCGTCCTGATCGGCACCAGCCGGCAGGGCGCGCTCTATCACCTGATCAAGGGGCACTTCCAGCGTCGTCTCGAAGCGCTATTGCCACCGGAGATCCCGGTGCAGGTGATTTCTCCGGCGCCGCCCCCGCCGGGCGGTCAACACGAAGAGGAAGAGCAGTTGCAGCCCGCGTGATCTGTACTCGGATGCGCGAAGCCGCCATCGCAGGGCGACACTTGTGTCAGCCTCTCCGCGGTCCACGAAATGCGGGCGACACAAGGGTCGCCCTGCCTCGTGCCGTCAAACCGGAAGCTTGACCATCCACACGATCAACGCGCTGCACACCAGCGCGAGCATGATCGTGATGTAGAGCCGCGACATCTTGCGATCGAAGAGGCGTGTGTGCCGCGGGTCGGTGCTCATGCGGTGCAGCGCGCGCATGCGCGTGGGGATGCTCCCGTGCAGCCAGTTGTTGGCCAGGTCCGCGAACTGCTCGACCAGGCCCGTCAATCGCTGCATCAAATTGCCTTCCAGCCGCCGCGGGGAACCGAGCGGCATGTTGTTGATCAGAGCGACGCGCTCCAGCGCCGACGAGAACACGCTGGCGCCCAGCGGGCCGACGTGCGAGTGCGCATCCCGCGTGCCCGGCGCCTGCGCGGCAACGGGAGCGTAATGCCGCTCGAGCGTGCGCGCGGCGAAGACGTCCGCCTGTCGCTCGAATCGCCGGCTCACGTAACCGAAGGCGACGAGAAATGCTCCAAAGCCGATCAGCGTCGTCACCAGCTAGCCCGGCATCCAGCTCGGAAGTCTCATCCAGTGCTCGTCGACGAACTCCAGGCCGACCGTGACCAGCAGCAGCGCGAGCACCAGCACCTTCATGAAGACCAGATACCAGATCATGTGCCGGTGAACGCAGTGGCCCAGCTCGTGCGCGAAGACGGCTTCGATCTGCTCGTCGGTCATCTCCGCGAGCAACAGATCCGAGAGCAGCACGTAGCGGAACTGCGGCGCCACGCCCATCACCAGCGCGTTGGCGATTCGGTTCTGCGTCGGCCAGAGGAGGATGTCCCTGAAGCGCAGGCGGTGCATCCTGCACATCGCCTCCATGCGATCGCGCAGCGGCGACGAAGGAAGCGAGTATCCGCCGAGGATTTTTGCCAGGATCAGCGGCGCGACGACGAAGACGCTCAGCGCCGACAGCAGCGTAACGACGCCTTCGATCCACGAGCCTTCGACGTTCATCCGCAGCGCACGCCAGAGGATCACCATCGCGACGTCGTGCACCGCGAGGATCAAGAGCACCGGCACGGCGAGGAAGAGGATCTGGAGTCGGAAGTTCTGCCTGACGTATTCGCCGAAGGAGGGCGAGGTATAGATCGGGAGATCCTGCTCGACGCGGAAGAGGAGGTTCTGCTCGCGCAGCGCGCGGTCCGCGGGATACTGCGACCACCATAGCGCCCCCCACGCGAGGAACGCCGGCAGCGTCCCGATGATCGCACCCGGCAACTGCACCGGCCAGCGGCCGACGGGCCCGAGCATCTCCTGCACCGCCGGTCCCCACCCCAGGAAGAAGACGCCGACCGCCAGCCACATCGGGACGAAGAACTGCGCGGCGAAGACGATCCGGGTGAAATACTTCATCCCGAATCGCTGCACGGCGCCGCGTGACGCGATCCGCCGCGCGAGCAATCGGCTCCACAGGCCCAGCGTCACGACCATCAGTGCGTAGAGTCCGAAGAACAGGCTCAGATCGGCGGCGCGGAGGTGCGTCGGCGCATCGGAGTCGGCGCGCCATCCCATCCAGATGAGAAAGACCAGCAGCAGCAGGAAACGTGACACGACAACCCTTCGATCGACCCGACCTGATCAGCGGCTTACGGTAATAAACGCCCGAACCCACGTCGATTACGACGGTCCGATAAGGGAAGTTTCGCCTTCGCCCGCCATTTTACCCAGATTAACAAAAGTGAGGGACAAATGCCGCCGATACTCCCATTGCAAGGTTAGCTGCCTTAACACCAGCACCAGAAGGAGCCTCGCAATGACCACGCTGCATCAGTATCAGGCCAAAGCCAAGTTTGACGTCGCCGTCGAGCCCAACGGGGCCGAGCGCCGCGAGCACCGCCGCCATGACATGGAGCAGCAGGGCATCCCGATCGACCGCTGGGACGGCAGCCGACGCGTCGGCAAAGAGTTCGGGCAGATCGTCGATCTGTCCGCCGGCGGCGTCCGCATCCGAACCGAGCAGACCACGATTCGCCCGGATCAGCAGGTCCGGGTGCGGATCGAGCTCCCCGTCTACGCAGGCATCTGTCCGTTCATCGATGCGAGCAACAGGGACCTCCAGCCCAAGCGCGAGTGGGTCGGCTGGATGGCGGTCGCGCGGGTGAACAAGGTGGACGAGAAGCGCGTTGATGTCGCGGGTCGTCTGGTTGACATGGATGAAATGGATCGCGGGATGCTCGGGTTGTACTTGAGCACCCAGCCGCTCGCGGCCTAGCGCGCATCGCGTCAGTCGCGCGAGCGCAACGAAAAAGAAACGGCAAGGGATCCAAACGGGGTCGCCCAAGAGGGCTCGGGCGGCCCCGCCCTTGCTTCTTAAACAATTTCCGCCGGCGCCGGGTTTTTCCTCCTTCGTACCCGACGCCGGCGGTTTTATTTTTACGCGCCTTTCGATCACCATCGCCGCCCGTGAGCGAACCGGCGAACGATCTGCTGCGGCGCGCCGTTGAACTGCATCACGGCGGGCAGCTCGATGCCGCGCAGCAACTGTACGACCAGGTTCTTGCGCGCGAGCCGCGCGATCCGAACGCGCTCAACCTTCTGGGAATGGTGCATCATCAGCGCGGCGGGGAGGAGCGCGCCGAGGCGCTGATCCGGCGGGCGATCGCGGTCGCGCCGAACGTCCCGGGATTTCACGTCAACCTCGCGACCGTGCTGCTGGCGCAGCGGCGGATGGACCTGGCGGAGGAGGCGTGCCGGCGGGCGGTCGCGCTTCAGCGCGATTATCCCGAGGCGCACAACAACCTCGCCGTCGCGCTGCTCGGGCAGGGTAAGATCGAGGCGGCGATGGAGGAGGCGACGCGGGCGCTGCGGCTTCGTCACCACTATCCCGCCGCACGGAATAACCTGGGCAACGCGTTTCGCGCCAGGTCGATGTATCGCGAGGCCGAGTCGTGCTACCGCGACGCGCTGGCCCAGGATCCGCGACACGGCGAAGCACAGTCGAACCTCGCAATCACGATGCTGTCGATGAACCGCCGCGAAGAAGCTGTCGCCGAAGCGAAGCGCGCGATCGAGCTGCGTCCGAATCACGGCGGGTCGCACATGACGCTCGGGCTGGCGCTGGAGGAACTGGGACGCAAGGACGAGGCGATCGAGATCTACCGCAAAGTGCTGGCGGCCAAGCCGGAAGCGCGGGCGCTGCGGTTCCAGCTCGCATCGCTGACCGGCGAAGCGACGTTCGATGTGGCGCCCCCGGAGTTCGTCGCGATGCTGTTTGACAACTACGCGGACACGTTCGACCGGCATCTGGTCGAAGGTCTGCGCTATCGCGGGCCCGAGCTGGTCGTCGAGGCGCTGCGCATGGCGGGTGCGCGACAGCACGATGCGGAGATTGCGGACATCGGCTGCGGTACCGGCCTGTGCGGCGTGCTGCTCCGGCCGATGGCGCGGCATCTCGTGGGCGTGGACCTCTCCAGCCGGATGATCGGCCAGGCGCGGCAGCGCGGCGTGTACGACGAACTGTTCGTCGACGAGATCGTCGCCTTCCTGCGCGTGCGCTTCGCCGCGTACGACGTCATCACCGCAACGGACGTGCTCAACTATTTCGGCGATCTGCGCGCGGTACTCTCCGCGGCGGCGCAGGCGCTCGCCGTCGGCGGGATGTTCGCGCTGACGCTGGAGAAACACGACGGCGACGGCTTCGTACTGAATCCGACCCGCCGCTATTCACACTCGATCGGATACATCCGCTCGCTGCTCGCGGACGCGCGCCTGCAAGAGGTGAGCGCGACCGAAGCGTCGCTGCGACAACAGGGGGAAGAGGAAGTGCGCGCGTGGGTGATCATGTTGCGGCATGATTGAGCCTGTTGAATGCACCGGTTCCGCGAGATTTGTCATGCTGAGGTACTCCGAAGCATCTGGGCGAGGCAGGCGGATGCTTCGGAGTACCTCAGCATGACATCTTCCCCGAGATGACCGTGGTGAGCGCCACTAGCTCGTTGCCGCGTCGAAGTGCCTCTGGTGAAACGCGAGCGCCTCCTGCACGTGCAGGTCCCAGTAATCCCAGTTATGCGCGCCGGGGAACTCCTCGTATTGGTGCGGGACGCGCAGCGCGTCCAGCTTCGCGTGCAGCGCGCGGTTGTCTTCGACCAGATCGTCGTCCACGCCGCAATCGATACGGAGATGCGGCAGCGTGCCGGCGTCCTTGCATTTTTTCGCCAGCGCGACGACGTCGTGGTCCGTCCCGACCGGGTTGTCGCCGAAGATGCGATGAAACTCCGCCTTCCCCAGCGCGCCGCCGGGGCGCGGATGATCACGCGAGCCGTGCAGCACGGCGCCGGAGTGGCTCGTCGCGGAGATAAACTTCTGCGGATGGGCGAGTGCGATTCGCAGCGCGCCGTACCCGCCCATCGACAAGCCGCCGATTGAGCGGGCATCGCGCGATTGCTTTGCCGGGAAGATCCGCTCGACCGTCTCGACCAGTTCCTCGGCGATGTAGCGGGCGCAGGCGGGTCCGTCGTGATTGTCGGTGTAGAAGCCGCGGAAGCCGTCCGGCATCACGATCATCATGCGATGTCGCGTCGCGTAGCGCTCGATGCTCGTGCGGCGAAGCCAGATCGTGTAGTCATCGCTGAGGCCGTGCAGGAGATAGAAGACCGGGAAGGGCGGCGGCGCGTCATCAGGGATGTAGACGTACGTGCCGACGTGCTTGGCGAGGATCTCGCTGCGCCAGTGAAGATCGCACAGGGCCATAACGGGAGGGAAAGATCGGCCCGGGCGCGCCGCGCGTCAAAGGAAAAAAAGCGGCGACCGCGATGATGACATCGCGGTCGCCGCTCGTTGCAATGCGGATCCGTCCTCGCGAGCGGCGCTTTAAGGACAACCGGATCGCGCTAAGAACGGCCGCGCGGAATTACTTCGCGCTGGTGCCGGCCGCTTCGGTCGGCTGCGCGCCGGTGCCGCTCGGGAGAGCGCCCGTCGCGCCGGCGCCGGTCGCGCTCGGCTGCTTGTCAAACACCGCCAGCAGCATGCGGTGTGTCGCGAAGCGGTAGGCGTCGTCAACGTCCGCCGCCCACTGGTCCTTCTTGTCGCCGATGTCCGTCAGCGCCGCCTTCACGTTGTCGTGAAGCTTCTGCGCGTCGACCGAATCCGGGATGTCGAGCTTCCAGCCGCCCGCTTCGTGGATCAGCGGGACGTCCAAAGCCGGCAGGCCGTGGCTCTCGTTGATGTGAAGCGTCGCGACGTTGCGGCCCTTGTCGTTGCGATTGGTGTCCGCCGGCGTGTTGCCGTTGGTGTTGGCGGCGGGTTTGTCCACGCCCGTCTTGTTGTTGACGTTCACGTCCGCCGTCCCGGTGTTCGGGTTGGCGTTGGCGTTGATGTCCACGCCGCTGGCGGTGCGGGCGGCGCCGCCTTCTTCACCTTCCATGATCGACGCGAAGGACATGTTGTAGACCTTGTCCTCGTCCTTGATGTCGAACTTCTGGTCGTATTTGGCCTTCCAGTCCTTCTCGATGGCGGCGATCCGGCCGTCCATCTGGTCGTCGTCCTTCAGCGCGTCCTTGTTCTGGCCGAGACGGTTGCGGTCGGCGTCGACGAAGCGTTCGGCCATATCGGACAGGCCGTTCTTGGTCATCCCGGCTTCGGCGACCTGCGCTACGACGTCGTGGATCTCCTCGGCGTGCTTGGTCATGTGCTCGCTGGCCTTGTCCGCGCTTCCGATGCCGATCTTGGCGGCGTCTTTGCGCAGGGTGCCGGCGTTATTGGTGTCACTGCTCGGTGTGCCGCTGGGGTTGGCGTTGGCGGCGTTGTCATCAGCGGCCCAGGCGGCGGTGCCGATGGACATTGCGGCGACGGCGGCGACGATAGCGATATTCTTCTTCATACAGTGTCTCCTTTCCAAGACCTGTGTGTGGTGTTCGCGAAATAAACGAGACGATGAACCGGCGCGGGGTTACGCGTACTGCCCGCGTCGGCAGCGTCGCACCATCTCGCAAAAGCCGCGCCCGCTGCGTAAAAGCGATCACAGAAGAATCGTAAATTGGCCGCAAACCCTGATCTGACCGCATCAGAACGCTTGGAAAAGCCGGCGGCAGGCTCTGCCATTGGGTTCGGTACCCGCGAAAATTTGGCGGCAAAAAGAAGAGGACGCGACGAGCTTCCGTCGCGTCCTCTGCAATCACAATCATGAGACAGATGTTATCGGCCGGGCGTGCTGCTCGTGCCGCCGCTGGTCCCGCTCGCGCCGGTACCGGAGGACGAGCCGCTGCTCCCGGTGCCGCTGCTGGATGAACCTGACGCGCCTGACGCGCCGGACGCTCCGGTCCCGGTTGACGAGCCGCTGGCGCCCGCCGCCGGTTGCTCGCTGAACGCGAGAAGCACGCTGTGCGCGATCGCCTGCTGCGCCTGCGTCGCATCCGCCGGCCACTGATCCTTCATCTGCACGCACTGCTGCAGTTGCTTCTGGATGTTCTGCGCCAGTTGGTTGGCGTCGGCGCTTTGTGGAAGCTGAATCTTCCATTGCCCGCCTTCCTGAGTGAGGCGGACGCGCGCATCGGGCATGCCGTGGCTCGCAGGGATGGTCACAGTGGTGCCGCCCATCGAGGAGCTGGCGGTCTGCGCGGCATCGCCGGTTGCGCTGGCGGCTGCGCCGCCGGAGGAGCCGATGTTCCCGCTCGCGCTGGCGCCGCCGATGTTGGCGGTGCCGGACGCGCCGCCCGCGCCGACGTTCCCACTCGCGCTGGCGCCCGCGCCGCTGCTGGACGATCCCGATGGCGTGGCGGAGCCGCTCGCGGCGGTACCACCGGCCGGCGACGCCGAGGGGCTCGTTCCCTGATCCGGCGGAAGAGAACCCGACGCCTGACGCGCCGAATCCGAGGCGCTGCCGCCCAGTTGGAAGAACTGCGCGGTGAAAACCTGATCGGCGTTCTGGCTCAGGTCCAGATCCTTCTGGTACTTGTCTTTGAACGCCTGGCGAAGCTGATCCGTCGCCTGATCAACCTGCGCCTGCTGTTGGCTGAGGTCACCGATGCGCTGCGCATCCTTGGAGCTGATCTCCTGGCTCAGGTTTTTCAGGCCGTCCTTGCTGAGGACCGCGCTCGTCACCTGTGCGAGCGCTTTGCTGACGTCGCTCTGGCTGGCGGTTGCGGTCGCGCCGGCAGAGGAGCCGGCGGTCTGCGCGCTGCCGGAGAGACCGGACGACGACGATTGTCCCGCGCCGGCGCTGGATTGCCCTGCCGACGCTGGCGACGATTGGCCGGCCGCGGGTTGGGCCGCCGATGATGCATTGTCTTCCGCCGACGCCGGCAGAGAGACGAGACCGAATCCGCCGACGGTAACGATGGCGGCGGTAAGAATCTGACGCTTGGTCATGGAAACCTCCTGTCCGTTGACCTCACCACAACGGTGAGGGGGTTGTTTACACGTAGGTGCTTGAGGAACGAATCCGCGCGCGAAAGAGTGGCACGAAGCGGACAACGACGAACGACGACGAACGACTCTGCGACGACTTCTCCTCTGATCCGCCAACCGGTCTGGCGTGGAGACCGCGTGACCGCAAACGACGCGCCCGATAATTTGCAGTTCGCTCGAATTGGATTCACGTCTGATGTTCTTCTCGTCCAACGCGCAGCGCTGGCGCGTTTTGCGTCCGATAGGCATGGCTGACACACGAGTGGGATGGAAAGTTGGTCTGGTAATCCGCAGGCGAGAAGTTTTTTTGCCGATCATGTAAGCGGCGAGACCGCTCGGAGCGGCCGAGCGATTTCCATCGATTGAGATCTATCTCAGGGTTGTGCCGTGTCCGTGCTGTGTGCGTCGCCGTTGGAGTCAGTAGAGGCTGGTGAGTTGCAGGGCCGCGCGCTGCGCCGCGCGATGGGCCTTGTCACCCTTTCGTGGGTGTTCGGCTCGGTGTGGGCGACCGCCATCGGTGGTGCGCCCTTCTCAATCTTCGCACGAGATCTGGGTGCGAGTGAGTTTCAGATCGGCGTGCTGGCGGCACTCCCGTTTCTCGCCTCGCTCGTCTCCATGCCGGCATCGCTTCTCACCGAGCGCACCGGCGCGCGGAAGAAGATTTTTCTCACGAGTTTGTATACACAACGCCTGCTCTGGATTCCCATCGCGATCGTTCCATTATGGATCCTGAGCGCCACAGGGAAGAGTGGGGTTTCCTCCTCCGATCGCCGCTCACTCGCCGTCGCCACATTCATGTTGTTGATCCTGCTGATGCATTCAGCAGGCGCGATGGGCGGGCCCGGATGGCTGAGTTGGATGGCGGACATCATTCCCGACCGCTGCCGCGGGAAATACTTCTCGCGACGACGACAGTGGGGCATCCTCTCGGCGATTCCTGCGGCCCTCGTCGCCGGATGGATCGTCGATCACATGACCACGGGTGCGGCAGGCGGGGGCGGTGGGACGCTCAGATGGTGCGCGATCATCTTCCTCTGCGCCGCGGTCTTCGGCGTGATCGACATTCACCTGTTTCGGTATGTGCCGAACGTGCCGATGGAGCCGCGGCGGAGCGTGCCGATTCTGCGCCTGATCGGCGAACCGCTGCGCGACAAACAATTTCTTTTTTTCGCCGGGTTCGTGGCGACGCTTACCTTCGCCGTCAGCTTCATGGGACAGTTCGTCACGTTCTTCCTGATGGATCGCGTCGGCGTGACGGGGACGGGAATCCAGATGATGCTTCTGGTTTCCCCGATGCTCGCGCAGCTTCTGGTGTTGCCGGTGTGGGGACATGTCGCCGATCGCATGGGAAAGAAGCCGGTGATGGCGATCGCGTCGCTTGGGCTGGTGCCGGTGGGGCTGGGCTGGTGCTTCATGGGCCCGGGGCTGCACTGGCTCGGCTACATGCTCTCGGTCGCGGGCGCGGCGCTGTGGACGGGCGTGGAAGTCGCGAACCTCAACTTCGTGCTCGAGTTCAGCGGATCGGATAACGGCGAAGCCGGCGGCAGCGCATATGTCGCCGTCAACAGCGTCATCATTAACATCGCCGGCTGCGTGGGCGGGCTCAGCGCCGGGGTCATCGCCAAGCTTCTCAAGGATTGGCACTGGGACCCGGGCGTCCCCGGCATCGCCAGCGTCGGTTTCTATGAAGTGCTCTTCGCGCTCAGCGGTGTCATGCGATTGGTTGCGGCGATCGTTTTCCTTCCGTTCCTTGTCGAGCAGAACGCCGGCAGCACGATGGAAGCGCTCCGGTTCATGAGCGCGAACATCTACAACAACCTGTTCGGCGCGATCCTGGCGCCGATGCGCTTCCTGCGCATCCACGACCGCGAACGCGCGACACAGAAGATCATCCCGTTCCCGCAGTCACCCCCGTTGCGCAAGGCTGCGTGAGGCGGCACGAGCGACTCCCCATTTGCAGTGCGCGCGCGTACCATTCGCGGCCCTATGTCGACCACAGAACCCAACAAGATCATCTATTCCATGATCGGGGTCTCCAAGACCCACGAGAAGAAGACGATCCTCAAAGACATCTACCTGTCCTACTTCTACGGCGCCAAGATCGGCGTGCTCGGCCTCAACGGCGCGGGAAAGAGCACGCTGCTCCGCATTCTCGCCGGCGTCGATAAGAACTTCGAAGGTCAGATCAGCAAGTCGCCCGGCTACACCGCCGGCTTTCTCGAGCAGGAGCCCAAGCTCGATGAGTCGCTGACCGTCCGGCAAGTCGTCGAGCAGGGGATGCAATCGACGATCGACCTGCTCAGGCAGTTCGACGACGTGAACGAGAAGCTCGCCGATCCGGACCTGTCGCCCGAGGCGATGGAGAAGCTGCTCGAGAAGCAGGGGAACATCCAGGAGAAGCTCGATGCCGTGAACGCGTGGGACCTCGATCAGCAACTCGAGCAGGCGATGGATGCCCTGCGCTGCCCGCCGGCGGATTCGCCGATCAAACTGCTCAGCGGCGGAGAAAAGCGCCGCGTCGCGCTGTGCCGGTTGCTGTTGCAGAAGCCGGACATTCTGCTGCTCGATGAGCCGACGAATCATCTCGACGCCGAATCCGTCGCGTGGCTGGAGCAGCATCTGGCGCGTTATGCCGGCACGGTCATCGCCGTCACGCATGACCGCTACTTCCTCGACAACGTCGCCGGCTGGATCCTCGAGCTCGATCGTGGGGCAGGCATTCCGTGGAAGGGCAACTACTCGAGCTGGCTCGAACAGAAGCGCAAGCGGCTGGAGATCGAAGAGAAGACGGAGTCCGCGCGACAGAAGGCGCTGGCGCGCGAGCTCGAATGGGTGCGCCAATCCGCCAGGGCGCGTCACGCCAAATCGAAAGCCCGCATCGCCGCCTACGAGCGCATGGCCGCCGAGGAGCAGTCGAAAAAGATTGCTGAGGTCGAGATCTACATCCCGCCCGGCCCGCGGCTCGGGCAGCTCGTCATCGAAGCGCAGAACGTCACCAAGGCGTACGGCGACAACGTCCTGATGCAGGGGATGAGTTTCTCCCTCCCGCCGGGCGGGATCATCGGCGTCATCGGGCCCAACGGCGCCGGCAAGACGACGCTCTTCCGAATGATCACCTTGCAGGAGAAGCCTGACTCCGGCCAGATCAAGATCGGGGAGAGCGTGAAGCTCGCGTATGTGGAGCAGTCGCGCGATTCGCTTGGCGAGACGCAATCCGTCTGGCAGGCGTTGAGCGACGGCCAGGAATTCATCCAGCTCGGCACGCAGCGCGTCAACAGCCGCGCGTACACCTCGCGCTTCGGCTTCACGGGAACGGATCAGTCGCGCAGCGTCGGCACGCTCTCCGGCGGCGAGCGCAACCGCATTCACCTCGGGCGCATGCTCAAGAGCGGCGCCAACGTCATCCTGCTGGACGAGCCGACCAACGACCTTGATGTGAACACGATCCGCGCGCTGGAGGAGGCGATGGAAAACTTCGCCGGCTGCGTCGTGGTGATCAGCCACGACCGCTGGTTTCTTGACCGAATCGCGACGCACATCCTCGCCTTCGAGGGCGAGAGCCAGGTCGTCTTCTTCGACGGGAACTACACGGAATACGAAGCGGACCGGCACAAGCGGCTCGGCACCGACGCGGATCGCCCGCACCGGATCACGTATCGCAAGCTGACGAAGACGTCGTGAGGCGCACTTGTTGCGTCGAGTTGTTGGTCATTGAACGAATCTCGGGGCGTCGCTCGCGATGATGTACGGCATTTGTACGATGCCGCGGGCGTGGATTCATCGCAGCTCACATCCGAGCAGTTCGAGCGCATGTTCGCCATGGTGTCGCAACACCGCGACTACCTGTGGCGGCTGGTCGAGCGGATGCGCGTGCGGCGATTTCCCGCCGACGATCCGGTCTATCGCGCGGCGCTGACGACGTACGAGAAGGCGTCGAACCTCTGCGTGGTCATCGCGAGCTGCCGCGAGCGACTGCGCGGCGGCGGCGAGGGCGATCAGACGATCATGATGAAGAAGCCGTGGGGCGGGGATCGCCCGGCGTAGGTGAAACGTGCGCGGCGACGTGCTCGTAGACGCTGGCGAGGAAGCCCATCATCGGAAAGGACGTCTTGCGGAACGGGGGCGGGCCGAGCTGCTCGAGGACGTGCTTGGGCTCTGGCGACGCCTGCAGCGCGAGCGAATCGATATCCGCAGGCGAGCGGAAGAAGCTCGCGCGGTCGGTTCGGGCGTGTGAGGCATTTTGGACGTCCAGATGCATTGGCTCCCTCAACGTGGTTTGGGCGTCTCGCCCGAGCGGTCGCGGCTTGGGCCGCACGTCTTGAAGATCGCTCCGCGAAAGTGCTCGGGCCAGAGGCCCAAGCCACCATCAATACTAAAACTCTCCGACGGCCTGCTCACTGAGACGCAGGTATTCCTTGAGGTCGGCGGTTGAAAGCTCGGTCAGCCACTCCTCGCCGCCGCCGACGATGGAATCGGCGAGATGCGTCTTTTCCGCCAGGAGCTTGTCAATCCGTTCCTCGACGGTGCCGAGCGCGATGAACTTGTGCACCTGCACGTTCTTCTGCTGGCCGATGCGATGCGCGCGATCGGTCGCCTGGTTCTCGACCGCCGGGTTCCACCACCGGTCGAAGTGAAACACGTGACTCGCCGCCGTCAGGTTCAATCCCAGCCCGCCGGCGCGGAGCGACAGGATGAAGATCCCGGGCTGCTGCATCGTCTGGAACAGCTGCACCATCTCATCGCGCTGCTTCTGCGGCGTGCCGCCGTGCAAATAGTAGACCGGGCAACGCAATCGCTGCGAGAGCATCCTCTGCAGCAGCCGGCCCATCTGTGCGTACTGCGTGAAGACCAAGGCCGATTCACGCTCCTCGATCACTTCCTCGAGCATGTCGAAGAGGCGCTCGCATTTCCCGCTGCGGCGGTCGAGCTCGGCCTCGATCGGCTGCTCATCGAGCAGCGCAGGATGATCGCAGATCTGCTTGAGCTTCGTGAGCACGGCGAGGATGAGCCCGCGGCGGCGAATCCCCGTGGCGGCGTCGATCGCCGCCAGCATCTCCGCCGTCGCGCGCTCGTACATCGCCGCCTGCTCGACGGTGAGGTTGCAGAAGACCTTCATCTCGATCTTGTCGGGCAAATCGGAGGCGATCTGCGGATCGGTCTTGACGCGGCGCAGGACGAACGGACGGATCATCTTGCGCAGGTGCTCGGAGCGGTCCTTGTCGAGCAGCTTCTCGATCGGGACGGCGAAGCGCTCGCGAAAATCCCTGGCGCTGCCCAGCAAACCCGGGTTCAGCACGTCCATGATCGACCAGAGCTCGGAGAGATGGTTCTCGATCGGCGTGCCGGTCATCGCGACGCGGCGCGGCGACGCGAGCGAGCGGATGGCCATGCTCGACGCGGCGGAGGGATTCTTGATCTTCTGCGCCTCATCCAGCGCCAGTCGATGCCAGGGCACGCGCATCAGCACCTCGAGATCGCGATGCGCCAGCGCGTAGCTGGTGATGACGACGTCATGCTGCGCCGCCGCATCGACGAAGCTCTTGCCGCGGAGTCGCGCCGGACCGTGGTGCAGCAGGACGTGCAGCGACGGCGCGAAGCGTTCGAGCTCGCGCACCCAGTTGCCGACGACGGAGGTCGGCGCGAAAAGTAGCGTGGTGCCGGTGCGACGCGCCGCAGGGGCGACGCCTGCGTCGCCCTCTTCGGCATCGGAAG
>JAICTV010000202.1 GCA_025936175.1 Phycisphaerae bacterium
GAGCTGCCCATGCGGTGGGGAGGGCGAGGCTCCGGTCGAGCCGCTCTGTGATCGCGCGCGCCAACGGCTCGGCAGGGGCCTCGCCCACCCGGCCGGGACGACACCTCGATTACAGGGAATTAGAGCGACGCGCGATCTGCCGCGCGCGATCCGGCCGCGGCACGGGGGTGTGCGTTGTTCTGATTTGGAGCAGCGGCGGTTGGCGGCGCGGTCGAGCCGCGCACGATCAGGTCTTCCGCGATGCGAATGACTTTGCCCGGCTTGGCGCTTGGCGTCAGCAGGCTGTTGAGCAGCAGGTCACCGCCGATGCGGCCCATCTCGCGACCGCTCACCGCCACGGCCGTCAGCGGCGGCGGAAGCAGCGCGACGGGGAAGACGTCGTTGAAGCAGATCAGGCTGTAATCCTGCGGGATCCGCAGCCCCAGGCCGGGCGACGCGCCGACCAGCATGACGGCGATGTGGTGATCGTACGTGATCACCGCGGTCGCCTGCTGCTCGCGAATCGTCTGCTGCAAGAACTCGGCGGCGGAGGAGAAGGGCACGTCGTGACCGGCGACGAGCTGCATCCCGCGCTCGCGCACGCCCTGCAGCAGCGTCTCGTAGCGCTCCGTGACGCTGTAGTGGCTGAAGTAGGTCGCGCGGGCGTTGGCGTAGGCGATTTTTTTGTGCCCGAGCTGCGCCAGGTGATCGAGCGCGCGGCTCGTGCCCATCGAATCATCCGCGAGCACGAACGCCGTCGGGTTGCCGACGCGCTCGTTGACGCAGACGTACGGCACGCAGCGGCGATCGAGCTCCGTCACCGTCTCCGCCCGCGGCGCCTGGAGCAAAATCGCGCCGTCGAACCGCCAGAAGGGCAGCGGGTTCTCCAGGGTGTTCGCGCCGAGCTCGAAGAAGACGTCGTACCCGCCGGCGTGGAGCACCTCGGCGATGCCTTCGAGCAGCGATTCGTTGATCCCCTCGGCCATGTGCGTCTGCGGCGAGGCGAACAGGCCGATGATGTGCGTTCCGCGGCGGTGGAGGTTGCGGGCGGAGAGGTCCGGGACGTAGCCGAGGTTGCGCGCGGTCTCGATGATCTTGTCGCGGACGGCTTGGCTGGCGGAGAATTTTTTCTTGCCGTTGAGGACGCGGCTGACGGTCGCCGGCGTCACGCCGCAGAGCTTGGCGACGTCGGTGATCGTCGGTCGGCTGCGCACGGCGGGGAGTATATCGGTGTCGAGCGGATCAAAGCTATTTTGATCCATGGCGCGAAGTCCTTGTGCGCGGCGTGGAATAGATGACGCCCGGTCGCGGTTTAAGCCTGATGGCCGTTTCCGGGTAAACGTTTACTCGCATGTCGCATGAAGTCAAATCGACGGCGGTTTTTGCCGTGCGCGTTTCCGGACGGTGAAGCGTCTGCTGGCTCAGCAGCCGGCGCTGAAAAATGTTGAAATCCGGATTTTCTTTTTGACAACAAAATTCCGCCGATTATGCTTAGGTAAACGTTTACTCAAATCCTTCGCCAATCGTCGGCCGACCGGAAAGGACTAACCAGCCATGTCTGTTCCCCAAGCCAGAATGCAACAGGGAGATCGTTGTGTTCGAATTCAGCGCGCCGGCCGCGCCGGCTTTACCCTCGTCGAGCTGCTGGTGGTCATCGGGATCATCGCAATTCTGATTGGGATTCTCCTCCCGGCGCTTGGGCGCGCGCGCGCTTCCGCCCGCACCGTGGCCTGCGCGTCGAACCTTCGGCAGCTCGGTCAGGCGATGGCGATGTACGTCAATAACTACAAGCAGTCGCTGCCGTACGGCGAGTACATCGTCAGCTACAACGCATCCGACGCCAAATACAACAACCGCTGGTACGCCGTGCTTCAGAACACCTTGAACAGCAAGTATGGCCTCACTTGGCAGGAGGCGGGCGCCAGCGGCAGTGCCGCGTCGAAGCTCCGCGAACTGTTTCTCTGTCCCGAAGTGGGAGGTAACACGCTTAATGCTCTCAACGGCGGCGCCGTTCACTACGACTGCCACCCACGGCTGATGCCTACCTTGGTCACGAGCGATACCTTTGCCGGAGGCAATCCTTTCCAAGATCCCAACATCAAGCCGTACAAGGTCACCCATGTGAAGCAGTCGGCCGAGATCGCGTTGATTTTTGACGGATCGCTGGAACCGTCGCCAAGCGGCGACTACTGGCACACCAAGTATGACTCGGCGGTGGCCAACTTCATTGACAATGGTCATGCCTGGGCGCCGCTGAAGCTTTTGAACACGAACTATCAAGCGGGCGGCGTTTCCGCTGACGACAGCATTGATATGACCGCGCTGAATGGCGGTGCACCAAACAGCGATAACGTCAACAATGGCCTAACTATCCGCTTCCGCCATAACAAGGATACACAGGCCAATGTCCTGATGTGCGACGGACACGTGCAGACCTTTATGTACAACAAGCAAAAGAAGCCGAACGACAAGACCGTCACCGATTTCAAGCGCCGGAACCTGTACGTGAACCCGTAACGGCCGTGATCATCGCAGGACATGCAGCGGAGCCGGTGGTCTAATCAGCACCGGCTCCCTCTTTTTTCTCGCGGCGCGATTCGGCGTCACCATCAAGAGGTCAAATCATGCGGCTCTTCCAGACGTCCTCGTGGTGCATCTTGCTCGTGTCGCTCTTGACTCTCGCGCTGCCTTCGTCGCCAGCGCAGGCGGAGGAATCTTCGACTCCGCGCAAGCCGACCCTCAAGCAGGCGGCGGGGCCGAACCTGCTCATGGGCTGTGCCGTCTCGGCATCGGATCTCGACAACCCGCAGCGTGCCGCACTGATCGCCGATCAGTTCAGTTGCCTCACCGCCGGCAACGAGTTCAAGCCGTTATCGCTCCAGCGCGAGAAGGGCAAATTCACCTTCGAGCAGGCGGACAAGATCGCCGACTTCGCGCAGCAGCACGGGATGAAGTTGATCGGCCATAACCTGATGTGGCACAACCAGGCCCCGGCGTGGCTGTTCGAGGACGAGAACAAGCAGCCGCTCCCGCGCGCGCAGGCGCTGGCGAATCTCAAGGCGCACATCGACACGGTGATGAAGCATTTCCAGGGCAAGGTGCTCGGCTGGGACGTGGTGAACGAGGCGGTCGGCGATTCCGAGCCGTACCTGCGCGACACGCCGGCGCACAAAGCGATCGGCGATGACTTCGTCGTGCAGGCGTTCAAGCTCGCGCACGCCGCGGACCCGAACGTCCAGCTCTATTACAACGACTACAACATGGAAGAGCCGTACAAGCACGCCAAGTCGATGCGGCTGATCAAGGAGCTAAAAGCGGCGGGCGTGCGGCTCGACGCCGTCGGAATCCAGGGCCATTGGCTGATCGACAAGCCGGACGTCGCGATGATCGAGAAGTGCATCGACGATTTCGCCGGGCTGGGCGTGAAGGTGATGATCACGGAGCTGGACGTCGATGTGCTGCCGCGCAAGAACGCGGGTGCGGACATCACCGCGACGGAAAAGGCGGGGCTCGATCCGTACAAGGACGGCCTGCCCGCCGACGTGCAGCAGAAGCTGGCGAAGCGTTACGGCGAAATTTTCAAGATACTCGCGAAGCATCGCGGTGAGATCACGCGGATCACCTTCTGGGGCGTGGACGACGGGACGAGCTGGCTGAACTTCTTCCCCGTCCGCGGGCGGACGAATCATCCGCTGCTGTTCGATCGCAATCTCCAACCCAAGCTGGCGTTTGACGCGGTCATCGAGGCGCTGAAGGCGTCCTCGCCGCGTTGAGCGATCATGTAGGGGCGACACTTGTGTCGCCCGTCGGTTGCCGCGCGAAAGAGGGCGATACAAGTGTCGCCCCTGCGCGGTGAAAAACCAGGTGCATCCAATGAAGTGCTCGCCGCGGAGACTGATCTTCACGTTGACGTTGGTGTGGTTGTCGATCGCGGCCAATTCCGTTGACGCCCAGCAGATCACCGTTACGCCGGATCGCGCCGACGGCGTTTACGCCATCGGCGAGACGGTGAAATGGAAGATCGAATGGAAAGGCGACGCCGCGCCGCCAGCAAATGCGCGCTACACGATCAAGAGCGGCGGGTTGAAGGAGGTGGGGCAGGGTGATCTGAAGTTCGACGGCAATGTCGCGCAGGTCGAAACGAAGTTTGATGCGCCGAACACCATTCTCGTCGATGTCACCTACGACGCCGGCGGGAAGGAATCGCACGCGGTCGGCGGGGCGGTCGCGGATCCGCTCAAGATCGAGCCCGCCTCGCCGCCGCCGGACGATTTTGACGCGTTCTGGAAGTCGAAGATCCAAGAGCTCGAGAAGGTCGCGCCCGATCCACGGCTCAGCAAAGGCGACGCGGAGAAGGACGGCGTCGATTATTACAGGATCACGCTCGACAACATCCGCGGCACGCACATCAACGGCCAACTCGCGCGCCCGAGCGCGGCGCCCGACAACAAATTTCCCGCGCTGCTGATCGTCCAGTGGGCGGGCGTCTATCCGCTGCAGAAGAAGTGGGTGACCGATCGCGCCGCCGACGGCTGGCTCGCGCTGAACATCCTGCCGCACGATCTGCCGATCGACAAACCCGACTCGTTCTACAAGGAGCAGTACGCCGGCCCGCTGAAGAACTACTGGACGATCGGGAACGACGATCGCGACAAAAGTTATTACCTGCGGATGTACCTCTCGTGCTATCGCGCGGTCGATTACCTGCGCTCGCGGGATGATTGGGACGGCAAGACGCTGGTGGTGATGGGAACGAGCCAGGGCGGGCAGCAGACGCTCATGATCGCGGGGCTGCATCCCGAGGGGATCACCGCGGCGCTGCCGTTCCTCCCGGCGGCGTGCGACATGCTCGCGCCGGAGATCGGCCGAGCCTCCGGCTTCCCCAACTGGTACGTGCAGACATGGGGCGGGCGCGATCCGAACAAAGTGCACGAGACGAGCCGCTACTACGATCCGATCAACTTCGCGCGCAAGATCAAATGTCCGGTGCTGATCGGCTGCGGGCTGCGCGATGATCTCGCGCCGCCGTCCAGCGTGCTGGCGGCGGCGAATGTGATTGCATCGCCGAAGGAAGTGATCATCCTGCCAAAGGCGGGGCACCAGGACGAGCTGGGAACGCAAGCCGCATACAACGAGCGATGTTACGGCGCGTGGTTGCCGGCGCTGCGCGAGGGAAAACCGCCGCCGATCGCGCCGCTGACGTCTTCATCACTTGCCGGGATGACTGCGGAACAGGATCGTCAACGGATGATGGAGCTGCTCAACATCAAGCAGCTCCGTCGCGGGCCGGACGGAAACCCGTCCTCCCCGAACGCGGCGAACAGCGACGAGAGCAAGGCGTCGCCACCGGGCATGACGCTGCCGGACCCGCTGAAGCTCGAGAGCGGCGAAGCGGTGACGACGCCGGCGATGTGGTTCGATCGTCGCCGGCCGGAGATCGTCGAGCTGTTCGATCGCGAGATCTACGGCCGCGTACCGAAGAACGTGCCGGCGGTGAAGTGGGAGGTCGTCGCGACGTCGCACGAAGAGCAGGCGGGCGTCGCGGTGGTGACGAAGCAGCTCGTCGGGCACGTCGACAATTCCACATGTCCGCAAATCAGCGTGGACATCCGCATGAAACTGACGGTCCCGGCCAAAGCGACGGCGCCCGTGCCGGTGGTGATGGAGTTCAGCTTCGTCCCGCGCCGGCCGATGGGGGCGACTACGCGATCGGCACCGCCGCCCGGATTTGGCGCGTCGAGCGGTCCGACTTGGCAACAGCAGGTGATCGCGCGCGGCTGGGGCTACGCGTTACTCGTCGCCACCAGCATCCAGGGTGACAACGGAGCGGAGTTGAACCGCGGCATCATCGGACTGACCAACAAAAGCGTGCCGCGCCAGCCGGACGATTGGGGCGCCCTGCGCGCGTGGGCCTGGGGCGCCAGCCGCGCGCTCGATTATCTCGAGACGGACAAGTCGGTCGATGCGAAACGTGTCGCGATCGAAGGTCTCTCCCGATACGGAAAAGCGGCGCTGGTGACGATGGCGTACGATTCGCGCTTCGCCGTCGGCTTCATCGGATCGTCCGGCGCCGGCGGCGCGAAGTTGCTGCGGCGCACGTTCGGCGAGCAGGTCGAAAATCTTGCTTCGACCGCGGAATATCACTGGTTCTGCGGGAATTTTCTCAAATACGCCGGGCCGCTGACGCCGGCGGATCTGCCGGTCGATGCCCATGAGTTGATCGGACTGTGCGCGCCGCGGCCGGTGTTCATCAGCGCGGGCTCGCCGAAGGTCGAGGGCAACTGGATCGACGCGCGCGGGATGTTCCTCGCCGCCGTCGCCGCCGAGCCGGTCTATCGTCTGCTCGGCAAGCGCGGGCTCGGAACCGGCGAGCAGCCGGCGATCGAGACGGGCTTGTTGGACGGCGAGATCGCCTGGCGGCAGCACAGCGGCGGGCACACGACCGGTCCGAACTGGCCGACCTTCCTCGACTACGCCGCGCGATACTTCGAAGGGCCAGCGCGGTGAGCATGTCCACTTCAGTTGACGCGGAAATCCGCAGGCATCGCTCATCCGAGGTGACGCTGAAACTTCGCCGCGCCGACGGTTCGCCGCTGGCGAACGAGACGGTCACGATCGAGCAGCGCAATCATGCGTTCCTGTTCGGCGGCAATGGTCACGGCGCGATCGCACTGGCGAACGATGAACTCGAAGATGCCGCACGCGATCGCGCGCAGGACTTGAGCGCGAAGATGATCGACGTGTTCAACTACATAACGCTCCCGTTCTACTGGGGCCGCTTCGAGCCGACCCGCGGCAAGCCCGACACCCGCCGGCTGCTCAACGCCGCGCGGTGGTTCGTCGAGCGCGGATGCAAGGTGAAGGGCCATCCGCTCTGCTGGCACACCGTCTGCGCCGATTGGCTGCTCGATCTGGATGACGATCAGATCATCCGCGCGCAGCTCGATCGCATCCGGCGCGAGGTCACTGATTTCGCAGGCGTAATCGACGCGTGGGACGTGATCAATGAAGTCGTGATCATGCCGACCTTCGACAAGTACGACAACGGCGTGACGCGCATGTGCCGCAAGCTCGGCCGCATCGGCATGATCCGCGAAACCTTCGCCGCGGCGCGCGAGGCCAACCCGCGCGCGACGCTGCTGCTGAACGATTTCGACATGTCGCCGGCATATGAGCGGCTGATCGAAGACGTGCTCGAAGCGGGCATCAGGATCGACGCGCTGGGCCTTCAGTCGCACATGCACCAGGGTTACTGGGGAGTAGAGAAGACGCTCAACGTGCTCGAGCGCTTCTCGCGCTACCGGCTGCCGATTCATTTCACCGAGACCAACATCATCTCCGGCGATCTGATGCCGGCGGAGATCGTCGATCTCAACGACTTCAAGGTCGAGCAGTGGCCGTCGACGTCGGGAGGGGAGGCCCGGCAGGCGGAGGAGGTCATTCTCCACTACGAGACGTTGCTCGCGCACCCGGCGGTGAAGGCGATCACATGGTGGGACTTCATCGACGGCGGTTGGCTCAAAGCGCCGGCGGGACTCGTCCGTGCTGATCGCTCACTCAAGCCGGCGTACACCGCATTGCGCCGACTGATCAAAGGAGAATGGTGGCTCCCGCCGACCCAGATCCGGACCGATGTCGCGGGTGTAACCCGATTCACAGGTTTTCACGGCGATTACCGCGGGCAACACGCCGACCGGGCGGTCGAATTCGCGGTTTCCGAGGCTTCGGCGGCATTTGACCTGACCATTTAGGCAACGCCGGTTAATTTTTTTGACAAGTCATATCGACATGCTATTCTGTGAAGTAAACGATTACCTAATGTTTATCCCGTGAGGGCTCATATCGCGGGTAAGCGGCAGGGCGTGGATATCACGATTTCACTTCTCTCTCTTGCGGAGGGTCTCATGAATGGTTGGAAGGCGTTTGCCGCCGTGGCGGTCGTCGCCGGCATCTCTGGCGCCGCGCAGGCGGCAGTTTCGTTCGGTGACTTCGAAGACAACACGACCGACGGCTTTGGCTCGCTGGGCAACAGCGGTGTCGTCGCGTGGTCGACTCCCGTCGCCGGGAATGTCATCACCGCGCCGGCCGGCTCGGGGACGATGACCGGCAGCAAGGTGCTCGAGTTGACCGGCAGCACCTCATTCAACTTCGGCCAGGCTTCGGGCGCGGCGCTCGGGTACGACTTCCTCGCCGGCAACCATCGCGCCGACTTCCTTGCCAACAATACGATCGAGTTCGACTGGTTCCCGCCGCCCAACGGCGGCTCGGGCGGGTTCTCGCAGCTCTACAACATCATCCTCAACAGCCAGGGCGGCGGGTTCACCAACGTCGACGGTTACGGCAGCGGCAACGCCAACGACAACCAGTTCTATTTCACCGGCTACACCGGCAACCTTCACCACATCGTGGTGAACTACACGAGCTACAAGAACGCCATCCTCGCCAGCGCGAATCCGGACGGCGGCACCTATCTGCAGTTCGGCATCCAGCCCAACGCGGGCAGCGGGGCGCCGGCCGACATGTATTTCGACAACTTCCAGCTCACGACGACCCCTGAGCCGGCATCGCTCGGTCTGATGGCTGTGGCGGGCCTCGCCGCCATGAGCCGCCGGCGCCGCCAAGCTTGATTGATTCGTCGCTGACAGCACTCCAGCTCGGTATTCTGCAGCCGCACGTTTAGCCAACGTGCGGCTGCTTGCATGCAAGCAGCGGTTGACGGCCCCTGTGCACTCCCTACCATTCCGCGGCGATGTCCACGCCGAAGCAGCAGGAGCCACGCCCGCCCCGACCGCAGCGCGTGCTGATCATCGAAGACGACCCGGCGAGCCGCGACCTGTTGCGGCGGATGATCGAGAGCGCCGGGCACCATGTCCTCGCCGCGGTCGAAAGCGTCGGCGCCGCGATGGGGGCGCTGCTCGACGATCTCCCGCCGGACGTTGTCCTGCTGGACTACATGCTCCCCGACGCGAACGGGCTGGAGTTTCTGCAAACGCTGCGGTCGCTTCAGGCCCAGCCGCGCGTCGCCATCGTCAGCGCCGTGCCGAATCTCGATCAGAATGCCGAGCTCATGGCACTGCGACCCGACGCGCTGCTGCCCAAGCCGATTCACCTCGACGCGCTGATCCGATTTCTCGACTCCGGCGTGGCACGGTAGGGACCCTACGGAACATCGCGGGGAGGCAGACCTCGAGGAGAAGGCCAGCGCACTGTCGGCGCCGGCGCGCTCCCGATCGAACAGCATGATTGACGCGACGGATGTTAGAATGCCGCCCGCGCGCCCACCCGTCGCGCGCCGGCATGATCTGGCTCCGTCGCTGCATTTTCCTTCTCCTCATCGCGACCGCGATCATCTTCCTCGCGCGCGACTGGAGCGCGCAAGCCGCCAGCGTCCCGGGCGACTTCGTCACCGTCCGCTACTGGGAAAAGTGGACCGGCACCGAAGGCCGGCAGATGCAGCAGATTGTCGAGGATTTCAACCACACCGTCGGCCGCGAGAAGCACATCTACGTCGAATACATGTCGATCGCCAACGTCGATCAGAAGACGCTGGTGGCGATCGCCGCGGGCGTCCCGCCGGATGTGGCGGGGCTCTGGGATCAGCAGGTCGCGCAGTACGCGGCGCTCGGCGCGGTCGAGCCGATCGATGACCTGGCCAGGGCGCACGGCATCACCGAAGAGACGTATGTGCCGGTCTACTGGACTGGCTGTCACTACAAAGGCCGGCTCTACGCTCTGGTCAGCACCCCGGCGGCGATCGCGCTGCATTACAACAAGGCGGTATTCCGCGAGCGCGCGGGTGCGCTGCGGGCGGCGGGATGTGATCCGACGCGCCCGCCGCGCACGCTCGACGAGCTCGATCGCTACGCCGCCGCCATCGACACGCGCGATTCCGGCGGGCACATCGACGTCGCGGGTTACATTCCGCTGCAGAGCTGGTACGTCCCGTTCACGCCGTTCTGGTTCGGGGGAGAGCTGTTCGATCCGGCGAGCGGAAAATTCGACCTCGACGGCCCGGCGACGGTCAACTGCTACAAGTGGGTGCAGAGTTATTCCAGGCGGCTCGGCTCGGCGGCGGTGCAGGATTTCACCACCACCCACCTGCTCGACAACTTCGATTCGCCGCAGAATCCGTTTCTCACCGGCAAGCTCGCGATGCAGCAGCAGGGGCCGTGGATGGCCAACTACATCGATCACCTTCGGCCGTCCA
>JAICTV010000022.1 GCA_025936175.1 Phycisphaerae bacterium
AGGACGTACTTCCCAATGCGGGTGGTGCCGCTGCGATCGAAATTGACGGCGGCGATGAGCGTGCCGTAGGTGGGGATGAAGAAGTATCCGTTGACCGCGGGGAACATCCCGGCCAGCGCCGCGGGCGCGATGCCGAGCGACAGCCCGAGCGGCATCAGCGTGCGCGCCGTGGCGGCCTGGCTGAAGAGCAGCATCGACGTGACGAACAGGCCGACCGAGAAGAGGCCGGGACGCGCTTTGGCCATGTCGGAGAGGCCGCGGATGATCACGTCCTTGTTGTCGGCGATGAACGTGTCGCCGAGCCAGGCGAGGCCGAGGATGCCGATGACGGCCGTCATTCCCGCCTGCGCCGTCTTGGTCTTGAGGATTTCTCCCACCGGCGCGCCGGTGAAGACGAGCATGAGCGCCGCCAGCGCCAGCATGACGATCGCGATGGTCACGGGCATCGAGACGGTCACGGGCCTGGGCAAGGCGATTTCGGGATCACCCGAGTCCGCCTGCTGAGCGGGCGCAGCCGTCTGCGTTGTCGCCGCTGCCGCGACGGCGGGCTTTTCTCCCGGCACGGTGCGCAGGACCGGGAACAATCCGCACAGGACGATGACCAGAACGCCCACGAGGAACATCGCCGCAGACAAGCCCGCGCGCGTCTTGCCCTGTTGCTCGACCGTTTCCGATCGCTTGATGTCTTCGGTCCCCGCCGGCGAAATCTCGCCACGCGCCAATCGCCGCTGATATTCCGGATCCTCTTCGAGCTCGACGCCGACGTGGTTCTGCACCAGCGCCGCGACGATCACGCCGATCAGTGTCGAGGGAATGCAGATCGCCAGGATCTGCACGAGCCCGATCCCCTTGCTGGACAGCACGGCGATCATGGCTGCGGTGGCGGCGGAGACCGGGCTGGCGGTGATCGCCTGTTGCGACGCGATCGTCGCCACCGCGATCGGCCGCTCCGGCCGCACCTTCCCCTTCATCGCAACTTCGTAGATCACGGGCAGGAGCGGATAGAACACGTGCCCGGTGCCGGCGAGAAACGTGAAGACGTACGCGACAACCGGCGCGATGATCGTCACGTGCCGCGGGCTCTTGCGGATGATCCCGGCGGCGATGCGCACGAGGTAATCGATCCCGCCCGCCGCCTCCATGGCCGAAGCGGCCATGATCACACAGAGGATGATCAGCAGCACTTCGCCGGGAATGGTTCCCGGCGCCGCGCGGAAGCCGAAGACCAGCACGAGCAAGCCGATCCCGCCCCACAGCCCCATCCCGACGCCGCCCGCGCGCGCACCAATGGCGATCGCGGCGAGCAGGACGACCAACTGCAACACGAGGGTGAAAGTCATCTCTTAGAACCGGTATTGAGCCGAGAACTGAAGACGCAGATCGTCGCCGGTGCTGCCGTCGTGATCCTCGCGGACGCCGTACAGCACTTCGCCCCCGATCATCACGCGCTCTGCCGGGTAATAGCGGACGTTGAACATGCCGTACTGCCCCTGGTGATAATCCGACCCAGCCTCCGCGGATCGATTGTCGATCACCACAATGCTGTACCCGATGGTGCTGCCCCACTTGCGATTCCACCAATGCTGATAGGCAAGCACGCCCGCGGCGGCGGGCAGCCCGTCAAGGTTGTCGCCGGGCGCGAACAGCACCGCGTCGAGGTTCTGGCCGTTCGTGTCGTTCAGATAGCGCGCGATCCCGTTCCCGCCGGCCGCTTGGAACAGGACCGAATCGACGTGCTTCTCGTCCAATCGAAGGGTCTTGACCGAACCGGTCAGGCTCAGGCCGTACCCGACGTCGCTTTCGCGCGATCCGACGTCCGGATCGAACTGCTCGTAACGCAGCACGCCGCTCAATTGCAGATGCCCCCACGCCGGCTGCCAGCGCACGTTCCCCGCCAGGTCGGGATAGGGCTGCGACTTGACGCCGCTGACTCCCGCGGGAGTCGTGATCTCACTGCTGGGGTCTTCGATCGCGATCACCCCGTTCCATTGATCGTTCCATTCGTGACGAAAACGGACCTGAGGGCGGCGGTTGTTCACGATGCCGGGCGGGCCCTGCGCATCCAGCGTCGCCGGGAAGATGGTCGCGTCCTGGAACGCGGTCCACGTCTGCCCGGCGAGGAACTGATTCTTGTCGCCGATCTGTCCGTAGGCGTGACGAATGCGCGGCTCGGCGCCGTCCGTTCCCTGGAAATCGACTTCCACGTACGTCACGAGGTTGCCCCAGCTCTCGGTAGGAGTCTGGGTTTTCAGGAATAGGCGCGTCTGGCGGATGCTGAAATTCGTGTTGCCCGAGCCGGTCTTCTCTCCGCCGGTCGGAATCGTGTTCACCACGAACGAATCCTTGTTGCCGATCCGGTCGGCGTCGAAGATCGCGTCCAGCTGCACGTACCCGCCGATCTGGAACGAAGTCTTCGTGCCCGGCATGCGGACCGACCCGGGGAAATCGCCCTCTGCGGCGAACTTGTTGATGTCGAACCAGTCGGGCGTGGTGAGGCGCGGCTGTCCCGCCTCGAGCGTCAGGAGCCCGCGCTGCTGCGCGTCCTTCATCACCGCCTGCTGGGTGTCGGCGACGTCGCCGACCTGCTTGCGCAGCGCCGCGTTCTCCTGCTCGAGTTGCTGCATGCGCCCTTCCATCTGCCGACGCCATTCGGCGTCGCTTATCGCATTGGGCGTGTTAGAGTCCGGCGGCGCCTGCGCGAGGCTTCGTGACGCGCACGTCAGAAGGACTGCCGCCGCCGCGCTCGTCAGAAGAAAACGGGTTGGCCTTCCCGCGGCGGGACCGATCATGCCAGAACCTCACCTGTTGGGTCGGGCAGAGGCTAAGCCGCGCAATAACGCGGTAGCCATTGGACTTTGGTCGCATCAAGCCGCGGCGTGAGCGGCGTCGCACGCACGGACGGACATGGTGTTCGGATGAGACTAAGGTCCCATTCAGCGCGCGGCCTCGGGATCGATACCGTGCCGCCGCCGTGGTGCAATCGACCAACAAGCGGCTGCGCATCGCCATCGTCGATCAGGACGAGTCCGTGCGCAACGCGATGCGTCGGCTGTTGCGGGCGGCGGGCATGGAGGCCGAGATGTTCGCCGGCGCCGAGGCGTTCACCGCGACGCTGCCGCGGCACAACCTCGATTGCGTGCTGGTGGATGCGTGCTTGCCGGAAATGCAGAGCGGCGTGCTGCTCCGGCGGCTGTCCCGGCACGACTGCGCCATCCCCGCCATCGCGTTCGTCGCGCACGACGAGCGCAAGCCCCCGCCGCGCGACGATCCCGGCGATCCTTCATCGCCGGTGGTCGTGGTGCTCAAGCCGCTCAACGACGCGGCGCTGCTGCGGCACATCCGCGAGGCGGTCAAGAACGAGCACGCCTGATCAGGCGCCGGACGCGCCGGTGGCCGCCTCCGCGCACCCGGGCAGCTTCCCGGCCGCGCGCAGCGCGGACACCGTGCCGCACGCGATCACGCGCTCTTCGTCGCTCGGCACGACCCAGACCGACGGCGTCTGCCCGGCGTGCGAGATGCAGCCGTGACCGCGCTCGTTGGCGGCCGGGTCCAGCACGATGCCGAGCCAGGCGAGATCCTTGCAGATGCGCGATCGGATGACGGCCGAGTTCTCGCCCACGCCCGCGGTGAAGATCAGCGCGTCGAGCCCGCCCAGCGCCGCCGTCAGCGACGCGATCTCGCGCTTGGCGCGATAGACAAAGAAGTCGATCGCGGCGGCGGCGAGCGGGTCCCTGCTCGCCAGCAGCGCGCGCACGTCGTTGCTCACGCCGGAGATCCCCAACAGCCCCGACTTCTTGTACAGCAGCGTCTCGATCTCCTCGCGGGTCCGCCCGAGCTGGAGCAGGAAGAGCACGACGCCTGCGTCGAGGCTCCCGCAGCGCGTGCCCATCGGCAAGCCGTCGAGCGCGGAGAAGCTCATCGTCGTATCGACGCTGCGGCCGCCCCTGATCGCGCACATGCTCGCGCCGCTGCCCAGGTGCGCGACGATCAGCCGAGCCATCGCCAGCCCCGGCGCGGTGCGCTTGAGCTCATCGACGATCGAGGCGTAGGAAAGCCCGTGGAAACCCCACCGCCGCAAGCCGCGCTGGAACATGTCGTCCGGCAGGCCGAAGCGCTCGGTGACCTGAGCGCGGCCGCGATGGAACGCGGTGTCGAAGCACGCGACCTGCGGCAGGTCCGCCCGCAAGCACGTTACCGCCTTGACCGCCGCGAGGTTGTGCGGCTGATGCAGCGGGACGAGCGCGATCAGCTTCTCGAGCCTCTCGACCACAGCGCCGTCGATGATCGTCGGCTCGATGAAATCCAGTCCGCCGTGCGCCACGCGGTGGCCCACCGCGGCCGGCGTCATCGTTCCCTTGTACTGATCGCGCGTCCAGGTGACGAGATGCGCGAAGGCTTCCTGGTGACCGAAGCGCTGCGGCGGTGAGGTTCCAGTGACGTCGGCGTCGGCGAGGGTTGTGCCGCTGCGATCCTTCGCCTTGAAGCGCGGCGACGTGCCCAGCCCTTCGACTTGTCCGCGCGCCACCAGCGAGAGCTCCTCGGCATCCACCTGGTAGATGGAAAACTTGAGGCTCGAGGAGCCGGCGTTGAGGACAATGACGGCGTTGTTCATGACCGCGCCTCGAGTTGTCCGCCTTGCCGACGCGCCTGCGCGACCAGCACCGCGACGCCGCACGACGCCAGGCGGGCGCGGACGCTGTCGGCGCGGCTGGTGAGGATGATTGGCACGCGCGCGCCGAGCACGATCCCCGCCGCATCCGCGTTGGCGAGGAACGTCAACTGCTTGGCGAGGATGTTTCCCGCTTCCAGATCGGGCGCGACGAGAATGTCCGCATCCCCGGCGACCGGCGAGACGATGCCCTTCGTCTTGGCCGCCTCCGCGCTGATCGCGTTGTCCATGGCCAACGGCCCGTCGAGGATGCCGCCGGTGATCTGTCCGCGGTCCGCCATCTTGCACAGCGCCGCCGCGTCGATCGTCGAAGGGATCTTGCTCGTCACCGTCTCGACGGCCGAGAGGATCGCGACCTTCGGCGTCTCGCGGCCGAGGCTGCGCGCCAGGTCGATCGCGTTCTGAATGATGTCGCGCTTGGCGTCCAGCTCCGGCGCGATGTTGATCGCCGCGTCGGTGATGATGAGGGGCTTGGGATACGTCGGCACCGACATGACGAACGCGTGGCTGATCCGCCGACCGGTGCGCAGCCCCGTCGCCGACGAGACGACCGCGCCGAGCAGATCGTCGGTGTGCAGGCTCCCCTTCATCAGCACCTGGGCGCGCGCCGAACGCACGAGTTCCACCGCCCTGGCGGCGGAGGACTTTGGATCAAGCGACTCTTCGATGGGATATGGGTCGATCTTCAGCGCAGCCTGCGCGGCGACTTCGCGGATTTTCGCCGCCGGGCCGACGAGGATCGGCTCGATCAACCCCGCCTCCGCCGCCTCGATCGCGCCGGCCAGCGCGGTCGCCTCGCAGGGATACGCGACGGCGGTGGTGACCGGTGGGATGCCACGGCAGCGCTCGAGCAGCGCTTCATACGCGTCGCGCCGCCCGGCGGTCATCTTCGAACTCGGCGTTGCGGTTGTGCTCATGGCGGGCAGATCCGGGCGACCCCCGATGCGGCCGAGATAGCAGCATCCGCCGCGTCGCCTCGCCATGAGACTTTGGTCCCATCATCGACGCGCGCCGTTGCCCGCCGCCCGCTCGCCAACGCGAAAGTTCCGCTCACTTCATCCCGCCCAGCGGCGAGATGCCGTTGGCGATGTTCGTCATCGCGATCTGCATCAGCGCGATCTTCTGCGTGAGCATTTCCCCGTCCGCGACGACGCGATCCATCGAGCCCGCGAGGCTGCTTATCGCAGCCGGCGATAGGTCGATCGACAGCGCCTGCACGATGTCGCGATTGCCCTGCACGAAGGGCTCGTACGCCTTGCGGACGTCGTCGGCGTACATTTGTATGAGCTTGAAGTTGCTGCGGACCGCGTCGCGGCGGCTCTCGAGGCTCGCCTTGATCGACCGGTCCTTGATCGATTTCATCTCCTCCTGCCACGAGCGGATGTGCTCATCCGATTCTTCCTTCATCGACTTGGCGCGGAAGGCGGCATCCTTCGCCTGCTTTTCCAGCGCATCGACCGCGTCCTCGTACTGGCGATACGCTTCGTGCACGCGCTCGCCCGGCGTGGCGCGCACGTGCTGCATCGCCGCCAGCGTGATCTCCACCTGCGTCTGCGACTCCGCGAGCGTGTCACGCGTCTTCGCGTAACTCTCCACCATCTTCTGCCCCTGCGTTTGCGAGGAGCACCCGGCGGCCAGCACGATCGCCAGCAGCAGCGGTAGCGGCGACAGGTTTCTCCAAACGTGCGTGCGGTGCATCATGATCTGTTCTCCTGAGCGACGTGTTCCGGGGCGCGCGACCATTGCTCGATCATCCGGTAAACGACCGTCAGCAGCGTCGGCCCGAGAAAGACGCCGATGAAGCCGAACGCCAGCGCCCCGCCGATCACGCCGAAGAGGATGAGGATGAACGGCGTGGCGCCGCCTCGACTGATGATCCAGGGTTTCACCACGTTATCGACGGAACTGACCAGGACGCCCCAGACGAGCATGAACACGCCCCACCCGTGGTTGCCCTGATGAAACAACCAGCCGGCGGCGGGGAGCCAGATCAGCGGCGGGCCGATCGGCAGCGGCGAGAGCAGGAAGGTCAAGAGTCCCAGCAGCGCCGCGCCGGGCACGCCGGCGATGAGAAAACCCATCGCCGCGAGCACGCCCTGGACGAGCGCGGTGCCGAGGATGCCGTAGACGACGCCGCGCACCGTGCTGCCCGCAATCTGAAGCAGCTCGACACCGCGCGCCCCCGCGACGCGATCGATCATGATGACCAGTCGCTGCGCCAACGTTTGGCCGTCGCGGAAGATGAAGAACGTCAGCAGGACGCTTAGCAGGATCTGCGTCAGTCCCTGCACCATCGCCAGCCCCGCGCGGGGAAGCCACTCGGCGGCCCAGGCGAACACAAGGCCGAGCGTCCGCGCGAGCTTGCTGTCAGCCGCCGGCGCCGCCGACGGCAAGCTCGAAGGCGACTGCTGCTCCGCCGACGCGCGGGCGCGGCGAAGCAGCTCGGCGGCGTCGGCGGAAAGTTCGTTCCAATAGACGACGGCGCGATCGCCGACCCCCGGGACCCGTTGCAGCCACGCGGGCGCCGCCGGCGGGCCGTCCGCCAGCCAGCGCTTCGTCGCCGTCGCCAGCGCCGCCGCGTCGTCGCTGAGATTGACGATGATCCCGGCCGTCGGCACCAGCAACACCAGCGCGATTGCCGATGTCATCACCAGCGCGCCCAGCGTCCTTCGTCGCCGCAACATCACCGGCAGGCGCCGCTGCAGCGGCCACAGCGCAAACGCCATCACCATCGCCCACGCCAGCGCCAGGACGAACGGCCAGAGCACGATGAGTGCGCCAAGGAGCAGGAGCAGCAGTACCGACAACGCGACGAACCGCTCGAGGCGCAGGGGCTCAGAGCGGATCGGGTCTCTCGTCACCGAATCGCCATGTTCAGCCTGCATAGGTGCAGGGGAGCATCCCTTTCACCCCGCCCGCTTCATATTGGACGAAAGGGTAACCCCGCGAAGAATTAAACCGGCGCGTTCGCCTGCAGCGTCGGTGGCCCGCCATCCTAAGCGGACTTCGGCGAGCTCCCTCCGGGTCTGAGCCCCAGGGTCGAACGCAGTCGAGGCGCACCCCGCGAACGATCTGCGCAAGTGAACGCAGATGCTTCGCAGTACCTCAGCCTTTCGACCATCGCACGGGGTTAGTCCGGATCCGTATAAGTGTCGGCCCGCGCGCCATACGCGAGCGCGCACCGCTTTTAGCCATCAGGCATTTTCATGGACCTGCTGCCTTTGCGATCACAATGACCCGCCTCGTCGAGCATCCTTGCCTCTGAGATACTTCAGCGCCGCCTCCAGCACCGGATCGGCTTTTTCAAAATCCGCCGGCTTGGTCTTGACGATCGTGTCGGGCCGGACGCCGCGGCCTTCGAGGGCCGTGCCGTCGGGCAACTCATCTTCCCAGCTCGGCAGATAGACGGTCACGCCGTTGCCGAGCTGATGCTCGATCGGCCGCCCGGACGAGCCCTTGGTGACGTCGCCGATCAGCCGCGCCTTGGCGCCGTGCTTCATCATCAGGACGAACGATTCGGCGCTGCTGCCGACCTTTGGGCCGATGAGCACCGCGACGGGCTTGGCGTAACGCTCCGCATTCGCGCGCGGCTCGACGGTCCGATCGAACGGCCCGCTCCACTTTCCGCCTTCCCGGATGCGATCCTTCGAATAGACCGCCGCCTTCTCGACGAATCGACCGGCGACCTGCGCCGCCGCGTCTTCGCCACCCCCGCCGTTGAAGCGGGCGTCGAGGATCAGCGCCTTGGTGTCCTTGAGCGTGTCGAGCGCCGCGTCGAAAGCGTCCGCCTGCTCCTTCGAGCAATCGGAGAAGCTGATGTAGCCGATGCCGTCATCGAACCGGCCGGTGATGACGCCGCCGACCTTCTCGGCGAAGTTCGGCACCGCCTGCTTGAGCGCGTTGAAGTCGAAGTTGGGTGAAGCGGAGTTGGCGCGGGTGCCGATGTGCACGTCGCCGGCTTCGACGGTGATGTGCGCATCCTCCGCCAGCCGAAGCAGGTGGGCGGTGAGGCGCATGAACTCGTTGGCCGTCTTGGCGCTCTCAAACTTCGCCCGCCGCTTTTCGATTTCCGCCGCCCAGCTGACGCGCTTGCGGTCGCGATAGCTGTAGTCCTCGTCGATCAACTTCGCCAGCGTCGCCAGCGCGTCCTTGTTCTGCTCCGGCGTGACGTCGCTTTTCGCGGGCTTCGCGCCTCCCGCCCGCGTCTTGAATTGAATCGGATACCACTCGGCGGATTCGCCGGTCTTGCCGCGGAAGTTCTTGAACGTGTCGCTGTTGATGCTCAGCGCGTAATCGTGGTCCGGCTTGAGCGTGACGGGGATGACGATGACGCGATCGCTGGTCCACTTGATGCCGCCACCTCCCCCGCCCGCGATGTCGGGAAACCCATCCCCCCCGCCGACGATCGACCGCCCGCGCGGATCCATCGGCTGATCGAACTCGACGGTGATCTGCGCCGTCGCCGGATCGACGTCAATCTCACCATTGTCCGGCGAGGTGATCACCACCTTCGGCGCCCCCCCTATCCCCGCTACCGCCGCCGGCGCGAACGAGACGGCGAGCGACAGGGACGCGAGTGCAAGAGCAATGCAGCGCAGCGACATGAGAGAACCTCCCGTGAGCGAACCGCCCAAGACATCGCCGGCGCCGGATGCTCCGGGACACGTCGAGGGCTACCGATGACCCGATGCGCGCGACGGGCCGTGCCCGTGCCTTAGCGGAACGAAGCGGAGCGTTCCGGACAGTCGTCAGGCGTCGCGGCGCGCTGCCGCTGAGAGTTGAACTACAGAGACCAACGAGAACACTTGGATTTAGCCACAGACGGGGCACGGATTCACACAGATAAAGAAGCGCGCGGGACGCGCGCGGCGCGGTGAGGGATGGCGGGGAGCGGGAGCCGCCGAGCGCTCGTTTGGACGGTTGTCGGCCCGCTTCTCGGACTTAACGTCGTTCAGTTGTTCGCTCCCCTTTGCTCCCCTAGCCCCCGCGTCGCGCGTGGATTACACTGACGCGCTCGTCGGCGCGCCGCCTGCGGCCGCGCGGCTCGTGATGTTCGTCATGTTCGTTAACTGCCGCATGGATCGGCATCTGCGCGTGCGCATCGGAGGCGAAACGCCTGTGTCTCATCGTCCGCGTCTTTGGCCCGCTTTGTTGCTCGGCCTCATCTGCTCGACGCTTTCAAGTTGCGCCACCATCCGCGTCACTGATCCGCCGCGCAGCGCGACCGAGCAGTTCCTGATGTCCGAGGCGACGCGCAAGGCGGTCGAGCAGCTCTCCGCCGAGGCGCTGCGCGACCGCGAGGTCTTCGTCGACACGTCCTACGTCATTTCATCCGCCTACCCGACGCCGGAAAACCTTTTCTACATCGGCGAGATTCGCAACAAGCTGCTGCTGGGCGGCGTGCGGCTGGTGGACAAGCGCGAGAAGGCGAAGATCATCCTGGAAGTGCGTACCGGGGGGATCGGGAATGACCGGCTGGAGTTCCTGATCGGCATCCCGGCGCTTTACATCTCGGGATATCTGTCGCAGACGCCGTCGAACACGCCCATCGTCACGCCGGATTTTGCGATCGTGAAGCAGACCAAGCAGATGGGCTTCGCCAGCGCCGCGTTCGTCGCCTACTGGGCGGACACGGGCGAGCTGGTCGCCAGCTCCGGACCGTTCGTCGGGCGCACGCTGCGGGAAGACTGGTGGTTCTTCGGCTTCGGCCCAAGGACGATCTCGGATATTCCGCCGGGGCAGAAGCCGTGATTGTTCAGGATTGAGTGATTGAGCCATCGGGTCATTGAGTCATTGCTGAAACGATGAACACGTTTGATTTTCAATGACTCTATGACCCGATGACTCAATCACCAATTCGCGCATGCGTCGTCTCCGCAAAATCCTCCTCTACGCCGTCGTCGTGATCCTCGCGATCGCGCTGGCGATTCAGCTGGCGCTGTGGACGGATTTCCCCCGGCGGATGGTGCTGTCCGCCGTGCAGCAGAAGCTCGGGCTGCGCGTCGAGGCGAGCAGCCTCTCCACCGGGTGGTTCGGCTCGACCACGCTGCGGGATGTGAAGCTCTCGCTGCCGCTGGCGGACGCGTCGTTCCTCGACATGCCGCGGATGGAAGTGCAGCACAACTGGCTGCTGCCGCTGATCGTCACGCGCGACTTCGAGCTGCGCGGCATCCTGCTCGATCATCCCAACCTCGTCGTACGCCGCGACAACCAGGGACGCTGGAACCTGCAGGACGTCGCCGAGCTGGTCGCGCGCGCCGGCGGCGGGACGACCGATCCGACGGAGAAGAAAAAGCCGCTGACGCTCCCCCGCCTTCGCCTGGTGGACGGCACGATCGTCGTCATGGAAGCCGACGGCCGGCGCGCGAAGATCGAGCCGCTGACGGTCAAGGGTGATCCCGAAGGCTCGATCATCTATCGCTACGACATCAACGTCCCCAAGCGTCTCAAAGCCGTCGGCGAAGTCGCGCCGCGCGAGAACTTCAAGCACCAGCTTCAGTTCTTCATCGAGCCCGGCGACTGGATTTCGCCGTGGGTCGTCGATGCGCCCAAGCCGCTGCGGATCAACGGCGACTGGTCGGGCGTGATCAACGACGGCAAGCTCGTCGGCCGGCTCCTGCTTCAGGAGGCGCAAGTCGATGTGATCACGGCGAACGGCCGGGTCGCGGTGCAGACGGCGGGCGGCGGGCGATCGATCTTCAACCCGCAGAATCTTATCCTCACCAGCGCGATCAAGTCCGTGCCGAAGGTCGAGATCGCCTCCGGCATGGTTCAGCTCAACGGCCCGAACGTGGCAGTGGAACGGCTTCGCGTGTCGGCGATGGGCGGGCAGGTACAGCTCGACGGCAGCGGCGACCTCGCCGCCAAAACCGCTGAGCTCAACGGCCTGTGGCAGGAGCTAGCCGCCGGCGGAGACATCCATCACGGCGGAAGCCTGCACCTCACTGTCGCGTCACCGTTCCCAGGACGCCCGACGGTGACCGCCGAGATCGCCACGCGCGGCCGCATGCCCACGCGCGCGTGGGACGGGCAGATCAACATCCAAGGCAGCGGGCGCGCGTGGTCCGAGATGGACTGGCTCCTCTCCTTCCCGCGCATCGCGCTCACGGGCAAATCGGTGCCGCTGGAAGCGGAAAACGTCTCGGCGAAGATCAGCAACCGCGGACCGCTCATCACGCTGAGCGACCTGCAGTGCCCGGCGGCGGACCGGCTCGTCAGCCGCGGCGAATACAACCTCGCCGACAAGACGTGGCTGCTCCGCATCCGCGGCGGCGGGACGCTCAAGCAAGGCGCGGCGCCGACGCCGTTCGATTTCAACCTCGACACGCTCGGCAACCCGCAGCGCGTCCATCTCAACGAGCTGTTCGTCCACGCCAAGGGCATCGAGCTGCGCAGCAACGGCGATTACGTTCTCGGCGTGCCGGAGCCGGTCTCGCTGTCGCTCTACCTCACGCACGTGCCGAGCGATGTGATCCCTGAAGAGGAGCTTCCGATCCAGGGCAAGCTGCTGTGCGAAGGTCACGTGCGCGGGACGATGTTTCCGCGGCAGCTCGTCGGCACCGGCACGGTGCACAGCGAGAAGCTCGTCGTCAAGGGCCGATCCTTCGGCGACATCCACGGCGTCGTCGATGCGCACATCGGCGAGGAGAACGCCGACTTCCGCTTTCACGAGCTGACACTGCTCGGCGCCCAATGGTCCGTCGTCGGCGTCTGGCCCTATGACGCCAAAGACAAGATGGCGGACGGCGAAGTGTTCCGGGTCGGCGTAGACGTCGATCATCTCTCGCTCGCCGACGCGTCGACCCTTTTCAAAGTCGAAGGCGTCTCCGGGAGCTTGAGCGGGAAGTGGACGATCGACCTGACCAAGGCAAGGCGCAATCAGCTCGCGATTCGCGGCTCATTCCATGCCACCGACGTCGCCGCGAAGGATTTCACCGCCGACGAAGCGACCGGCGAGATGCTGCTCCGCAACGGTCAGCTCCGCATTGATCCGATCAAGCTGCGCAAAGGCGATAAAGGACAAGCGACCGCCTCGATCGAAACAACGCTGGCGGACCTGCAGAATGCGGGCGTGCTGGTGAACGTCGAGGCCTGGCCGGTGCAGCTCAGCGCGACAGGCTCGGCGGCGGTCTGGGCGGAGGCGAACCTGGCGCTCGACACGGCCGCCAAGAGCGCAACCGGTCCGATCAAGGCTCGGGCGCTGTTCGCCACGACGCGTCCCATCGGGGAAGCCGACATCGAGGGGCGCCTCGACGGCCGCGTCGCGGCCCTCGAGAAGATCGACGTCTCCGCCGCCGGCGGCAGCGCGCACGGACACGCCGGCATCGACGCCGATCATCCCGACCGCAGTAACGCAATCCTGAGCTGGAGCGGAATGACAGGGGAGCGGCTGGGCGACCTGGTTCCGGCACTCAACGGCCTGCACGGCGCGTACGACGGCGCGCTCACGCTCGATCCCGCGACCGATCCCCGCGCGCTCGCCCCGCTGCGCCTGCGCGTGCAGCTCACGCCCGCCGAAGACGCCGGTTTCCGAACCGTCGCCATCCGCCCGAGCAAGTTGAGCGCCTTTCTCGATCTCGGCTCGAACTTCGCGCTTCAGCGGATCGTGCTCGACGAACTGCCCAGCGAAGACCGCGAGGAGCGCCAGCGCGAAGCCGATCTCGATGCAAAAAAGATCCCGGCGTCGCAGCGGCCGGTCGGGTGGAACGACATCCGCGTCGCCGACGGGCGCATCCGCCTCTGGGCCCGCCGGGCCAAGCACGCCGGCGGCACCGAGCAGACGCACATCATCGCCGACCTTTCCGAGCTCAACCTCGACCAGATGGTCCGCGCGTTCCGGACGAAGGAACGGTCCGAGCCGATGCCCGCACGCGTCGGGGGTGAATTAATCTTCCACGGCGAAGCGGGCAACCGCGACACGATCCTCGGCAGCGGTCACATCACGCTTGCGCGGTCGGACCTGGGGAACCTCGACGCGCTGGCCCTGCTGTACAACATCATGTCGCTGGGCGGCGCCCCGAAGGAGCCCAACGGAACGGGGACGCTCGACCTGTCGCTGCAGAACTCAAACCTCTCGCTGGATCGCGCGCATTACTTCAACCGCGGCGCCGAGGTCTGGTCGTCAGGCGTAACGGTCCGCAACATCTGGAACGTCCCCAACAGCCCGATCGAGGGCTACGTCGTCGGCAGCGCTCGGCCGCTGAGCGCGCTGAAGCTTCCGTTCGTCGCGGATGTGGATCAGATTCTCGCGGTGCTGCAGTCGAGCCTGAGCGCGGTCAAGATCGAGGGCACGGTTGGAGAACCGAAAGTGACGCAATCAACGTTCGCGGACGTCGGCGCGGGACTGAAGCAGTTCCTCACCGGTCAGGTAAACGAGACGCGGAAATGATCAAACGCGCGCGTTTCGTTCAAAGCCCGGGGAATGCGTCCGCGTTGACGGCGCGCATGCATGTCACCGCGCCGCGGTCAAGTCCTTGATCGCAGCTTCCAACCGTTTGAAGTTGATGGGTTTTGTGAGGTGCTCGTAGAACCCGGCTTCCTTGCTCTTCTTCACGTCCTCTTCCATACCGAAGCCGCTGAGCGCGATCCCTTTGATCGCGTGCTGCCGATCGAGCAATTCGCGCATCAGCTCCAGGCCGCTCCCGTCGGGCAGGCCGATGTCGCTGATGAGCAGGTCGAAGCGCGTTTGATCGGCCGCGGAGAGCGCGGCCTGGACGGAATCAGCGGTCTGCACGTCGTAGCCGAGCCGCTCCAGCAGCCGCGCCATCGCTTTGTTGGTATCGGGATGATCATCGACCAGAAGGATGCGGACGTCGGGCGAAGCTCCCGCGGCGAGCGTCGGCGTCGCCGGCTGCTCGGGCTTGATTGTGACTTCGGCGGCGGTCGGCAGCAGTTCAAGCGTGAAGGTCGCGCCCGAGCCGGGCCCCGCGCTGTCGGCGGACAATTTTCCGCCGTGCAGATCGATCAACGCCTTGCTGATCGCCAGCCCCAGCCCCAGCCCGCCGAACTGCCGCGTCACGGAACGGTCCGCCTGCTCGAACGCGTCGAAGATCCGCCCCAGCGCCTGCGGCTCGATCCCGATGCCGGTGTCCCGCACCTGCACCATCAGGCTCCCGCGCGGATCGTCGAAGGAGTGGATGGTGATCCGCCCGCCGGCCGGCGTGAACTTGATCGCGTTCTTGATCAGGTTCCAGAACACCTGCTGCAGCCGCGCCGCGTCGCCGCGAACGTGATGCCGCGCGGCGCACAGGTCAACGACGAGTTGCAGCCGCTTGCTCATCAGTTCCACGCTGCAGATCTGCACGGCGTTCTCGATTGCCGCGTGAAGATCGACGGTGTCGAAGTTGAGCTGAAGCTTCCCCTTGCTGATGCGCGTCAGATCGAGCAGGTCGTCGATCAGCCGCGCCTCCAGCTCGACGTTGCGCCGGATGACGGCCAACCCATCGTGCACTTCGCTCGAAAGCGACGGCTCCATCTCCAGCGATTGCACCATCGTCAGCACGGGCATGAGCGGCGTGCGCAGCTCGTGGCTGAGGACCGCGAGGAACTGGTCCTTGGCGACGTTCGCCGCCTCGGCGGCTTCCTTCGCCTGCCGCAGCGTGCGCTCGCGCTCCTTCTGCTCGGTCACGTCGACGGTGATGCCGTCGAAGCGGACCGGCTTGCCGGTGGCGTCATCGAAGAAGGTGCGGCCGATCGCGCGGATCCATTTCATCTCGCCGCCCGAGCCGACCGTGCGATAAACGATGTCGTACGGACGCTTTTCCTCGATCGCGCGATCGATCGCCTTTCGCGTCGGCTCGCGATCGTCCGGATGGAGAAGGCGATAGAAGTCATCGATCATCACCCGCGCATCGTGCCGCAAGTGGAAATGCTCTTTGCACTTGTCGTTCCACTGCAGCTCGCCGAACGGCAGGTCGCAGTACCACATGCCCAGCTCCGACGCGTCGAGCACAAGGTCCATGCGCTCGCGGCTGATGCGCAGCGCTTCCTCGGCGACTTTGGCGTCGTGGATGTCGGTGAGCGTGCCGAACCACTTGATGATCTTCCCGGCCTCATCCCGCATCGCCACCGCCCGGCCCAGGTGCCAGCGATAGGACGTGTCAGACGCGCGGCGGAGACGGACTTCGATCTCGAACACATCGCGTTTCGGATCCGCGATCACCTCCCGCCACAGCGTCTCGCATCGGGCCGCGTCGGCCGGTTCCATCACCTCTTGCCAGCCCCACCCGACGGAAGCATCCAAAGACAGACCGGTGTACTGAGTCCAGCGCTGGTTGTAGTAATCGAGTGCGCCGTCGGCGTCGGCGGTCCACATGATCTGCGGGACGGATTCGGCGAGGAAGCGGTACTGCTGCTCGCGGCGCTTGATGGCTTCGTACAGCCGCGCGTTGTCGATCGCCACCGAAGCCTGCGCCGCGATGCCCGACAGCACCTGTTCGTCTTCCGCCGTGAACACGCCCACCCGCTCGTGCCCGAAGAACAATCCGCCCAGAACTTCGCCCGAGCGCGAGACGACCGGCGCGGCGATGTAGCTGCGCACGGGCAGATGTCCCGGCGGCTTGCCGTGGTACGGCGCGTTCCTGCCGTAGCGCGGATCGGCGGTCACGTCGTCCAGGCGAACGATTCCTTCGCCGTTAAAGGTCGGCGCGAACACGGCGGTGTTGCGGGGCATCGGGAACTTCGCGAACTTCTCGCGCGGCATCCCGGACAGCGTGTACAGCATGTACGATTCACCGCGATCGTTGACGACGTTGTAGAAGAACGCGCCGAACTGCGCGCGGATCAGCGCCGTCGCCTCGTCGGTGACCATCTGCACGAGCTTCGAGAGGTCGCGTTCCTCGGCCAGCTTCCCGCCGATGCGGTAGAGTGTCTCCGCCAGACGTTTCTGCCTTACCACCTCGTCGGTCGCGTCGCGCGCCATCCCCTCAGCCCGCGCCACGCGAACCGCGCCGCGAACGCTGGCCGCGAGATGTTCGAGTGAGACCGTCGACTTCGACAGGTAATCGCTGGCACCCGCCTTCATCAGATCGACGGCGAGCTGCTCGCTCCCCTGCCCGGTCATGACGACGATCGGCACGCCGACGCCTGCCCGGCGGAGGGTGCGCAGGACACTGAGCCCGTCGCGGTCCGGCAAACGGTGGTCGAGCAGGATGCAATCGAATTGGCGGGTCTTGAGCACTGATTCGGCTTCGCGCGCGTCGACCGCCTCGACGACTTCGCGCGCCACGCCCCCGGCACGCAGAGCGCGCTTCACCGCCATGCGGTCTACTTCGTCATCGTCGATGACGAGGATGTCGAACTGCTCTGCCGCGGTCATCGCATAACCCGTTTCGCGCTACCCGGCCCCCGGGTCGCCGCTGCTGCGTTCAACCTCAGCCCAGCTCCCTCCCCGTCCAATACTTGTCCACCGTCGCCATCATCCCGATGCATGCCGCCGGCGTCATCGGCTCGAGGCTATCGCCGGCGGCGTTGCGCTTGCTGGGTTCGACCTTGTCGCGCTCCTCGTCGCTGGTGGTGAGCACGATGACCGTCGTCGGCGCATTCACGCGCTCAGCCCCATTTCGTCGCACGTGTTTCGCCCGGGCGAAGATGACATTCGCGCCGTCGCCGCGCGATTCCACGCGGATCGTGCCGCCCTCGACAATCCTCTTCACCACGGACAGGCCCCCCGTCGGCACCGGCGCGATCGGTCACCGCGAGGTGGTTTGCAAGCGACGAGAGGATCCGCCGGTTCAGCGCCGGTTTGCGGACAAGGTATTTTCGCTTCATCGTCGGCGGCATATGCGGAGACAGTAGCCGCTCCTTGCGCACGCGATGATTCGTTCGTCAAACCGGGCGGGCGTCGCTTGGGGGAACGCGCAATAGTCCAAGCAGCGATTATGAAACCTGGGCCGCGTTTGTGCCTACCCCCAATCTGACGCGAATGCCCCGACGTAACCCTTGTAGAATCGAATATTTACGCGTCGGTCAAACGCGGATTTTCTTCCAGCCGCCGTGCAGGAACCGTCCATAGATGATGATCCCGCGAATCGTCAGGTCGCTGGCGAGCAGCACCCAGATCACCGGGAGCGGCTGGCGGTAATGCGCCAGCACCATCACCCCGCCGAAGCGGACGACCAGCATCGTCACCATCGTGATGAGCATGACCGCCATCGTGTCGCCCGCGCCGCGCAGCGCGCCGCCGAACACGATCGCCGAGGCGAAGGCGAACTGGCAGAAGCCGGTGATCTGGAGACAGCGCGCGGTCAGCCGCAGCACCTCCGGATCGGTCACCATCGCCGCCGCCAGCGCGTGACCGAAGAGGATGAACATCAAGCCCATCAACAGCATGAACCCGCCGCCGGCGGCGAAGCCGAGATACGCGCAGCGCGCGGCGCGGCGCGGGTCCTTCATCCCCAGCGATTGCCCGACCATCGTCGCCACCGCGATCGAGACCGCGAAGCCGGTCATGTAACTGAGCGACTCGATCCGCACCGTGTTGATGTGCGCCGCCGAAGCGACGTTGATCGGCGGCGTGCGGTTGACGACCTGCACCAGCGCGAAGTTCGCGCCCCAGTTCACCCCATCCGTGATGCCGGCGGGAAGGCCGATGCGGATGATCCGCTGCATGTCCGGCCAGTGCGGGCGCAGCCGGTGCAGGTGAAGCCGGATCCCGCCGCGTCCCGCGAGCAGCACGCAGACCTGGATCACGCCGCCGGCGATGTAGGCGATGAGCGTGCCGACGGCGATGCCGTTAAACCCCATCGCCGGCATGCCCCACCAGCCCCACGTCAATCCCCAGGAGAACACGACGTTGACGATGTCCACGATGATCATCGCGATCGCCGGCGTGCGCGTGTCACCCGCGCCGCGCAGGCACGCATTGGCGACGAACATCACGATCACGAACGGCGCCGCGGGCGCGAGCAGGCGGAGATAGTCGAAGGCAAATTTATCGGCGATCCCGGACAGCCCCATCGTTGAAACGATGGGCTTGGCCAGGAACAGCGCGACGACACCGAGCGCCAGCCCGATCATCGCGGCGAAAAGCATCGACTGTCCGACGGCGCTGTTGGCGCGACGTCGATGACGCGCGCCGATCTCGCGCGCGATGATCGCCGTCGATCCGGTCGCGATGGCGCCGGCAAAGAGCCCGAGGAACCAGAAGATGTACCCGATGTTCCCCACCGCCGTCGCCGCTTCGACGTTGCTCTTCGGCAGGTGGTTGGCGAGATACGTGTCGTTCAGCCCGACGAAGATGTGCAGCACGTGCTCCGCCAGCACCGGCGCGGCGAGCTTGAGTAGCTCGCGCATCAGGCCGGGGTAGCGGACGAACGTCCCTTCGCCGGCGGAATCGGCGGGCTCGGCGAGGGTCTGCGACATGGCGGGCGGATTGTAGGAGGGAAGGTCAACCGCCGCACGGACGCATGTGCGCGCCAGTCACGCGGTCATGTCCTCCCGAGGGACTCCGAAGGATCTCGGAAGCAACTGGCGTTCGAGATCCCTCGGATTACCGCGGGATGACAACGTTGAGGCGCGTTGAGCGACTAGACGCGCGACTGATTGACCACGAGCGTCTTAGCCTGATCCGCCGGCAGGTTCAGCGCGCCGCGACCTTCGGCGGCGGCGTTCTTGACGTCCTGGTTCTGCGCGGTGTTGATCAGGTTATCGAGCGCCCCGACGTACTGCGCGTTGAGGCGGTTGCCGTATTGCTTGGCGCTGACCGCCAGCGACTTGAGAAGGCTGATCTTCACATCGTCCGCCGCCTTCTCATTCAGCGCGGCGTAGAGCAGCGCGGCCTGACCCGTCTGTGAATTCATCAGCGCCAGTGCCGCGCCGGACGCCTTGACGACGTCGGGGCGCGGATCGTTCAGCGCCGCCAGCACCGTCTGCTCCGCCGCCGACAGATTCAGCACCTGCTGGTTCGACAGCGCGAGCTTCTGGAGCAGTTCGGCAGCACGCAAAGCGTAATTGCTCGCCGACGCCTGATCGATCGGCACCGATGCGGCCTTGGTTCGCGCGTGGTCGGCCGCCGCCTTCAACCCTTCGGCGTCGGCCTTCTGCGTGACGCTGAGCAAGGCATCGTTGACCGCGCGGGCGACGTAAGGCGAAGCGCCGCTGCGGACGACGACGATTTTCGCCGCGCCGGCGAGCTTTTGCGTCTGCGCCGCCATCGCCAGAAGCTGATCCACCTGCGTCGCGCCCATGTCTTCAGAGGTGATGAGGACGTCCACAGCCGGGAGCGTTCCCGCCTGCGCGACCGCCGCCGCCGGACCCGCTCCGCCGACGGCGTTGTAGCCGCCTTTTCGCAGCGCATCGATCACGGCGTTGGTCTGTTCCTGCGTCGCCATGCAGACCAGCGCCGTCGGGATGCCGGTCTGGCTCATCGCCTCCGCCAGCAGCGGAACGACACGATCCTGTCCCTGGAACGACTGCTGCGGCACCGCCGCCGCGATGGCGAAGGCGGATTCGAATCGCACCAGCCGGTCGGCGGACGACATCCCGTCGATCAGCGCCGGCGCCCCGCCGCCCGCCTGGCCGCTGAACAGGTTCGTCCGCCCGATGATTTCCTGCATCGACTTGATGCACTTGAGCGCCACCTGCGAGTTGCGATCGTGCAGCGCGCGGGCCAGCGCGTTGTTCAGATACTGCGCGCCCGAGTCCACGCCGTAGAAGTGAGCCGACGGCTGATTCTGCGCACGGGTCGGATCGCTACCGCCTTCGGGGATTTCGGCTTCGCGCTTGTAGTTCGACGCGAGCCACAGGCTCAGCGCATCGCCACGCGACTGCCCGAGCTTGAGCGAGTATTCGCACGCGCGCATGGCCATGATTTCGTTGAAGATCGGCTGCGGGACCTGGACGCGCACCAGGCCTTTTTGCTCGTCCCAGTACCAGACGTTCGCCGGCGCCTGCGGGTCGCGCTTGTCGGCGGTGATGTCGGCAGTGTCGTAGTAGAAACGCTCGCCGAGCTGATAGAACAGCTCCGCCGGGTTCATCGCGTTCGGATTGCCCGCGCCCATGCGCATTAGCGCCTGAGCCGCCGCCGAACGGACCGTCGGCGATTGATCGTTCGATGCGGCCAGTCGATCGAGATACGGAATCGCCGAGCCGTAACCGAGTTCACCCAGCACCGCGCACACCGGCACGAGCAAGTCCGCGTTCTTCGTCTCGGTGACGGCGACGAGCGGATTCAGTCCCGGGCGGCCGAGGTCGCGCAGCGCATCGCGGATCGCGCCGTGGTACTGCGACTTCGACGGATCGCGGAGGTAATCGATCATGATCGGAACGGCCAGCTCGCCGCTCTCGCGGAGCTGCTGCACCGCCAGGATGTACCCGCGTCCGGTGCTGGTCAGGCGCTGCACGTTCTTCTCGATCTCCGCCGGATTGGCGCGACGCGTGCGGCGGCCTTCGTTCAGCAGCGAAATGATCTGGCTCGTCACGTCCTTGAGCTGCTGTGTCCCCTGCCAGCGGAGCAGCCACTGGTCGAGATTGTCCTTGCGCTCATCGGCGGTCTGCTCGAAGGCGGCGAGGACGTCGGCGGGCTTGTCCTTCTTGGCCAGGATCTTCTGCGCCTCGGCCAGAGCGAGGTCGTAGCGGGCGATTTTCCCGTAGTGCCAGAAGTTTTCGACGGCGTCTTTCAGTTCAGCATCGGCCGCGGGCTGCGCGGGAGTCGTCGCATTCGCTTGAGCGCCCGGTGCCGCGGCGGCGGGAGCCGCGGGAGGCGCTTCGGGCGCGGCCGGCGTCGCAGGAGCGGCGGGCGCTGCCGGCGCCTCCGCTGGCGCGCCGCTCGGCGCAGGAGCCGCTGTTCCTTCGGGCGCCACCGGCGCGGCAGTGGGGGCCGCAGGCGCAGGCGTCGCAGGAGCGACAGGAGCAGGCGCCGCCGGAGCGGGAGTCGTCGGCGCCGGCGCGGCCGGAGTTGGCGCCGCCGGCGCCGGCGTCGCGGGCGCGGGCGCCGCCTGTTGCGCGAAGCTCGGCAGCGTGGTACCGATCACTGATGCAGCAAGCGCAATTCGAGCGAAGCGAGCAAGGCTCACAGGCAGGCGCGTCATGGGTTGCCTCCACGAAGGTGCGTAATTCAAGGCGTCGAAGCGGCGAGAGAAAATCACTCGTCTCCGATGATAAAAACCGCGCGCCGACAGTCAAGAAACTCTTTACTTCGCCACAGGTTGCGACAATTCCAGCGTCGTTTGCTCTACCCCTGTCACGCTTGTACACTCCGCCGTTCCTATGAAAGCCGAACGCCGTCACCAACTCCAGGACAACACCCTGGCGAAGGTCATCACCAAGGCCCCGAACTGGTGGCAGGAATCGGGCGCGAAGTACCTCGCGGTCGCCGTCGCCGTCCTGGTCATCGTCTTCCTCATCCGCTATCGGATCAGCTCTAACCGCGAAGCCGAAGCCGGCGCGGTCCAGAGTCTCGCGACGGCGCGGACGATCATCGATGAAGTCCAGCAGCAGGCGATGAGCAGCCCTCTTGCGCCCGCGCAACAGCAGGCAACGCAGCGGCGGCAACTTTACAACGACGCCAACGAAGCCATCGGGCGCGCGCTGACGCTCAGCGACGAGAAGAAAATCGCCGCCGAGGCTTTGCTCGCCAAGGGGGACTTGGCATGGGAGCTGGCGAACCTCCCGGCCATCCCCGGCGCGGCGACGCAGCCGACGCTGCAAGTCCGCGACCCCAAAGAGTTAATCAGCAACGCCAACGAAGCGTATCAGACCATCCTGAACAACTACGCCGATCAGACCTACGCGAGCATTGCCGCCCGCTTCGGCCTGGCCGCTCTGGCGGAAAACAAGCGCGACTTCGACGCCGCGAAATCGCAATACGAGAAGCTCGCGCTCGAAACCAAGGACTTCCCGGCGTATCAGCAACTGGCGGCGGATCGGTTGAAGAAGCTGGACGAGCTTCGCCACCCGGTGATCCTGGCCACCCCCGCGACGATGCCGGCGATGACGTCGAGCTCGATGCCGACCACGCAGGCGCTCTCGATTCCCCCGCTGGTCGCCGCGCCCAAAGGGGCGACGACGCGCGCCGTCGCCGCCACCGTGCCCACGACCCACCCGTAGGGGCGGCGCCTGCGTCGCCCTCTTACCGACCGTCACAAGAGGGCGACGCAGGCCTCGCCCCTACAATCCATTGCACACCCTTCACCATGTCCGCCGACGCGCCGCAATCCGACAGTCCCATCGAAGTCGAGGAAGAAGCCGACGTCGAGCACTTCCACTGGCGCGTCTCCAAGAACCTCACCCGCCGGATCGATCAGTACCTCGTCGATCGCATCGGCTACCTGTCGCGCGCCGGCGTGCAGCGCGTCATCGCCGATGGCCTGGTCAAAGTGAACGGCCGGGTCGTCAAGGCCAGTTATCACCCTCGCGAAGGCGACGAGATCGACATGGTTGCGCCGCCCGAGCCGATCAGCGAGCTCGTTCCCGAGCCCATCCCGCTGGACATCGTCTTCGAGGACGATGATTTCCTCGCCCTCAACAAGCAGGCGAACCTGATGATCCACCCCGCGCGCGGCGTGTGGACCGGGACGCTCGTCAACGGTCTTGTGAACTACGGCAAGAAATGGAGTCAGGCGGGCGGGAACTGGCGGCCCGGGATCCTCCATCGCCTCGATCGCAACACCACCGGCGTGATGCTCGTCGCCAAGAGCGAGGAAGCCCACTGGCGGCTGGCCCGGCAGTTCGAGAACCGCACGATCCAAAAAACCTACGTCGCCGTCTGTCACGGCGTACCCGAGCTGCTCTCCGATGTCATCGATCGCCCGATCGGTCAGGACCGCTATATCCGCGAGAAGCAGGCCGTCCGCAAAATCGAAAACGGAGGCAAGGCCGCGATCACCAAATACGAGGTCGTCGAAACGTTCGAGCACGCCGAGGGTATTACTCTCATCGCCAGCGAGCATCCGAGCGATCGGAAGCTTCCCAAGCCGCCGCAACGCTTCAGCCTGGTCAGGATGTGGCCCAAAACCGGCCGCACGCACCAGTTGCGCGTGCACATGGCGTCGATCGGGCACCCGATGGTGGGCGATCTGATGTATGGCGGGCGAACGTTCCGGCACGGGAATTTTGAATTCGCCCGGCAGGCCCTGCACGCCGAGCAGATCACCTTCGTGCACCCGATTTCGCTTTCGAATATGACGCCTAAAGCGCCGCTGCCGGACGACGTGACGCAATTACTTTCGATTCTCCGCGGTCAGGACGTATAATCGAGAACATTCGGACGGCCAGGACCGTTATAACCATAGACACAGACGAGGACTTATGCTTCACACGCTCGCATGGGGCTATCCCGGCCCGTTCGAAATGATCATGATCGCCGCCTTGGGCCTGCTGATCTTCGGCAAGCGTCTGCCGGAGGTCGGGCGGAACATCGGCAAGGGGATCGTGGAGTTCAAGCGCGGACTGAAGGAAGCGGAGCAGGAGATCAACTCCGAAGTGAGCACCGCCCCCCCCGCGGCGCTGCCGCCGGCGACGCAGCCGCCCGCGCCGATCGCGACCACGCCCGCCACGCCCCCGACTTACAAGTTTGATCCGTACACCGGCAAGCCGCTGGACGAGAACGTTAATGCGTGAGAACGTCTGGTAGAACACTGGCGGTGCCCGCATCTACGTAGCATGGGCGTCTCGCCCGTGCCTCTTCCAACTTCGAACGGGCATGGCCGAGACGGCCATGCTACGAAAGGGAGGCTCGATGCGCATTCTCGTTTCCAACCTCGTGGCGTTGCTCGTTCTCCCCGCCCTCGCGAGCGCTCAAACCACCAAACCCTCGGCCAAGGCGAGCGACGCCAAAGACTCCGACGCCAACCCCCGCCTCGCGCTGGCGCACAAGATCCCACAGGTGAAGATCAGCGCCATCCCGATGTCGGACGCGATCGATTTCGTCCGCGACATCTCCGGCGCCAACATCCACGTCAACTGGCGCGCGCTGGAGCTGCTGAATGTCACCCGTCAAACCCCGGTGAGTGTGACGCTCAACAACGTTCCGGCCAGCCGGGTGCTCCGCAGCATCCTCGACGACACCGGCTCCGGCCAGTTACTGACCTACTACGTCGACGAGGGCGTCGTCGAGATCACGACGCGCGAGATCGCCGACAGCCAGATGATCACCAAGGTCTATCCGGTCGAAGACCTCGTGATGCAGATCCCCAACTTCGAAGGCCCGACGTTCAATCTGCAAAACCAGTCGAACACGACGAGTGGCGGGGGCGGTGGGGGCGGCGGCGGAGGACAATCGCTCTTCTCCGGTTCCGGCTCCGGCGCCGGATCGGGCGGCGGCGCCAACGACCAGACGGTCAGCAAGCAGCAGCAGGCGGACAGCCTCGTGAAGCTGATCCAGGAAACGGTGCGGCCGGACGTCTGGCGTGACGCCGGCGGGACCGCGTCGATCCGCTACTTCAACGGCCATCTCATCGTCACCGCGCCGCGCAGCGTGCACGAAGCACTCAGCGCCAGCGGACGATAGCGATTCGCCGTCACGTCAGCTCGTCGGTCCGAATCTCCTTCCGCAGCCCGCGGACGTCCTGCAGCAGTTCCTTGCGCAGGATGTAGCGCACGACGGTCGCGCACCCAAAGGGGATCACGAACACGTCGCTCAGTGTCGGCCGCGCGACCCGCGTCGCCACCCAAAGCGCGGTAAAGCAGCACGCCAGCCACTCGGCGATCGAGATCAGCACGAAATCGAGCCACGGCGTCTTGCGGACGATGAATTCCCGCTGCGCGCGCACGTAGCGCGTGTGGAAGATCGCCGTCACGATCAGCGCCGCGAGATACGCCAGCGGCGGCGCGACGGCGTTGCTGGCGCCGGTCCCTTTTAAGAAGACGAAGCACCCGAACGCGACGAACCAGCTCACCGCGAGCACGATGATGAACTTCACCACCGGGCTGGCGCGCGGGAAGGTGAAGTCGTAGAGGCGGCTGAGGTGCTCGAGGTACTTGAATTGCTGCTTGAGCGTCAGCTTGGATTGCCCGCGCGTTCGCTCGGCGAAGTGGATGGGCACCTCGCGCACCTGCCGCACCCGCGCCTTGCACATCAGCTCCAGGGCGATCTTGTATCCCAGCGGCGTGAGTCGCTGGGCGCGCTCGTAGGTTTCCCGCCGCAGCGCGAAGAAGCCGGACATCGGATCGCTGATCTTCCCCGCAAACGGACGCGCCAGCGCGGTCGCGAAGCGCGAGTTGAGCTGACGGAAGACGCCCCATTTCTCGGCGGTGCTCCCGCCGGGCACGTAGCGCGAGCCCAGCGCGAAGTCGGCGGCCTCCGATTCGAGCGCGCCGATGAGCTCCGGCAGTTTTGCCGGCGGATGCTGGAGGTCGGCGTCCATGACGATCAGGATCCCGCCGCGCGCTTCGGCAAAGCCGCGCAGCACCGCGCCGCTGAGACCGTCCTTTGCCTGCTCGCGGACGATCAGCCGCAGCGGAAACCGCCCGCCGAGCGCGGCGCAGACCGCGCGCGTCTCGTCGGCGCTGTTGTCGTCCACGATGAGGATCTCATACCCGCCGCTTCGGTCGCGCAGCGCGGCGTCGATCTGCTCGGCAAGCGCGGTGAGGTTCGCCGCCTCGTTGAGCGCGGGGACGACGATGCTCACCTGTGGAATGCTCTCGCTCACGCACACTCATTATCGGCATTTCCGGTTAGATTGCGGTGATGAAGATTCGGACACTCGTTTTGATCGTTGCGTCGGCGGCGTGGTCCGCTTGTTTCGCCGGCGGATGCGCGAGCGCGACGCCCACGCCGGTGCGGCTCACGGTCGTCACCTACAACATCCACCACGGCGGCGGCGCCGACGGCAAGGTGGACCTGCCGCGGCTCGCGGAGGTCATCCGCAAATGCGAGCCGGACCTGGTCGCATTGCAGGAGGTGGACAACGGCGTGCCGCGCAGCGCGAGCGCGCGCGAGGCGGCGGACCTGGGCAAACTGCTCGGGATGTTCGGCGTCTTCGGCAAGGCGATGGACTACCAGGGCGGCGAGTATGGCGACGCGGTGCTCTCGCGCTTTCCCATCGAGTCGAGCGAGGTCCACCACCTCCCCTATCGCGACGGCGACAAGCGCGAGCCGCGCTGCGCCGTAGCGGCGACGGTCGCGCTGCGCGACGGACGAAAGATCGTGTTCATGTCGACGCACCTCGATCACACGCACGAACCGTCCGATCGACTGGCGCAGGCGGAAGAACTGGCCGCAACCGTGGCCAAGGAGAAGCTGCCGGTGATCCTGGCCGGGGATTTCAACTGCGATCCCGGCACCCCGCCGCTCGAGGCGCTGGCGAAGGAGATGGATCTGGTGACGAAGGACGAGCCGCCGACGTGTCCCGCCGACGCGCCGAAGGAGACGATCGATCACGTGTTCGTCAAGCCGCGTGGGAAGTGGAAGGTCGTCGAGACGCGCGTGGTCGAGGAGACGATCGCATCGGATCATCGGCCGGTGATGGTGAAACTGGAGCTGGCGCCGCAGCGGTAAGCATTTGGCAGGAGCGTGCGCTCGGCTGCGGGGAGCTTCGGGAATTGTCATCCCGAGGTACTCCGAGGGATCTCGGAGACGAGTTGCGTCCGAGATCCCTCGCGGAGTACCGCTCGGGATGACATTGCTCCCGATGGAAACGTTATCGACCCGCGCGCGACCCGAATTGGCGACGCGGGCGAGCAAGAGATCATGGCATCGGCAGGTTTGCCTGTACGAGTTGTTTGCCCCCGTGCTCGATCGTGCGGACCTGATACGTCGCGACCTTCACTCCAGGCGCGTCCTTAAGCTCACCGCTGTCGAGCCGGAACGCCCAGTAGTGCCACGGGCAGACGGCGCAGCCGTCGTCGACGTAGCCGCCGGCGAGGTTGCCGCCGGCGTGGGGGCAGGTGTTGTCGATGACGAAAACCTTGTCGTTCTCGATGAAGACGGCGAGCTGGTAGCCGTCGATCTCGACGTACTTGCCTTCGCCCGGCTTGAGCTCATCGAGCTCGCAGAGACTGATCCACGCCATCGCCGTTACACCTCGTCGGTCACGATTCGCGCGCCTACTTTGCCTGCGGGACCGGTGCCGGAGCCGGTGACGGCGCCGGCACGGGCGCCGGCGGAAGCGGCGCGGGCGACGGAGCCGGCGCGGGCGCGGGCGACGGCGAAGGGGACGGTATCGGGGCCGGCGTCGGGGCGGGGGCGGGCGTCGGTGGCGTCGGACTCGGAATCGGCGACGGCGCCGGGGATGGAGCAGGCGAAGGCGTCGGCGGCGTCGGAGCCGGAGCGGGCGCCGGCGCGGGCGCGGGAGCCGGCGACGGACTCGGCGACGGAGACGGACCTGGCGCCGGGGAGGGCAGCGGCGAAGGCGCCTGCATGTTGGTGCTCGACATCAGCGGCGACGCGCCCGCGCCCGCGGGCGCGGACGTAACCGAAGGCGACATCGGCGCGGGGGGCGCGGGCGCGGCTGGCGCGGGCGCGGCCGGCTGCATCGTTATCGACGCTTGTGGCGCCGCTTGCGGCGATGACGCCGCTTCCGCCCGCGTCTGCATCTGATTCGCCATCGTGTCGATGAGCTGCGATGCGGCGTTGAACGCCTGAGCCACGACGATCGAGTGCATCGGCCCGCGGACCGCGTCAAGATCGTCCACCCGCTCGCTCACCGCATCGAGCTGCTTGCGGACGGTTTCGTCCTCGGGGAAGAAGCGGTCGCGCACGTACGCCAGCGCGCCGCGGACGGCGCGCAGGCCGGAGTCGATCGTCGGATCAGGCGCGACATCCGCGCCGAGCGAGCGAAGCCGCTGTCGGACGCTGTCCACGATCATCAGGTCCTGCCGGTACGTCCCGATCGGGGACGGCCCGCCGAGCAGCTCGAGGCTCTGCGACGCGTGCTCGAAGGCGTCGGCGACGAGCTGCCGATCCTGCTTCGGGTCGCGGCCGGGAAGCTGCTTGGCCACCTGCGCCAGGCCGGCGGACTTGCGCTGCAGCTCGCTCATCCGCTGGTCGAAGGAGGCCTGCGGAGTCTGCGCCGGCGGGGTGATGTGCGTCGGCGTTTTCTTCGGGCCGCAGCCGGCGAAGAGGACGAGCGTTCCCGCCGACAGCAAAACGAGGACGGCGAGACGAAGGCGATTCATGGACGTTCTCCTGTCGCGACTGGATTGTTGAATGTTGAACGTTGATGGTTGAAAAGCGCGCCGGGCATCCGGGCGTCCACGATCAACAATCCACAATCAACATGCCACAGTCTCCACTCTATCACTTCACCTCCGCAACCCGAACGGGCGATCTGTTCTGCGCGCTCAGGATCGCGGCCTCCAGCACCTGCTGCGTCTTGTACGCGTCCTCGAAATCCGGCATCGGCACGACCGGCTCTTTGCCGGCGAGCATGTACATCATGTCGGCGGCCTGATTAATGAAGCCGTGCTCGTAGCCGATGATGTGCGCATCCGGCCAGAAGTTGCCGACGTAGGGATGATCGCCGCCGTGCGTGACCATGATGCGCGTCCAGCCCTGCGTCTTGCGATCGCTCGTCGCATCGTAGAAATCCAGGTAGTTCATGTCCTCGAAGTTGAACTTGATCGAGCCCCGCTCGCCGTTGATCTCGAGACCGTTCTTGTTCTGATTACCGGTGGCGAGACGGCTGGCCTCGAAGCTGGCGATGGCGCCTTTGGCGAAGCGCGCGAGGAAGAGCACCGCATCGTCCACGTCGCTCTTGCCATTCTTCGCAGTCCCACCTTTGGTCCCGCCCGCGATCCCGCCCTTAGGGCCTTCGGTGACGATGTCGCGCTGCTTGATGAAGGTTTCGGCGATCGAGCCGACGACTTCCGTGATCTCATCGCCGGTGATGAAGCGGGCCATGTCGATGATGTGGGCGTTCAGATCGCCGTGCGCGCCGGAGCCGGCGTACTTCTTCTGGAAGCGCCACAGCAGCGGAACACCGGGGCCGCCCCAGTCCTGCAGGTAGAACGCGCGGACGTGATAGATCCGCCCGAGCTTTCCCGCCTTGGCCAGTTGATGCGCCAGCGCGACGGCGGGCACGCGGCGGTAGTTGTACCAGACGAACGTCTTTTGCTTCTTGGCGACTTTTTTGGCGGTATCGCGCATCGCGCGGGCGTCGGCTATGGTGCCGGCGAGCGGTTTTTCGCACGCGACGTGCTTGCCCGCCTCCAGTGCCGCGATCGACATCTCCGCGTGCAGATGGTTCGGCGTGCCGATGTCAACCAGGCCGATCTCCGGATCGGTCACCGCCTTCTTCCAGTCGGTGGTCGCGTGCTGCCAACCCCACCGGTCGGCGAATTCCTGCAACTCCGCCTCGTTGCGGCCGGCGATCGTGTGCATCACCGGCAGCACGGGTAAGTCAAAAAACTTGCCGACCTTGAGGAACGCGTTGGAGTGCGTTCGCCCCATAAACTTCTGGCCGACCAGGCAAACGTTAATGGACTTAGCAGTCATCGAGATGGAGCTCCTGCCCGTATGTGACGGTGAACGGCGCGAGGCAAGAGTTTATTGGGCGGGTGAGGCGATGCAAGAACGGCTCAAACCAGATCGCACGCCTCGGCCGGCATCCAGTGTCGCTCCTTGCCCCACCACTTCACGTTGCAGCCGATGGGATTGGTCAGCTCGACCGGCGGCTTCTTGCCGGCTAGGAGCGCATCGACCGCATCGCGCAGCTCGTGGGTCTTTTCCTGCCCCGGGTTGCGCGGGTTGTCGTCCATCCGGCCGGTGTAGCGCAGCTTCCGGTTCCCCTTTTCATCGCGGTCGAAGACGTAATAGTGCGGCGTGCGCAGCGCACCGTACTTCAGCGCCACTTCCTGGCTGTCATCGCGGACGTACGGCCAGATGATTCCCTTCTCCGCCGCGTGCGTCTTCATGTGATCGAAGCTGTCGGCGGGATGGCCTTCGGTCTCGTTCGAGTTGATCGCGATCATCGCGACGCCCTTGGGCTTGTAGTCGCGATAGAACGCCTTCATGCGCTCTTCGGAGCCGACGACGTAGGGGCAGTGGTTGCAGGAGAAGACGACGACGAGGAGCTTGGCGTCCTTGAAGTCTTCGAGCGAGTAATTCTTCCCGTCGATGCCGGGGAGGTTGAAGTCGGGGGCTTGTTGTCCGAGTTGGAGGGTGAAGGCCACGGGGATCTCCTGTTAAGGGCTGCGAATGATATCGCACGTCGCGTGAAAGCTTCCACCGATGTCGTCCGCTTCCACCGATGTCATCCTGAGAGCGCAAAAAGAGCGGCGATGCTTGGATCACCCGCTGCGCGAGTACCCAGTACCTCAGCGTGACAATGCTCCCCGGTGCGCGCCGGTCAATCCTCGACGTGGCGCGTCGTCGCTGAGCGTGTCGTCGCTTCGCGTGGCGTCGCGGGTTCTTCGCCGCCCCGGGTGATCGATTTGATCGTGCGCGGGACCGCCGGATCGGACGGGACGGTCTTCTTCATCTCCACCACGCCTTCGCGCGTCCGGGTGAACTCGTGCAGGGGTTTGGCGTCGGGCCCGATCAAGCGGACCGTCGCCTTCTCCGCGGTGAAGTTCAGATCGGCGAAGCCGTGGGTGGACTTGGAGAAGGGGCCGCGCTGATCGAGGCGCATCGGACGGACCGACGCCCCGCCGCCGCCGACCAATAGAAAACTTTCCTTGTAGTTCGGCAGCTCCAGGTGCTGGATGTCGTGGTCGTGGCCGCAGATGTAGAAGTCGAGCCGCGCCTCCGCGAAGAGCGGTCCCCAGGTGTGCTGCAGCACGCCGTTGTCGCCGTGATCGCCGTTGCTGAAGAGCGGATGATGGGCGGCGGCCACGAGCCACTTGCTCCGCCGCGGATAGCTCAGTTGCTCGGTGAGCCACTCGAGCTCCTCCTGCCACTTGTCCTGGCCGAGCAGGTCCTTGTCGCTGTCGAGCATGAGGACCGTCACGAGCGGCTGGCGATCGTTGGGAAACTCCAGTCGATACCAGCGATCGGGAAACTTCCAGCGCGAATCGGGATTGGCCTTGGCGTAGGCGAGCTCGACGAGGTAGTTGTCCGTCCGGTAGTCGTGATTGCCCAGCGCAACGTAGAAGGGAAAGTTGAGGACCTTGCGATCGTACATGTCTTCGAACATCGACTTCCACTTGGGGTCGAAGACGTTGGCGAGCGGGACGTAAAAATTGTCGCCGCACAGGAGCATGCCGTCGAACTGCCGCGCTTCGGACTTGACGTACTTCGCGATCGTCCCCGCCATCATCCGCTGATCCGGCTTGTTGCTGCCCCAATCGCCCATGGCGAGGAGGTTGACCTCTTTGTCCGCCGCGCGGGCGCGGAGCGGGCTGACGAAGAGAGCGACGGCGAGGACAACGGCGGCGGCGATGGAAGCTTTCATGGGTGCGGCGGTAAGATCATTCGCTGACGACGGAGGTTGTTGTGAAGCGAACACTATTGCCGCTCTTGATGCTATTGATCGCCGCGTCCGCGGCAAGCGGCCAGAACGAGCCGGTGGCGACGACGTCGCCGGGGATCAATCTCCGCCGCACCGTCACGGTCGATGTCGTGCGGCGCACGAAGGACGCCGTCGTCTACATCTCCACGACGAAGCTCGTACACACCTCGCCCTTCGGCGGGGATCTTTTCTGGCAGGTGCCCTTCCCCGGCCGCGACGTCGCCGTCACGTCGCTGGGCAGCGGGTTCATCGTTCACGAGGACGGCTACATCGTGACGAACAATCACGTCATCGATCGCGCGCGGCAGATCAACGTCGATCTTCCCGACGGCCGCAAGCTGCCGGCGGAATTGGTCTCGACCGACGCGGAAGCGGATCTGGCGATCCTCAAGATCAAATCCGACAAGCCGTTGCCGACGCTGGAGTTGGGCGATTCCGCCGACCTGATGATCGGCGAGCCGGTGATCGCGGTGGGCAATCCGCTCGGCTACAGCCACAGCGTCAGCACCGGCATCGTGTCGGCGATTCATCGCGATCTGCAGGACCCCAACGTCAAGCTGCAGGACCTTATCCAGACGGATGCGGCGATCAACCCGGGCAACTCCGGCGGGCCGCTGCTCAACGCGTACGGGCAGGTGATCGGCATCAACACCGCGATCCGCGGCGACGCGCAGAACATCGGCTTCGCGATCCAGGTCAATCGCCTGCGCGATCTGATCCCGACGCTGATGAACCCCGCCGCGGTCAGCAAGGTCGATGTCCCGATCAAGCTCAAAGAAGAGCGGACGGTCACGCCGCCGGCGACGGTGAAGGCGATCGTGCGCGTCGCCGATGCGACCGACAAGAGCGGCATCGCCGCGATCAACGGACACAAGCCGCGCGACATCGTCGATGCGTACGTTCAACTGCTGAAGATCAAGAGCGGTCAGGCGGTGAAGATCGAATTCGCCGGCGGCGCGCAGGCGCGGACGGTGACGGCGTCCGCCGTCGCCGCGCCGGACGCGATCGTGCAGGCGAAGAAGAAGCTGGGCTTGGGCGTCGAGCCGCTCACCCCGATGCTCGCGGAGAAGTACGGCCTCGACATCGAGAGCGGGATGATGGTGACGGAAGTGCAGAACGGGAGCCTCGCCGCCAAGTCGGGCGTCGAGGCGGGAGACATCATCCTGGGGCTGGGCCCCTATCGCATCACGTCCCTGGAAGATTTCGGGCAGTTGCTCGCGGCGCTGCCGAAGAGTGGAAGAGTGCAGATGCACGTGCGGCGCGGGGAGCAGCAGGGGTATTTGTGGCTGAAGCTCTGACTCGCCCGTGGCACGGGTTTTTAACCCGTGCTAACGATTGCGCACGGGTTGAAAACCCGTGCCACGGGGAAAGATGCACGTCTTGATCGCGCCGGACAAGTTCAAGAGATGTCTGCATGCGGGCGACGTCGCGACCGCGATCGCATCGGGGTTGCGACGGTCGCATCCGAAGGTCTCGCTCGATTTCTGCCCGATCGCTGACGGCGGCGAAGGCACCGTCGAGGCGCTCGTCACCGCAACCGGCGGTCGCTTCGAGACGCGTCGTGTCGTCGGGCCGCTTCCCGACATGAAGGTCGATGCCGTCTTCGGCGTGCTGGGAGACGGAGCAACCGCCGTCGTCGAGATGTCCGCCGCCAGCGGTTTAGCGCTGCTCGCGCCGCAAGATCGAAACCCGCTGCGCACGACGACGTTCGGCACCGGACAACTGCTCGTCGAAGCTGCCAAACTCGGCGCGGCGCACATCATCCTCGGCATCGGCGGGAGCGCGACGACCGACGGCGGGATCGGCGCGGCGCAGGCGTGCGGGCAGCCGGTCATCCTTGACGAGATCGGGCCGGCCGATCCGCACGAGCCGCTGGTCGGCGAAGATTTGCGTCGCGTTGTGCTCGTCAAGCACGCGCGCGGCTCGCCGCTGGATCGGGTGAAGATTACCGTCGCCTGCGACGTGACGAATCCGCTCTTCGGCCCCAACGGCGCGGCACGGGTCTTTGGCCCACAAAAAGGCGCGACGCCCGAGCAGGTCGAGGAACTCGATCAACTTCTGCGCCGCCTGGCCGAGCGCTGCGGAAAAATGGCCGAGGCGAACACGCCCGGCGCCGGGGCGGCGGGAGGCCTCGGCTTCGCGATGCTCGCCTTCTTCGGCGCGACGCTTCGACCCGGCTTCGACATCGTCGCCGACGCCGTAAAACTGCGAAATCGCCTGCGGAATGCCGACTTCTGCGTCACCGGCGAAGGCCGCCTCGATCGCTCCAGCTTCGACGGCAAGGCCGCCGTCGGCGTGGCGCGCGCGTGCCGTCAGATGAACGTCCCCTGCTCCGCGATCGTCGGCTCCTGCGCCAGCGCGGAACTCGACGACCCGTCGCGCATGCTGTTCCGCGAGGTGCGCCCGATCCAGGCCGCCGGCATGTCTCTGGACGAAGCGGTGCGGCGGGCGCGGGAACTGATCGAAAAACAGGCGGCGGCATTGAAGCTCACGTCGTGATGTCACCGCGATAAGGCGAAGCGGCGGTGAGATGCTCGCAAGGGTCATTCACAAGCTCATCCTCTCGTGCAGCGTGATTGCGGCGGTGGCGGTCATCGTGCTGGCGGCTCGGTGCCGGCGGGACGGGGATCTGCTCGTCTGCGGGGCGCGCTTCGGGACGTATCACGAGCTGCGCGCGGATTCCGGCGGCGTGAGCTGGATGCAGCTGGCGGGCTGGCCGATCCTCAACGATCCGCTGCAATCCGGACGCGCAAAGCCCAAGCCCTCGACGATTTCCAACTGGTCTGAAGTGATCAAGAACGACCGTGCGGTGCCGCTCATCGACGGCGTGCAGCTTCACCTGGTGGCGAAGCGGCCGGCGGCGAAAGGGGCGTCGTCGTGGTGGTGGCCGCCGCCGTGGATCGGGTCGGCGGGCACCGCGACGATGCACGAGCCGACCGAGAAATACCTGCGGACGTTCACGACGGCGACGCGGCGAGGGCCGATCCCCATCGCCGCTACAGGCACGGTGACAATCGCGCCCGCGCCACCAACGACTTGGCCGTCGGGTTCGATCATGTTGGCGCCGGCGACCACGCGTGGCGTCGCGATCGCCGCGTTAACGCGGAAGGCAACCACCCTTCCTGTGAGCAGGAGCATCAGCATTGCCGGCACGTCGGGCAGCGGGACGATCAACTTCTCCGGTCCGATGACGCTCTCGCTCGCGCCGCCGCCGACGCCCGCCGCGCGTTCACCAAGCGGCGGCGGCCTGCTGGCGACGATTCAGGGGACGGCGAGCAACCTCACGATCACGCGCACCGTCCCCCCGCCGGCGAAAAACACCTGGGGTACAGGGACAATCAGCGGCATGACCGTCCGTCTGACGCCAACGTTCGCGTACGACCGCATCGCCCTGCCGTACTGGCCAGTGGTGGCGATCGTGCTGACGCCGGCGTGGATCAGCGCACTCGTCGCCCTCGCGCGGGCGCGCCGCGGAATCATGCGGCGGCGGCGCGGGCTGTGCGTGAAGTGCGGCTACGACCTGCGCGGCAGCGCCTTCGAGAGCGCTTGCCCGGAGTGCGGAGTGGCATTCAAACGCGATCAGAAAAACGCTGAAGCCGCAGCGGCGACGACGACAAGCTGATTGGCGGCCGCGATCGTGGTGATCACCCCGGCGTGCGGCGCGGGACGCCGGTGCGGGCCGCGTCGGAGCCGAAGGTCTGGTTGTGGCCGACCTGCTTTCCGCCGCCGTGCGGAAGGTGCGATTTCTTCTGCTGATTGACGTTGCCGAAGACCCCGCCCAGCGCACCGGCGGAAGGTTTATTCAAACCCGCCTTGAGCTGTTTGAACGCCGCCGATTCCTTCTTCGGCACGGACGACGCATTGGCCGACGACGACGGCGCGACCTTGCCGGCGATCATGGCGGCGGCGACGTTGGCGGCGACGCTGGTGTCGATCTGCCGCGCCGTCCCGCCCGTGGTGGGCGTCGCGGATGCAGATTTTGCGTGGGAGGATGATGATGACGACGATTTCTTCGCGGGCTTCGACGCGGCAGCGGACGCGTCGGCTTTCTTCTTGGCCATCGGAGCGAATCCTTTCCTTGACGGCGCGCATTGTAGCGGAGGGAAGGTCGGAAGAAAGCCGCCGGCGTGACTCCGGTTGCAGCGAAATCCGGGGTGTCGCCCCGCCGTCAGGGCAAAAATTTGCTTGATCGATTCGGGGTGGCCGGTTGATGATTGCCGGTTCCATGAACGATCCATCCCCTTCCCGCAACGTCGGTGAGTCGGTCGGCGCCGACGCGTCTGCGGACGCCTCATTCGATCCGATGGACGATCCGATGGCCCCGCCGCGCGAGCCGTGCGAGTGCTGGTGCCTTCACTGCCAGCGGACCTTCATGAGCAGCGAGATGTGGTTCCAGCGCGTAATCAACGCCCGGGACGGCTTCCCGGGCTTCTGGATGTGCCCCACGCCCAACTGCGACGGCGCAGGCTTCACCATCGACATCTTCCCCACCGATCCCGATCACCCCGCCAATGACGGGTGGCACCAGTGCGAAGAGGATGATGAAGACTTCGAGGACGACGACGACGGCGAGTGGGAGGACGGGCTGGACGATTTGCCCGTCGATGAGTGGGACCCGGCGGAGGCGAAGTACCGCGAGCTGGACGAGGAGTTCGAGGAATACGGCGACGACGACTTGGAGGGCGAGGAATGGAAGTACGGCCTCTCGCCGGGCGAGCGCCCGACGGAGCCCGAACGGGCGGAAGACGCGCGGCAGCGCTGGGAAGAGGAGCAAAAGCGCTACGACGAGCCCGACGAGCGGCCGCGCGTGCTCGACTGGAAAGACCGCGAGCCGCCACCGGGCGGGGATTTCAGTGAGGATGACATTCCGTTTTGACGGACTGCCCCCCTTTCTATCACAACGCTTCGAGCCGTTGTTGCTTGTCCAGTTCCAGCAGCGCCTCGATCAGCGGATCGAGCTGGCCGAGCATGATCTTTTCGAGATTGAATTTTTTTTCGCCGCCCTCTTCGCCGCCCAGCCGATGATCGGTGCAGCGGTTCTGGGGGAAGTTGTAGGTGCGGATGCGCTGAGAGCGGTCGCCGGAGCCCATCATCGCTTTGCGCGCACTGGTTTGCTGCGCGTGTTGTTTTGCCCGCTCGGTTTCGAACAACTGAGCGCGAAGCAATGCCCAGGCGCGCTCCTTGTTCTGGGCCTGCGACTTGTGCTCGGTCATCTTGAACTGGATGCCGGTGGGCTTGTGGAGCAATCGCCAGCCGGTTTCGACCTTGTTGACGTTCTGCCCGCCCGGCCCCCCGCCGCGGCAGCCGCCTTCTTCGACGTCCTTCGGGTTGACCTCGATCTTCACGTCCGGCATTTCCGGAAGCACCGCGACGGTCGCGGCTGAAGTGTGAATGCGTCCCTGCGCTTCGGTCTCAGGCACGCGCTGCACGCGATGGCCGCCGCCTTCGAACTGGAGGTGACGGTATGAGCCGCCGCCCTTGATGTTGACGATGACTTCCTTGAATCCGCCGCGGTCGCTGGTGGAGAAGTCCGAGACGTCGAAGCGATAGCCGTGCATCTCGCAGTATTTGCGGTACATCTCGTAAAGGTCGCGCGCGAACAGCGCCGCCTCCTCCCCGCCGGTGCCGGCGCGGATCTCGATGAAGAACGAATCGACCGCGTTGTCCTCGGCGGCGACGAACTGGTCCTTCAGCTCTTCCAGAAGCTGATCGGCCTTGGCTTGCGCATCGGGGAGCTCGGCGCGGGCCATCTCGCCCATCTCCTGGTCCTTCAGCATCTCGTTCAGATCGTCGACCTGCTTCTGCGCGCTCTTGTACTCGCGGAACTTGGAGACGACCGGCTCGAGCTGGCCCGACTCCTTGCTCGCCGCGACGAGCCGCGTCGGGTTGGAGAGCACGGCGGGGTCGTTGAGCGAATCCTGCAATGCGACAAAACGCGATTCGGACTCGGACAGCTTGCGGATCAAAGGGGAATCCATGGTTTTCTCGGACTTTGCTGACTCACGGAGAAACGAATGACGCGACGACTTTGAGGTCGTGCCGAGCTAAAGCTGCGCGAAGTGAAGAGGCAGGAGCATCGCTCCGATTGTAGTCATCGGCCCGAATCGACGCCATCGCCGCGATGTGCCGATAACAAGGGCGTGACGACGATTGATCTTCCCCGGCTGCTGCAGGCCCCGCGCGAGCCGTCGGCCGCGCGCGATCGAGACTCGGTGGCGCTTGGGGCGTTGGGCCTCATCGTCGTGTGCTCCGCGCTGCTCGGCCGGCTTTGCTACATCGGTCGGCCGTTTGATTACGACGCGGCGATCTTCATCTACACCGGCAAGCTGATCGCCGGCGGCGGGCGCCTGTGCCATGATCTGATCGACAACAAGTTCCCGACCGTCGGGTTGCTCACCGGCGTCGTCTGGCGCGTCTTGGGCGCAAGTTGGTGGATGTACATTGCGCTGCAGACGGTGATGTCGTTCGCGTGCGCGGGCATGCTCGCGCGGACGGCGCGGCGACATCTGGGTGAAAGCGCCACGATCCCGACGCTGCTGTTCGCGCTGGCGTACCTGAATTTCAGCACCGTCGTCTTCGGCGGCTTTCAGCTCGAGACGATCGAGGTCTTCTTCGCGGTCTTCGCCGCCGCCGCGGCGATCGAGGCGCTCGCGGGCGATTCGCTTGCGGACGCCTTCCTCGTCGGACTGGCCGGCGGATGTGCGGCGATGGTCAAACCGACGGGCCTGGCTGTCGTCGGCGCATACGGCATTGCCGTCATCCTGTGCTATCGACTTCGATGGACGCGCATCGTCGCGCACGGTCTTGCCTGCGACGCAGGACTCGTCATCCCCGCCGCGGTGACGTTCGCTTACCTGGTCGCATCCGACACGCTTGGCGACATGCCGGCGCTTTGGAAGCAGCTTGCCACCTACGCCAGCAACACGATCTGGTCGTGGGGCGATCTGTGGAAGGCCGCCGTCGTCCTCAGCATCGGCGGCTTTCCCATGCTGGCGCGGATCGCACTCTTCCGCCGCGCGAAGATCGATCGCGAGCAGCCGATCGCTTCGCCGGTGATCATCTTCGTCGCGCTCTGGCTGGCCTTGGAAACGGTGGGCGTGATCGCCCAGCGGCGGATGTACGCGTATCACTTCCTGCCCATCGCCGCGCCCGCCGCGCTTCTCTTCGGCATGATCCCGCGCCGCGTCACGCTCGAGTCCCTGCTGATCCCCCTGCTCCCGGTGGTGGTGATGTCAGTCGGCGGAGCCGCGTGCGTGCTGGTGTATCACGACGTGGGCAATCAGGCGTTTCTTGAGAATTATCTCCGCAATCACGCCAGCCGACCCGACGCGGTGGTGTGGATGGATTACACCTCGCGCCTGATGCTCGAGACCGACTTCCGCCCCGGCTCACGCCACGCGCTGACCTTTCTGTTCGTCAACTCCGACGAATCCGCGCGACGGTTCTCCGCGGAGATCCTCGACGATTTCCGCACCCGCCGGCCGGAGTTCATCGTCCTGCCGGGGAATCTCGATGCTTTTCTGGAAAACCAGCGAACCCAGGTGGCAGAACTCGACCGATCACCGACGCGGCGCGCCAGTTACAACGCCGCGTGGAGATCGATCGAGTCCTACACGAAGGAGAATTATCGCGCGGAAGTGAACGTCGCTCGATGGACGGTTTACCGGCGCGCGGATCTCTTTCACGGTCAGCAGAGCTGACCGCGCCTTTACTTTTTCAGCTTCCCGTCGATGTCCTTGGCCATCTCCAGGTGATGCTGCAGCGTCGGCAGCGTCTTGCCCGCCCACGCCTTGAGATCGGCGTCGTCGGCGTTCTTGCTGGCTTCCTCGAACTCCTTCACGTCCTTCTCGTGGTCCTTGACCATCATGGACATGTACGCCTTGTCGAAGGCGTCGCCCGATTCTTTGCCGAGCTTGTCGCTGGCCTTTTGAGTTTTCTTCGCCGCGCTGTCGGTCTCCTTGGTGAGGTCGACTACCTTCTTCGACGCGAGCTGCTTCAATTAATCGTTAGATTTGCTGTGATCGTCTGCCATCGTCTGGCCGAACTTCTTGACGTCATCGCTGGAAGCC
>JAICTV010000363.1 GCA_025936175.1 Phycisphaerae bacterium
CGCCGCGCGGCCCGGCGGCTGTGAGGCGATCACGTAGGCGACCGGATAACCGAGGACGAGGCAGATCAGCGTCACCATCGCCGATATCCACAGCGTGCGCCCAAGGACCTCGCGAAAGACGCGCTGCTCGGGCGGAGCGCCGGTAATGGCACCATCGACATCGCGCCGCAAGTCGAGCGCACTCAGCAGATAGAAGTCGGTGGCGGGACCGCCGGCGCGGCGCATCGCGGCCCAGGTCTCGCGCTCGCCCCACTTGGGGTCGATGCCGATGAGAGCATCGCGGGCGGAGCCCGTTAGCGTCGCCGGCAATCGACGGCCCGTGCCAAAAAGCAGCGTGCGGAAACCCGGAACGTCGTAGTTGAGACGCGTCGCCGCACTCGCCAGCGTCCCCGCGTCGCGCGCCGCGTGAATATCGCCGATCAGCGCCGCGTAGACGGACTCTTGCGGGAGATCGCGGCCATCCCAGTTCTTCAGTGCGGCGGTGACGCCAGGAAGAAGGCGCGCAATATCGGTGTCGATCACGCCGCGCGACAGCATCGCGCCGATCGGCACGACGAAGCACGCCATGAGAAAAATGAATAGAGGCAGCACCAGGGCTGCCGCACGCAGCTGCTCGCGGCGCCGGCTGCGGCGCAGTGCGCGGCGCAGGCCACCGGCAGAGTCATCCGCGCCGGCCAGCGCCGCGTGGAGCGCCGCCGCGGCGCCGCGTTGCATACCAAGACGGCGCCTTCAGCCTGCTATTTGGCGACCCAGGCGTTGAAGCGCTGCGAGAGCTTGTCGAGGTTTTCCAGCCAGAACTTGTCGTCGATGTACAGCGCCGACGCGATGTTCTGCGGTGCCGTCGCGAGATTCGGCAGCACGTTCTTGTCGATCAGTGCCGTCGAGGCCTTGGTCGTCGGGCCGTAGGGGATCTTCGGCGGAAGGTTCTTCTGGTTCTGCGGATCGTTGACGAACACGAGGAAGGTCTCGGCCTGCGCCTTGTTCGGCGAACCTTTCATGATGACCCACGAGTCGATCGTATAGAGATTGTTTGTCCACACGATCTTGAAGTTCTTCTTGTCCTTGTCGTTCGCGGCGGCGATGCGGCCGTTGTAGGCGTCGGTCATGGTGACCTCGCCCGACGCCAGCAGCTGCGGCGGTTGCGAGCCTTTCTCCCACCACACAAGGTTCGGCTTCAGTTGGTCGAGCTTCTTGAACGCGCGCTCCACGCCTTCGTTGGTACCGAGAATCTTGTAGACGTCGCCGGGCGCGACGCCGTCAGCCATGAGCGCGATTTCCAGCGTCGTCTTCGGACCCTTGCGCAGCGCGCGCTTGCCCGGGTACTTCGCCACGTTCCAGAAGTCGGCCCACGACTTGGGTGCGTCGGTCTTGATCTTGTCGCCGTCGTACGCGAGGATGAAGCTGTAGACGATGGCGCCCACGCCGCAATCGTTGACCGCATCCGGAAGGTACTTGTCCTTCCCGCCGAGTTTTGCCCAGTCGAGCTTTTCGTAGAGACCTTCCTCGCAGCCGAGCAGCAGCTCCTCCGACTCGACCTGGACCACGTCCCAGTTGTTGTTGCCGCCCTGAATCTTGGCGCGCAGCGTACCGACGCCGCCATCCCAGTTTTCTTCGGTCATCTTGACCTTGGTCTTGTCCATGAACGGCTTGAAATAGACTTCGCGCTGCGCGTCCTGGTACGCACCGCCCCACGATACGACGGACAGGTCGCGCGCCAGCACGGCCGTGGACAGCACCAACGATGCCGCGGTGACGCCCACCATCCAGATCTTCCTGCTTAGCATTTTCGCCTCCGCTAGTTCGAGGGTACCGGCGCCGCTAGCTTTCCCGCGCGAATGCGCGGCAATGTTCGGGCGCCCAGAAAACATCGACGACTGCGCCGATGCGCGGCAAAGCCTGCGCCTCGGAAATCGGGCGCTTCACCATGAACTCTTCGTTACCCGTCAGCACAACGCGCGCCCGGACGTGGTCACCCAGGTAGATGAGCTCCTGCAGCGACCCGGCCAGGTGGCAGCCGGGATGGGCGTCGATTGTATGCCCCGCAGGGCGGATTTGCACACGCTCCGGCCGCAGCGACACCGTGACCACTTCGCCGTTTTTTACCGGCTCGACCAGCGTACCGTCGATCCGGGCATCACCGGCCGCCAACCGGATGGTGCAGCGGCTGTCTTTGGAGGTTTCCAGCCGGCCATCGAAGCGATTGTTCTCGCCGATGAACCGAGCGACGAAGGCGTTCTTCGGGTTTTCGTACATCTGCACCGGAACGTCGAGCTGCTGGATCTTGCCGCGGTGAAAAACCGCGATGCGATCGGACATCGTGAGCGCCTCGGCCTGGTCGTGGGTGACGTAGACCATCGTCACGCTGAGCCGCTGATGGAGCCGCCGGATTTCGAGTTGCATCTGCTCGCGCAACTGCTTGTCGAGCGCTCCGAGCGGTTCGTCCATCAGGATGAGCTTCGGCTCGAACACCAGAGCGCGCGCCACCGCGACGCGCTGCTGCTGGCCGCCGGAGAGTTGCGCGGGCCGCCGCTTGCCGAAGCCGCCAAGTTGCACCATGTCCAGCGCGCGCTCGACGCGCCTGACGATTTCGCGCGCCGGCACGCCGCGCACCGAGAGCGGAAAGCCGATGTTCTCGGTGACGGTCATGTGCGGGAACAGCGCGTAATTCTGGAACACCATGCCGATGTTGCGTTGATAGGGCGGAACGCGCGACAGCGGCTTGCCCTCGAGCAGAATCTCGCCGGCGGTAGGCGTCTCGAACCCCGCGAGCAGCATCAGCGTCGTTGTCTTGCCGGATCCCGA
>JAICTV010000040.1 GCA_025936175.1 Phycisphaerae bacterium
GATGCGCTTCCACGCTTTCTGGCTCCACTTGCCCATCTCGGTCTTGCAATCGAGCGGCGTGCGGATGCCGGCGACGACGTCCTCGCCCTGCGCGTTGACGAGGAACTCGCCGTAGCGCTCGCGCGCGCCGGTCGAGGGGTTGCGCGTGAAGCAGACGCCGGTTGCGGAGGTCTCGCCCATGTTGCCGAAGACCATCGACTGCACGTTGACGGCCGTGCCCGCCAGGCCCCGGATGTCGTTCAGCTCGCGATACTTGATCGCGCGATCGCCCATCCAGCTCTTGAAGACCGCTTCGATCGCCGCCTCGAGCTGCTCGAACGGGTCCTGCGGGAAGTCGGAGCCGACGTGCTGCTTGTAGACCTGCTTGTAGCGCTCGACGACTTCTTTGAGCCTCTCGGTATCGAGATCGGTATCGAGCTTGGCGCCGCGGCTGTTCTTCACCGCCGTCAGCTCGTGCTCGAAGTGGTGGTGATCCACGCCCATCACCGTGTCGCCGAACATGTTGATCAGCCGGCGGTAGCTGTCGTAGGCGAAGCGCTCGTTGCCGGTGAGCTTGACCATGCCGAGCACGACGCGGTCGTTCATGCCGATGTTGAGCACCGTGTCCATCATGCCCGGCATCGACATCTTCGCGCCCGATCGGGCCGCGACCAGCAGCGGGTTGTTCGCATCGCCGAACTTCTTCCCCGTCGCCTTCTCCACCCGCGCGATGTTCGCCCGCACTTCTTCCATCAACCCGCGCGGCAGCTTCTGCCCGCCGTCGTTGTACTCACGACACGTCTCGGTGGTGATGGTGAAGCCCGGCGGAACCGGGAGCGGCACCTTGGTCATGTCGGCCAGGTTCGCGCCCTTGCCGCCGAGCAGGTCCTTCATCTCCGCCCCGCCCTCGGCCTTGCCGTTGCCGAAGAAGTAGACTCTTTTTGCGCTCTTCTTCGATCCCGATGACGCGGCGGGCGCGCCGTTGCGCGGGGCGGGCTTGATCGCTTTGGATTTGATGGTGCTCCTGGCTTTGGGACGGGCGGTCATCGTAGCGGGCATGAGAAGAAGCTCCCTTTGGGTGTTTGGTTTATGCAGGTCCAGATTGCAACGAACGGGGGATTAAAACGTCCTCGTCGCGTGCGGAAACGGCGAGTATAGGGGTAGGAAAATCAGAGTCAATTTCCCCGTAAAGCGGGGGAAATTGGTCTGAGATGGCGTCGCGGTCGCTTGCCGCCCCTGTTCAATGATCGCAACCCCACCTCGGCGGACGCCGATTCGGTGCGGGTTCACGCCGACCCGACCTCGGTGGTCGCCGACCGAGCTTCGGCGGCCGCCGACCCGCCGCCCGCGGCTGCCGCGGGATGCGCGGTTTTCGCGGACGGGGCCGGGGCAGCGGGCCGCCCGGCTTCTTATCTTATCGGACAGCCGCGCCGCGCGCGTTGTTACAGCGGATCTCCCTGCGCGGAGAAGTTCGAATCGATGATGAAATAGTCATCCGCGTTGACCACGCCGTCGAAATTGAAGTCGCCGTTGAGCCACCCGAGGATTTGCGACGGGAAGCCGCTGTCGATTTGAAAATAGTCGTCCGCGTTCACCACGCCATCAAGATTCGCATCACCTTTATAGGTGTACTTGATCAGGACGTCCGTGGAGTCCACGGTGACGTTGTAGCTTCCGCCTTGCGACCATACGCCGCTCGCCGCGACATCACCCGCCGACGCAATGCCGAGGCTCGTCAGGTTGTTCGGATCGATCGCGTCGCTCATGGACGTCGTAACGCCGGTGCCGCTCCAGGCGCCGACCGCGTACGCGTGCGTGAGGATGCCGGTCAGGCCCGTGTACGCGGTGCCGTTCCACGTTCCGACGCTGCCGGTCTTGACGATCAGATCATTGTCCTTGATGTCCAGCGTCCCGAGTGGGTTGCCGCTGCTGTCGCTGCCGAGGTCGAGCGAGGTCACGGTCAGCAACCGCGCGTGGCTCTCCGACGTGGCGGCGCGCGCTCGGAGTGTCAGCAATGCGTCGTCGCCGATGTTCAGCGTGCCGACGCGTGAAGAATTCTGAACGATGACGTTGGCGCCCGAATCAAGCGTTATGTTCCCCTGATCGTGTGCATCGCTGATGCTTCCGACAATTGACGGGCCGGAACTGCCTGTGAATTCAACGAGGGTCGGCGTGGTTTGCAGCGGATCGTAAGCGCCGTCGAAGGTGAGCGTGCCGATTGTTCACGGGTATTCAATCAACGCGGTGCCGCCGTATTGGCATTCGAGCGTATTGATTGTCGATGCGGCGTCGACGATCGCCGTCTCGGTGCCGGCGCCCGTGTCCGTATTACTCCACAGATGCAGCTCGCCGATCAGCGCGGGATCTGTCACGTGCAAGATGGCTGTGTCCAGCTCGGACTGCACCGTCACGACATCGACGGCGATGGTGGCCGTGCTGCTGGTCGTATGCGCAAGAGTGACGGTGGCTTGATCGATGATGTGAAGCTCATTGCCGCTGTCGAGGGAGGTCGAGTCGAAATCCACCGTCGCGCTCACCGAACCATCCGCATCGTCGTCGCCGGGGCCGACCCACACGACGTCATCGCCCGCGCCGGTGTGAATCACCGCGTTGTGCACCAACTGCAAATCGCCCGCGATCAGATTAATATTGTCGTTCGTCCCCGCGCCCGTCTCGATGTCCAGCGAAAGCGTATCGGGAAGCCCGACGGAGCCGACATTGATGGTCGCAAAACCGTTGTTGTTTGCGCGCAGGATCAACTTCGACACGCCAGAAGCCCAACGGTCGTAGCCGTAGGTGAAGATGCTTGTGTCCTGAGTCCTCACCGTGCCGGTGGTCGACGTTGCCGCCGTGACCTCAATGAGTTTGTCATCTTCACCTGCGTTCACCTCAAGCTTGCACCCGCTACTGCCTACGACCTTGATGCCATCGTCAGTGCCGTCGGTAGTCGGCTTCAGTGCAGCCGGCACGTCGGCGTGGAACGTGACGCCAGTCTGCGTGCCGGCGCTAATGACGTCCATGCCGTCGGTATTGGTAAAAGTGTGGTCAAGAAATCCGCCGGACGAGTCGAGGTGGACTTCAACGCGGCCGGTCGGCGATCCGGGTTCAAGGTATACGTCCGTGTGGCCGGCGGTGATGGTCCACGGATGTGTCGAAAGAAGTCGGCGAGACTCCAGCAACTCGAGGATCACCGGACTAATCGCCCGCGCAATTCGACGTGCTGGCGCAGCGTTACCCAATTCGCGACGCTGTGAAGTCTGAAACATGATTGCTCCCCCCGTTGCCGTTAACCCTGTTCCCGTAGACGTGCCCGAAGGAAGTGCGGATCGCAAGGCTACCGCAGAAGGCCCGGGACGAACAAATGCTTATCCGTACGCGACAGCTACTGTGCTAGCCGCTGATACTGGAACGCTACCCCGATGTCGTCATCCGTGACGCCTTCAGCATGACCATCCATAAAGACAGCACTGACTCTCGCACCCATCTTGTCGCCGCGCGTCATGTAGTCATTCCCCCGCGACGTCGCAGTGCCGTGGCGCCACGTCAGCGGGGTCAGCCCCCAAACGGGGCGTCGCAGTACTTCTCCAGCACCTCGGTGACGAGCACCTTTCGAGCGGGCGCGTGCCATTGAGTAATCTTTGTCCGCGAACCGAATGTCCGCGCGTTTACCGCCACGGCATCGTTCATCCCATAGCTATACAGATACGGACCTTGGCCGGCCGCAATTGCGGGGTGAGTCTTGTGCGCGTCAAGCTGGTCGGCAGGGCATCGCAGCAGCGATCGTAACTTTTCTCCGCGGCCCACGTACTTCGCGATTGCCGACTCGTCGATGTTCCGATTCGCCTGCCAATAAATCCAGTCGTCAGCGTAAGGCTTGTACGCCGGGCTCACGTCCCAGAATGCACAGGTCGGGAAGTAGCCCTCGTTGTCGTTGCAATACATCAGGATGCCGTTGTAAAGCTGCTTGATGTTGCTGAGGCATTGCGCCCGGTTCGCGGCGGCGCGGCTCTTGGCCAGCACCGGCAGCAGCACGCCGATCAGGATCGCGATAATGCCGATCACGACCAGCAGCTCCACCAGCGTGAAGCCGCGCGTTCGACCTTCGCGAGATGGTTTGGCGAAGTCCCGATTCATCAGATCGCCCACGGCATCATACCACGCCAGTTCGAAATCGCTCGTAAACCACCGATTGCAGTTCCGCGATCACATTCCTGCAATCGCTCGGAATATAGGGAGAGCGCGTTTCTCTCCCCGGCTCTTTGACACGTGAATATGCCGGATGCCCTGAAATGTTCCAGGATGCGGATTGTGCCCGAGTCGCATCGAAAGATGCGGAACGAAGCCACGGGCGCATGGCGGCGCGCGATTCGCTGGCGGATCAAGAAAGTAGGAAAACGAACCCAATCGAAGCCAAGAAAAAACGGCGATTCCAGACCGGAAACGCAGAGAAGACGTGAATCGCACGCATCACGGATTATAAAACGAACCCAATGGCGCATGGCGGCGCGCGCGGCAGAAACCCGCAAGCGCCGCTCGAGACGATCGCGGCTTCACGTGAAGCGTGCAATTCGATTCGGGGAAAGGCAAAGGGGGAAAGGCAAAGAGGACATTCGGAATGTCCCCTTTGATTTCGCTGTGCTTGTAGGTGTGGTCGGCGCCGGGCCGGCCGTTCAACGGCCAGTATGTTATGCGTCATGGTCGCGCTTCGGATCATACTGGCGGTCCTCGTGCTCCTGGTGGGCTATTGGGCTTTCGAATACCACGTGCTTCACCGCGAGGGAGGCATCTTGGGCGGCGCGGTGATCGCGTTCTTTGGCTTTTTGCTGCTCGCGTTGTACGGCGTCGCCCGCTTGATCACCTGGCGGCTCCATATTCGACGCTCCAAAGTTCGAGGGTTTCCAGTCGTCGATCAGAGTCATCAGCATGAGGCATAACCCGCCGATGCAGTGGACGGAGCCGGCGGGTAAGCTTCTGATGCTTTGAGAGTCGGCGCGGCGCCGGCCCGGCCGGGTGATCGGCCCTAGGTTATCCACACGAGGACGCTGGCCCGTATGACCGAAGAGGAATTCGAGATCGCGCGTAAGCGGCTCTCGTCGCGGACCGGGTGGGCGTGCGTGCTGGTGTTTTTCCCGTCGCTGGCGGGGTTCTTCGCGATCGGGGCCAGGTATCGGGACTGGTTCGATCACCATCACCACGACAACATTTTGTTGCTGGCCTTCGGCGTGTGGCTCGGCGGGTTCCTGACGGCGATGGTTTTCATCTCGCGATGGCTGCACAAGCGCAGCGGGCTGGTCTGCCCAACCTGCGGGTCGAAAGAGTTTCCCGCACCGAACGGCCAGTGCTGGAAGTGCAACGGCCTGCCCAAGGTGACGCGAACGCTCTGGCCGGTGGCGGTGGTCGTCGGCCTGGCCGGCGGCGCGGTCGGGACGATCGCAAGCAGGAACCACCTGCAGTTTGGTGTGCTGTGGCTGGCGGGGTTTGTGCTCGTGTGCGTGGGGGTGTGGTGGCTGAGACGCCAAGAGGACAAGAAGGAACATGCAGAATTAGTCGCTCATTCTGTACGACCGCAACATCCGGAAGTAGTTGCTCATTCTGAACGTCCCGTTTCATTTTCCTGGGTGTCCTTTTTTATTGTCCTGCCGCTGCTCATCGCCGTGGGCTTCGGCCTGGTCGATACGATCGGAAGCCCGCACGTCGTGCGCAACGGTTTGCTCTGGCTGGCGGCGTTGGTGGTGGTGAGCGTGGCGGGCGCGTGGATGAGGCGCAAAGACGGGGTGTGAGCGAGGCATGCCGCGCCGTCGTGCGGCCATTCGGCGAGGGCGGATCACCAACACTGCAGTGGACCGGCCCGGCGGAACGGTCCTCGTGATTTGTAAGCGGGTCGGCGCCGGGCCGGCCAGTGAATTTCTATCCGTTAGACGACACCGGAAATGACGACCAAGCGTAAACGTCTGGCATTCCTCGTTCCCGGAGGTCTCCTCTTTCTTGTTTGCGGTTCGCTGGTCTGGTTGGGCTATTTGTTCTCATGGGGTCTTGCTTACGCTGGACCAGCGGATGTTTTGAAGTTCGTGTTGCACCCAACGACGTTGTTGTTTTTGTTCAGTATCTGGCTGCTGTACAGGGGGCTTTCAATTCGGGATGAGTAGACGGTTGCTTGCGACCACTTGCCGGTCGGACGTCGCGTGTACGCCGCCGCGGCCGTTCAACGGCCTTATTGTGATGCGGCGAATGAACAGAAGTCGCGACGGCCGGAATATGCCGATGACACGCATTAGATGCGTGCCCTCTCCATCCGCCCCTTCGACAGCCTCTGGGTCTGAAATGCCGATGCTAAAGGCATGCGGGCGCTTTCGATCAGACAGCCCTACGCCGAATTGATCCTGCGGGGGATCAAGCGAATCGAGTATCGCAGCAGGCGGACGAACATCGTCGGGGAGCGGTTCTACATCTACGCGGCGGGGAAGAAGTGGGCAGCGGGCAGTGGGCCGCGGGCAGTCTGGTCGCGCGACCTCGCCGGCGCGGAGCCGCCGCCTTGGATCGTGGAGCTGGCCCAGTCGATGGAGCTGCTCGGGCCGGACGTTCGGCTGCCCAGCGGCGTGATCGTGGGCTCGGCGATCGTCGATCGCGTCGAACACGTGGATAGTGGATCGTTGATCGTGGATGGTCGAAGGACGCTCTCACCATCCACCATCCACAATCCACCCTCTACGTTTTTCAGATGGCACCTGCGGGATGTCGAGCGCATCGCGCGACCGCGCAAGCCCGAGCGTCAGCCGCAGCCGGTGTGGTTCCGCCCCTTCTGACAAGAGGGGAACAACAAGGGGAGGAACAACAAGGGGACAGGGAACAACAAGGGGACAGGCACCTTTTTCGCGTCGCGCGGTTCGGTGTGTTTGGCGATGCTGTGCGCGAAAAAGGAGCCAGTCGCCTAGGCGTTGGCCGTGGGGTTCTTCAGGTTCTGAAGGTCCGTCTTGAGCTTGTCGGTCGCATCCGCCAGGGACTTCTGATCATCGCTCAGTTTCGTCTCCAGCGACGACGCGTCGGCGTCGAGCTTGGCGTAGAGCGGCTTGAGGGCGGGGTCGAGGTCCTCGAGCTTGTTCTGGATCGCGTCGTGGTCGGCGGTGATGATCGGCCGCCACTTGTCCTTGACCGCCAGGAGGTTGTCGCGGATCGGATCGAGCGCGGACTTGGCGGCGGCCTTGTCGTCGTCGAGCTTCTTCTTGGCCGCGTCGATCGCGCTCTGGTCGTCGCCGCTGACGCGGGCGTGCCGCCACGCTTTGAGGTCGGCCAGCAGCGTCTTGGTCCAGGTGCGCTTGGCGGCGCTGAGGTCCTTGACGGCCGTGCGGAGCGCTTTGTTCTTGGCCTTCTCGTCGGTGCGGAGCTGATCGAGCAGCGGCTGAAGGGCGGTCTTGACCGCGTCGGCGCCCTTGTCGTCGATCAGGTTCTTGAACTCCGTGCGGACGGCCTGCTGATCGGCGCGGATGGTCGATCGGCCGGAGCGCACGTCGGTGCGGAGCTGATGCGCGGCGTCTTCGACGGCCTGACGATCGGCCTGGATCGTCGGATCGTTGAACACGCCGCCGGTGGGCGACGCGGGCGTCGCGGGGGTGATGGAGAGGAACGTGCGCGATTCGAGTTGCTCGACGAAGGAATGGCTCATGGCAAATCTCTCCTCTGATGTGTGCGCGGGACCAATTGCGTCCGATCGTAGTCGAAAAACGCCCGGGACGGAGGCTTATTTCGCGCTTGTTTCGGCGGCAAAGGGCTGCTGGAGCGTTCGCAGCAGGTACCAGGGCATCCAGATCGCACATCGTCCCACCACCGCCACGATCGTGCCGTAGACGATGCCCGGCAGCCCCAAATGCAGGTGGCGCACGAAGATGTAGCTCAGGAGCACGTTACCGACGCCGGCGATGAGGACGGAGATTGTGAACGCCCTCACCTTTCCCATGCCCAGCAGGATCGACCGGCCGACGGCGCTGGAGCCGCCGACGACGGTGTGGATCAGCACCAGCGGCAGAATCAACTGCGTCGGACGCATCGGCTCGCCCAGCCAGAGCCGAAAGATCAGCGGCGAGGCGATGAAGACGACGGCCGCCGCGAAGACGAGCAGGGCGGCGCTGAAGAGCGTGCCGTAGAGGTAGTAGCGGCGGACGCGCTCCGTCTCCCCGGCGGTATGCGCGAGCGCGGTCTTGGGCAGGATGACGTTCGAGAGGCCGGTGACGAGGAGCAAAAGCCCCGCGTCGATCTGCATCGCCGGGGTGTAGGTCGCGACGTGCTCCCAGCCGAGCAGGCGGTTGATGAGGATGTAGTCGGTCGGGGCGTAGAGGTAATCCGCGAGCTGCGCGAAGAGGACGAGGGAGCCGAAGGAGAGGAGACGCTTGAGAGTGGCGCCGTCGATCAGTCGCCACTGAGGGAGGAGAAGATGAGTCAACTGTTGCGCGTAATGAGAGCGCCGAAGGAACAGGATCGCCCCGGAGATGAGGTAGAAGAAGGCGATCTGCTCGAAGCGCGTGCCGGGCGGATTGGTCGGGAACGGGATCAGGCACAGCAGCACCCACGCCAGCTCCGCTTCGACCAGACGCCAGTTGTCTTTTGCGATCAGGTCGTGCGCCTGGAGCAGCGATCCGGGCGCGTCGCTCATCAGGCGAAGGACGGTTCCGAGCCCGATGAACAGCACCGGCCAGAAGATCTCGCCGCGCAGGCGCTCGGGCATGTGATAGAGGTGCGCGAACGCGGCGGCGTAAGCGATGCTGACGACCAATCCGATCGCGCCGGAGAAGAGCGCGATGACGAGGCCGTTCGCGTAGAGCGATTGGACGTCTCGTTGCGGCTCAGGGGTGTAGTAGGAGAGGACGTCGTCCTTCCGCACCTCGGCCGGCGCCCGTCGCGCCTCGGCGAGCATGCGAATCATCGCCGGCGAAAGACCGAAGGTGACGTAGTTGAGGATGCCAATGGTACCGCGGATCAGCGCGAGCATCGCGAATTCCGCCACGTTGATGAAGCGGTACACGATCGCGGAGACGATCACCCACGAGCCGATTTTGGCGGCGGCAGCGCAGTAGGCGCTGATCACGTCACGCCGCATCGTCGAACTGGGTGGCGATTGTTCCACGCGACATTACGCCGCGTGACGCAGCGGCGGGTGGATCGACTCGGAACTTTCGATCGCGAGCTGCTCGCTCGCTCGCCACGCGCGGTGCATCGCCATTGCTGCGACGCCGGCGAGGATCGGCACCGTGCCGTTCACGTGCGTCGCGCCGGCGACGGCGGGGCTGACGAACTGCCAGGCGAACAGCGCGACCCAGCCGAACAGCAGCGGGCGATCGATCGTTTGGCCGCCGACGTGCTCGCGCGCCGCCAGCACCGCCGGCACGGCGAGCAGGAGCAGATCATAGTCGAAGTAGAACGGCATGAGCAGCGGCATCGCCAGGATCGTGGCGGCGATCAGTCGATCGCGCGAGATCATGTCGTCGGTGCGGCGACGGAGCTTCCAGATAGTCGCGACCAGACACGCGGCGACGGCGAGCACGCTGATGAGATAGAGCGTTCGCGTCATCGGCGTCAGTTCGCCGGCGGCGAAGCCCTGCATCAGCAGCCGCCAGAACGCCTTGAGCGTGACGTGGCGGTCCCACATGTATTTGTGCTCGACCTGCATGAACGCGACGTTGGGCCCGAGCTGTTGCAGAAATCGCGAAAGCGTTCCCGGCAGCGCGATCAGGTTGAACGCGAAGAGCGACGTGCCGGCGATCGCCAGCCCCGCGATCGATCTCCATCCGGGGCTCAGCACCAGCGCCGCCGCGACGACCGCGCCGAGCTGCGGCTTGTAAAACAGCAACCCGCACGCGACCCCCGCGGCGAGGGCGCGATCGCTGCGCCACAGGTCGACCGTGATCGTCAGCAGCAACAGCGAGACGCAGGTGTTCTGCCCGTGACCCAGCGCCTGGATGAACGGCATCGAGACGACGATCAACAGCGGGGCGAGCGCCCAGTCGCGCCAGTCGGCGGACCGCCGCGCGATCAAGCGCGACAGGATGGCAATCGCAGCGCCCGCGCAAATCAAATTCATCGCGAACCAGACGGTCCACGCGGTCTGGTACGGAAGCGCCGACAGCGGCGCGAACACGCAAGCGAAGAACGGCGGGTTCCAGTAGGGGCCGAACTGATCGTCGCGGAGTTCGAGGCCCTCGTGTCGCGCCAGTTCCTGCTCCGCCGCGGCGATCGTCGGGATGTCGTAAAGCTCTGCCGCTCGACCGGTGCGGACGAACGCGCCGGCGGTGTAGAAGGCCAGAAAATCGTGGCCCGCGCTCTTGCGCGAGACCGCCTTGTCCGCCGGCACGAAGCCGTTGCCGATCGCCAGCGTCGCGATGAACAGCGCCAGCGCCAGCCCGGCCTGCCAGAGGCGTTTGCGCAGTTTCGGCGCAGGCGAGAGGGTGTGACTCGAGACGTCGATGCTTCGATATCGACTGATCATCGCCGTTCGCTTGCGTCGTTCGCGTTATCGGTCGTTCACGCCTTGACGCGCGGCACGCGTTGCTCCGACGATTGCATTCGGATGCCGCGCTGCGCCTTCGTGTTCACGCTCCCGCTCCTGCTCCTTTGCCATCCGGCGCCGGCCGCGGATCTGATCCCCGCGACGGCGCGCGCGGCGGATCAACCGCACGTCTTCGTCATCACCATCGGCCCCGGCGGCGAGGTGTGGGAGAAATTCGGGCACAACATGCTGTGGATCCACGACCCGCAGCAGCGCCCCGGCGGGCCCGATGCCGCCTACAACTGGGGGCTGTTCGATTTCAGCCCGATGTACCCGTTCAAATTCCTCGCCGGGTCGCTCACGTACTGGATGGCGGCGTTTGAAGCGCCGGCGGTGGTGCAGAGCTACATCGACGACGACCGCACCGTCATCGTGCAGGAGATCGCGCTCCCGCCGGACAAGATCGACGCGCTGATCAACGCGATCGAGTTCAATCGCCTGCCCGAGAACAAGTACTACAAGTACGACTACTACCTCGACAACTGCTCGACGCGCGTGCGCGATGCGATCGACGGCGCGCTCGCGGGAACCGTCCGCAATCAGCTCGAGCCGAAGCCCACCGGCACGACCTATCGCTGGCAGACGCGCCGGCTGACCGCGGACGACCTGGCGGTCGATCTCGCGCTGGAGTTCGTCCTTGGGCCGTATGCGGACAAGCCGATCAACCAGTGGCAGGAAAGCTTCCTCCCGGTGAAGTTCATGGAGCACCTGCGTGACGTTCGTCTGCCGGGCGGCTCGCCGGTCGTCATCAGCGAGCAGACGCTGCACACGAGCGGCACCTACGCCGAGCGCTCATCGCCACCGAACCGCTTGGTGCCCTATGCGATCGCGGGGCTGGTCGTCGGCGGGATCGTCGCGCTGTGCGGTCGCGCGAAGAACGTGAGGCTCCGCCGCGGCGTGGGGTGGACGCTTGCCGCGATCTGGTGCGTGATCGGCGGCGGCGGATCGATCATCCTGCTCTACACCTGGTTCTGCACACGGCACATCCCGCCGAAGTGGAATCAGAACCTGTGGCAGCTCAACCCGCTGCTGGTGGCGCTGCTGATCATGATCCCGCTGCTCCGCCGGGAGAAGATCGCGCGCATCGCGATGTGGACTTCGCTGGCGGTCGTCGGGCTGGATGTGCTGGGCATCGCGATCAAGCTGCTGCCGATCCAGCATCAGAGCAACGCCGACATCGTCGCGCTATCGCTGCTGGCGAACGCGGGACTGGCGGTCGCGCTGTATCGTCGCAAAGGGGGGATCAGTGTTTCTCAGCTTCCTTCGCAACCTCAACCTTGATCGGGTTGTCGCGCTGGGCGACCCAGCGCTCGCATGCCTTTTCGAGATCGGCGGGATTGTTGATGTCGCCGTCGCCGTTCCAGATCATCGTGAAGCGGTTCGTCGCGCTGAGCGCATTGCCGGTCCGCTCCGGCTTGAGGATGTAAATGTGTCCGCCGTCGCCGAAGCCGGCCTTGGTTTCCTTCTTCGGCTCTTGGATCGGGATGACTTTCTCGAAGCCGCTCCTGGGGAAGACGGCGGAGATCGCGACGGAAGTGTAGCCGGACTCGGGTTGATTGGAATCGCCGGCGCTGATCGCGTAACCCGGCTCCGATTTCTCCGTCCACTTGCCGTCGGGCAGGTCGCGGATGCCGATGCCGATCGTCAGGCCGTCGAGGTTGTCGCCGTCAACCTTGTCATCGGAATGCACGGTTCGATCGTCGCCGACGAGCGTGTACATGCGGCTGACGGTGGTCTTTCGTCCGGCGACTTCGACGGGCGCGGTGCACTTCAGCAGCGTCTCGACCGGACCGGTGTAGACGCAATCGACCTGGCTCGTGGCGAACTGCGGGCGGCCCTGCTGCTTGCCGTCGGGAGTCATGACGTAGATCCCGCCGATCGCGGGGCCGTAGCCGACCTTGAGAATATCGACGCCCCAGTAGGAGAGCTTGTGATAGCTGTCGTGCCCGTGCTCGTACGCTTCGACGAGGCGCAGTCCGCGGCCTTTTTCGGTCTTGCCGAAGGAGTCGATGCCGAAGCCCATCGTGTTGGCGCCGGGGCCGGTCTCCATGCGATAGGCGATGAGATTGTTCTCGAACGATCGATACGCGTGGCGGTTGTCCCACGCGGTCTTGGGCGGGAAGCCGGGCATGTTCAGGTGCTGCGGCGCGGTGTAGACGTAGACCGGCTTCTTCTCGTGCGGCTTAAGGGCGACGGCGAAGATGAGGGTCTGGTTACTGACCTGGTGCGGGACGAAATTCAGATCCGGCGCCTCCCGGCGGACCTTGCTGCGGTCCTGCGCGGGATCGACGACGCAGAGCTGATCCGCCTTGGCGTCCGGCAGCACCTTTTGAAGATCGCTCAGCGCGATATGGACGAGCGCGGCTTCGTTCGGGACGTCGGCGGGATTCTCGATGGTGATGGCGACGCGCTGCGTGACCGGACCGAAATCTTTGAGCTCGAACCAGTTGTCGGCAGCGCGAACGGGGCCGCACGCAAGCACTGCGATGGCGGTGGCGACGATCCGAATGATGTTGGCGTTCATCGTGAGCTTCCTTCGCGAAGGTTGTGACTACCGCGGCGTGGCCGGTTCGGGCACGAAGGTGCGGCGGTCGATGGCGGCGTACATCAGGAGCAGCCCGATTAACATGATGAACACGGCCGCCGCGGCGCCGGCGGCGGCGCCGCTCACGCCCTTCATCGATTGCACCAGGTGATCCCAGTAGCGCCACGCGAGGGCCAACCCCGCCGCGCCGATCGCCGCCACGATCAGTCCGGAGACCAGCAGGCTGGCGCTGACGCCGGCCTTGTGCTGCGTGATGTCCGCCTGCGTGTGCCGCGTGCCGACGGTGGCGAAATAAATCAGCAGGCTCAGAGGATGCATCAATCCCGCCCAGACGAAGAGCGACGCGTAGTGGTGCGTGTACTGAATGACCGCACCGGCGAGGAGCGTCATGAGCATCCCGCCGATCGCACCGGCGGTGCCACCGAGTCCCACGACCGAGCCGGCGACCTTGGAGGGGAACATGTCGGTCGCGGTGGTGAAGATGTTGGCGGACCATCCCTGATGCCCGGCGAGCGCGAGGCTGATCAGCGTCAGCGCCAGCCAGCTTTGCTCCGCCCACGCCGCGTAAATCGACATCGGCATGCAGACGGCGCAGACGCCCATGGCGATGTAGCGCGCCGGCGCGACGTTCATCCCGCGCTTGATGAGCCGACTGGAAATCCACCCGCCGCCGATCGATCCGACCGACGCCGCCGTGTACGGGATCAACAGCGACGTCGCGCTGCTGAGCAGCGTCCAGTGGCGGATGTCGTGCAGGTACGACGGCATCCAGAAGAGGAAGAACCACCAGACCGGATCGGTGAGCAGCTTGCCGATCAGGAACGGCCACGCCTGTCGCTGGCGCAGGAGGATCGTCCAGGGGATCTTGGCCTTGGCGACGGCGCCGTCGGGATCCTGGCGGATGTAAGCGAGCTCGCTGGGCGAAACGCGGGGGTGCTCTTCGGGCGCGCGGTAGGTAACCAGCCACCACGCCAGCCACGCCAGACCGATCAGCCCCGTCAGGATGAACGCGAACTGCCAGCCGACGTGCGTCGCGAGGTAGGCAAAGAGCGGCGTGAGCATGAGGCCGACGTTCGAGCCGGAATTGAACAGGCCCGTCGAGAGGGCGCGCTCCTTCTTGGGGAACCACTGCGCGGTGGTCTTGATCGCCGCGGGAAAGTTCGCCGCCTCGCCCATCGCAAGGATGAAGCGCGCGATCGCGAACCCGACGGCGCCTTGCACCAGCGAATGGCCCATGCACGCGATCGACCAGATCACCACCGCGATGGCCAGACCTTTGCGCGTGCCCATGTAGTCGATGAAGCGGCCGGCGAAGGTGTACATGATCGCGTAGCCGGCGGTGAAGGCGAAGTTCATCCACCCGTAGGCGGCTTCGTCGAAGTGCAATTTTTCCTGGAGCAGCGGCTTGAGTGTCGCCAGTGTTTGCCGATCGAGGTAGTTGATGGTCGTGACGGCGAAGAGGAGCCCGCAGATCATCCAGCGGTAGTTGGTTTGCGGCGCGTCGAGCGGGCGGATGCCGTCATCGGTTCTCTGCAGCGCGGGGGATTCGGTATCAACGGGCAAGCCAACCTCCATCGACGTTAAGGATGCAGCCGTTCACGTAGTCGGCGTCGCGCGAGGCAAGATAGAGACACGCGCCGGCGATTGCATCGGGCCTGGCCCATGCGCCTTGCGGGATGCGCGAGAGGATCGCGGAATTGCGGACCGGGTCTTCGCGCAGCGGCCGCGTGTTTTCCGTCTCGACGTAACCCGGCGCGACGGCGTTGACGTTGATTCGCTCCTTGGCCCATTCGTTGGCCAGCGCCTTGGTGATCCCGGCGATGCCGTGCTTCGACGCGGCGTACGCGGGGACGAGAATGCCGCCCTGGAAGCTCAGCAGCGAGGCGATGTTGATCATGCGCAGGCGATCTTCCGCTGCAGCGCGATCGCGCCCGCCGGACTTGAGCCACCACTTGGCGGCCTGCTGGCAGAGGATGAATGGGACGGTGAGGTTCACGCGGAGGACGTCGTTCCAGTCGGCTTCAGAAAACTCGACCGCCGGCGCGCGGCGGATGATGCCGGCGTTGTTGATCAGCACGTCGATGCGGCCGAATTGTTTGAGAACGTCGCCGATGAACGATGCGATTTTGTCGTTGCTCGCGCCGCCGAGGTCGAACGGGACGGCGAGGTATTTCTCGCCCGCCTCCGCTTTCACGTCATCCTGCTTCGACCGTGCGACGCCGACGATCTGCGCGCCCTCGCGCGCGAACGCGAGCGCGATCGACCCGCCGATGCCTCGGCTGGATCCGGTGACGACGACGACTTTGCCTTCAAATCGGTTCATTTCCCTTTCGTAGCATGGCCGTCTCGGCCATGCATTCTCGTACTGGAAGAGGCATGGGCGGGACGCCCATGCTACGTAAAGCTAGCGAAGCTCCAGCGGGCCCACCTTGTCCATGTCGTCGAACGTCTGGTTCTCGCCCGCCATGGCCCAGATGAATTTATAAGCGGCGGTTCCGCAGCCGCAGTGGATCGACCACGCCGGCGACAGCACGGCCTGCTCGTTGTGCACGAACACGTGCCGGGTCGAGTGGGGCGCGCCGAGGAAATGCGAGACGATCTGGTTCTGGGCGATATCAAAGTAGAAGTAGATCTCGGTCCGCCTGGAATGCGTGTGCGGCGGCATCGTGTTCCAGACGCTGCCTTCATCCAGCGCGGTGAATCCCATGACGAGCTGCGCGCTCTTAATGCCCTTGGGGTGGATGTACTGGTAAATCATCCGCTGGTTCGCCGTCGCCTGCGAGCCGAGCTTCACGGGATTCGCTTCGTCCTTCTTGACGAGCGTTGTCGGGAATGCCTGATGAGCGGGGCAGCTCATCAGGAAGTATTTCGCCGGCTTGTTCTTGTCGGCGGATTCGAAGGTGACCGTCTTGCTGCCCATCGAGACATAGACGCCGTCGAGGGGGCTCATCTCGTACGCTTTGCCGTCAACCTTGACGGTGCCTCGGCCGGCGCCGACGTTGATCACGCCGAGCTCGCGGCGGGCGAGGAAGAATTCGGCGCCGGTTTCGGGATCGTTCTCCAGCGTCACCGCCGCACCGGTCGGCTTCACGCCGCCGAGCGCCATGCGATCGAGGTCCGTGAAGGTCATCGCGATCTTGTTGTCGGCGATGACGTTTTCGACCAGGAACGAGCGGCGAAGTTCGTCGCCGCTCATGTGGTCGACTTCCCGCGCACGTGGAGCGGACATAGGTTTGTAGGCCATTGCCACGAGGTTGGTCTCCGTCTAACGAAGCGGTTGCCAGAGCGACAAGTCGGCAAAAGATAACGCCGCGCCGGCACAAAGGACAACGGTGCAAGCCACGATCGGGTAAAGAAGTGCAAAGATGGGTTCCAACATATTTCGAAACATCGCGATCGCGCTATGCGCGGCGGCGTCGGTCGTGGCGGCACAGTCAAAGCCGGAGACGCGGGCGGCGGCGACGATCAACGTGAACGATTTCGAGGATATCGCGTCGCATCACCCGGCCGGCGACGCGCTGCGAACGCTCTTCGCTAAGCAGATGCCCGGCCCGCCGGGCGATTTCGCGGCGACGGAGCTGACGAAGAAGGATTACCTGCGGCTCGTCGCCGGCAACGTGGATTTCTGGAAGCAGCATCAGACCGCCGACGGCGCGATCATCGATTTCTACGAGAAGGACGCGAAACATCCCGAGGGAACGGAGAAGCAATACTCCACGCCCGCGTTCGCGCTGGCGGCGGCGGAATTGGTGAAGGAGGCGGATCGAAACGACCTGCTCGAGCCGGCCGTCCGCGCCTTCGGCTTCGCGCTGACGGCGCTGGTCAATAAGACGACCGCGAACCAGCACGCGGATTTCTACATTCCGATGCTCATTCACGCCCATCGCATCCTGCAATCGCGCGTGCCCGAAGCGACGGCGAAGAAGTGGGACGAGCAATTCAAAGCGCTCGTGCCGGAGCAGAACTACCGCGACGTCGGCGGCGGCGGGAACTGGAACCTGGTCAACGTCTCGGGCGAAGCGATGCGCCGCAAGGATCATCTCGTCGCGACGACGCAGATGGCGCCGCAGCAGGCGTATCTCAATCGCATGCTCACGCGGCAGCAGAAGCACTTCACCAAGTACGGCATGTACGAGGACGCGAACGTGCCGCTCGCGTACGACGCGTTCCCGCGCCTGTGGATGGAAGACATGATGGCCGACGGGGCGTACGCCGACGGTTCGGAGCATGCGAAGGTCGAGCAGTTCCTCGCGCTCGGCAGCTTCTCCTCGCTGCTGCTGATGTCGCCGCAGGGGGAATGGGCGAGCGGCGGACGATCGGCTCATCACCAGTGGAACGAAGCGGAGTGCGCGGTCATCGGCGAGATCAACGCGGCGCGATGGAAGGCGCGCGGCAACGAGACAATCGCCGGCGCGTTCAAACGCATGGCGCGGATGGGGCTGAAATCGATGCTGCGCTGGCAGCGGCCCAGCGGCGAGATGTGGATCGTCAAGAATTTCGCCGAGCCGAGCAAACGCTTCGGCTTCGAAGGCTACAGCTTTAATTCGCAGTACAACCTGCTGCCGATGGCGATGCTCTGCATCGCGTACGAGCGGGCGGACGAATCGGTCGAGGAGCGCCCGCTGCCGAGCGAGTACGGGACGTACGTGTTCGATCTCAGCGACGTCTTCACGAAGGTCTGCGCCGCCAGCGGCGGGTATTACGTCCTGATCGATACCGCCGCCGACCCGCATTACAACGGCACCGGCCTGCAGCGGATCCACCGCCGCGGCGTGGAGCTGTCGCCGCTCACCGACAGCGGGGCCCCCGAGCGCGTGATCGGCGCGGTCGAAGGCGGCGCGAAGGTCGGCCTGACGCCCGGATTGCAGTGGCGGACGGAGAAGAACGGCCCGTGGATCAGCCTCGCCGATTTTGGTCGCTTCGAGCCGCCGCCCAAGGCTAAACCCGGCGAGAAGCAGCAGGAAGCGCGGCAGCAGAAGAGCGTGAAAAAGGCCGAGGTGAAAGTTGAGTCTGATGACGATCGTGCGGCGTTCACGATCACATATCAGCTCGACGGAAGCGGCGCGGAGCCGATCGTGTCGCATTACGTCGTCTCAGCCGACGGTGTGGAGACGTCGCAGAAGTTCGGCGAGGGAGCCAAGCCGGTCGCGTCGGCGCGATTCGCGTTCCCCGCGCTGGTCAACGACGCCGCGAACGATTGCCAAGTGGTGACCGAAGGATCGAAGCTGCGCGTCCGCCGAAACGGCGGCGGATTGGCAATGGAGTTGATTCAGCCGAAGGGCGCGAAGCTGCTGCTGACCGGCCCGCGCATCGCGACGCACAACGGCTACCTGCAGGCGGCGTGCGCGGACGTTCAGGACCCCGGCGCCGGCGTCGTCTGGAGAGCCCGGCTCACGCCTGCGCCGCTCACGCCGGCGAAGTGAAGCTTCGTGCCGTTGATCGTGACGTTGATCTCGATCGGCTGCTGCTCCGGATGGGCGACGGTGACTTTCTTGCCGTCGAAGAGCAGCACGCACGGATGATCGACCTCGATCTCGCCCACTTTGCCCGCCGACCAGAAGACGACGCCGATCACCCCGGAAGAATCGTCCTTCGCCGCCTGCGCGTTCTTCGAATTCTGGATCACGCGCATCGTCGGCTTCGCCTCGTACGCCTTGGTCTGCTCCGCCGACGCGCTCGGCAGCACAGCGTACTCGTACTTTCGGTCCTTCGGCTCGGGGCCGTGATCGATCCACAAGTTGAACACGCGCTGCTTCACGAGCTTGTTCGATCCCGTGCCGATGTCGGACCAGCGGCCCTCCTGCTCATCGGTCGTCAGTTTCACGTCCTCATCGCGGCGGAAGACGTAGCCGACGTTGGCATGGTGATACCAGCCGCGCTCGCCTTTGACGATGCCGTCGATGTTGCACTGGTTGATGCTGGTGATGACGTCGCGATCGGAGTCGTCGGTGATTCCCGCGCCGAGGCAGACATAGCCGTTGTCGAAGAAGAACCACGCTTTGTGCGCAGCAAGTTTGCCGCGGGCAAGGTCCATCGCAGCGACGCCGTGGGTTCCGTCGGAGACGCCGCCGACGAATGACGTCTTGCCCTTGGTGCCGACCGGCTTCTTCTCGCCTTCGATGTCGAGCGGGCCTTGCTCGGCGGTGGTGCCGGGGATCTTCGTCCAGTCCCAGACCGGGAAGATGTCGTAGTACTCATTGCCGTTCAGGTAGAGCAGGTTCATCCCGTCGGCGAGGTGATGCGACTTGAGGCCCTCGCTGTTGACGATCTCGCTGTTGAGCAGGCGGTCGGAGAACATCCGCACCGACGCGAACCAGCCGGGCCGGTGGTGGGCCATGTAGTCGCTGCACCAGAAGGATTTGTTGCCGACGAGATCTTTGGCCGACGGATCGTGCGCCATCCGCATCGTCCAAGCGCGCAGCTCATCCCGCCGCGGCACTTGCCGATCGGCGAGCAGCGAGACGGAATTGAGCAGCGCGTACGATGCGCCGACCGGGGAGATCGGCCCGAGCGTCCAGTTCTGCGGCACGGCCGTCTTGCCCTTGCGTGTGATCTCGCGTCCGACGGCCGCGTAGTCGAAGCGGTCGCGCCGCATCATCCACTGCTCGCCGTCCAGCAGGTAGCCCAGCACGATCTTCATCTTCTCGTCGGGGATCTGCCACGCGGTGCCCCAGGAGAAGCTGACGTAGCGGGACACGTCCTGCGCGAACGCCAACCCGTACCCGCCGGAGTAAAACTGATCGCCGTGCTGGTGGAAGGAGAAGTCCGGCTGGATGCCTTCCTTCGTGGTGATCTGCACCTCGTCGTAGAGGCGGTCATACGCCTGCTTGATCGCGTCGGCGTCGTTCTCGATCAGGCCGCGCATGATCTGGTTGGTCACGCCCCAGACCAGATTCTGGCCGGTCCATTTCGTCCAGACGCTGCGGCGCATGATCCTGGTGACGCCATCGATCTGCTGCGGCTTCATCTCCGACTGAAGCAGCAACGTCGTCTGCCCGAGCAGTTGCGGCACGCCGATCTCGTTGTGCCACCAGTTGGGATTGTGATAGTCGTGCGCCAGCCAGTAATCGATCGCGACGAGCGCCTTGTCGCGAAACAGCGCATCGTGCGAGACGCGGAAGGCGCGGGCCATCAGCAGCGTGCGATCGAGGTGCCGCTGCGCCGGCCAGGCGGAACGCTGCTCATCGGTGTAGTCGATTTCGTCCCACGTCCCGGCGGCGTTCATCGAAGCGGCGTCGGATTTCGCCTGCGCGTCGATTTGCTGCTGGCCTGGCTGGGATTTCGGAAGCATTGACGCAACGAGGCGATCGCGGACGGTATCGATGTCCGCTGCAAACGCCGCCGATGCGATCAGGACCGGGAGGAAATACGCGAGCTTCATTTGCCGGACCAGCGTAACAGCTTCGCCGCCGCCGGCGCAAGCGGGAGAGCGCGATCGGCGGACGCCGACCACGTCTTCGTCGCCGGATCGAACGCTTCCAGATTCTTCGCGTCCGCGGGCACATCGGCCGTCGTGGCGGCCTTATAGTCTGCATTCGCCAGCAGCATGAGCGTTCGGCCTTGCGGGTCTTTGAAGGTGCCAGCGGTGATGCCGCCCGGCACGCCGCCCTTGCCGAGCTTCGGCGCCTTCACATCCGTCGATTCGCACTTGATCAGCTCATCGCCGAGCGCCAGCGTCTCGGCGTTGACGCGCTTGATCATGTCGTAATGCGGATCGCGCGTGCCGTCCTGGTTGATCATCGAATGTTCCCATTTCGCGGACTTGTCGGAATCGGCGGGAGACCAGTAGGTGAACCAGAGCACGCCTCGCCCGCCGAAGGCGAGCGTCTGCATCGCCTCGAAGCGCAGCTCGGCTTCGGTGAGGTTCCGATAATCGAAGTGCTGAACGGCGAGGACGATGTTCCAGAACGGAATCTTCTTCTCGACCGATACCTTCCGCACCGTCTCGAGGTTCTCGAAGAAGTCGGCGCGGTCGCCGTGATAGGTGAAGTGATAGTGGTCGTAGCTGATGACGCCGGGCTTGACGATATCGCAGTAGGAGCGGACGTACTGGTCGTAGGTCTTGGTGCCGAGCACGTTGAAGTCGCGGCCGTAGGTGGGAAGGAGGTTGATGTAGGCGAGATGGCTCGGGTCTTTCTCGCGCAGGTAGGCGACGACTTCGCCCAAACCCTTGAATGCGCCGGCGCCGGGCTCGTCGGCTAGAAAATAGCCGTAGAGTGCCGGATGCGACGCGTAATCTTTGATGATGGCGTCGAGGTTTTCCCTGTTCTTCGCACTTCCGCCGATTGAGCCGACCATCCGACCGTCCATGACGATCGCCTTCATGCCGTTGTCCCGGCAGAAGTCGAGCATCTGGAGGTTCTGCTGGACGCTTTGTCCGCCGCACGGGCACATCGCGATGGTGAAATTGGCTTCCTTCACCTCTTTGTATCGTTCCGCGGAGAGAAATTTGGCGGGAGGGCCGCACCAGTAACTGGTGACGAAGTGCTCTTCACCGAAGGCGGAAGAGCCACAGAGGACACAGAGCATACAGAGAGGGATGAAAGACTTCATTTCGATTTGTTGAGTCGCGCCGGCATCGGCACAGGTTTGCCGGCCCTCACGACCTGAGGGAAATGCTCGCCCGCGTCGCGCATCGGTGCGTCATCTTCGAGCGCGATGAACTTCTTCATCGGATGCTCGCCGCTCTTCACGAAGCGCGCGTCGCCAGTCATGAAGTGCAGGGCGATCGCGCGGCGCGCGCGGTCCGACGTGTTCGCGTGAGAGCCGTGGAAGGTCATCGAGTGGTGAAACGACACCTCGCCCTTCTTCACGGGCCAGGGGATCGGCTTCACGTCGTCGCGCTCGGGGAACTTTTTCGCGATCTCGAAAAAGTCCGCCGGCGCGTTCGACTCCAGCGTCTTGATGTGATTGCCCCACTTGTGCGAGCCGGGAACCATCCACATGCAGCCGTTGGATTCATCGACGTCGTCGAGCGCGATCCACGCGGTCACGGGCGTCTCGGGCTTGAGCACCGGCCAGTAGGGCGCGTCCTGGTGCCAGTTGTTGATTCCGCCATGGTGCGGCGGCTTGAACTGGATCTGATCGTGCCAGATCTGAATCTCGCCGTGATGCGCGAGCTGGCTGATCGGCTCAACCACCGGCGCGAGATAGAGCAACCGCTCGAACGCCGGCGACGCTTCCCAGATGTTGACGATCTGCCAGATGAGCGAGCCTTCCTTCTCGCCCCACTTGCTGATCATCACCGGCTGGGGCTGATCGTCTGCAAATCCGCCGGCGGAATGCGTGGCGATGACGCGATCGAGCTCGCGGCGGAGGGTTTCGACCTCGTCATCGCCGATGACTCTGCCGCCGATCAGGCAGCCGTTGCGGTCGAATTCGGCGACTTGAGCTTTGCTCAGCATCAATTGCGATTACCGCGCGATGCAGCGCAGCGTTGTGCTCGCGGTCACCCGCAGGGGCGACGCCGGCGGCGCCCGTTTGCCGACCCATGGACGGCGACGCAGGCGTCGCCCCTACGGGTGGGGTGATACCGGGCATCAGCGCCCATCGTGGTCGTGGTGATGACCGCGATAGTAGCCGCCGTAGTAATCGTGGCGCTCGCCGTGGTCATAGCCGCGCCGATATTCGTGGTGGTCGCTGTAGACCTTCTTCTCGTACGTGCAGCCGGTAAGGGCGGCGGCGGAGATGAAGAGGATCAGCATGGTCAAAAGCGTGCGCATGGGGTCTCCTTTTAACTCGACAATGTGCTGACGTTGGATGTCATCCCGAGGTATTCCGAGGGATCTCGATCACCACACGGCGTCCGAGATCCCTCGCGGAGTACCGCTCGGGACGACACGCCGCGCTGACGCGATTGCGCACTCGAAGGGTCGTGATCAGTGCCCGATCGGAAAGCGCAGGTCGATCCGCGCCCGCGGCTGTTCGCGAACGATCACCGGCGGCGGAGCGACGGCGACGACTTCGCGGCAGCGCGTCTCGAAATGGCCGGGGAGGACCAATTCCTGCCGCTCGAACGATTCGTAATGCCCGTCGGCGACCAGCTCCTGCCGCGAACGATCCTCGTAATGTCCCGGCGTGACGACCACCTCACGCGGCTGACCGTCCACATAGTGTCCGGGCTCGGTCATGACGCGCTGGCCGTCAACCCACTCATAACGCGGCTCGACCCAGACGCGATCGCACTGCGTGCGCGTGACCGGAGCGACCCAGACGCGATCGATGACGGTGCGATAGGTCGCCGGCACCCAGCGTTGATCACAGACCGTGCGATAGACCGGCTCGACCCAGACGCGATCCTGGACGATGACCGGTCTTGCCGGCGCGCATATGGGCGGCGGGCAGACCGGAGGCGGGCAATATCCGCCGCCGCCGATGCTGATGCCGACGAACCCGCCGCCGTGATCGTGATGGTCATCGTGCCAGTCGCGGCGGCCGTGCCAGTCGCTCCGCTCCCAGCCGCCGCGATGATCAGCCATCGCAAAAGACGGAACGGCCGCGACCGCGGCGGTCGCCAAAATGCCCGCGATTGCCTTGGATTTGAGCAGATTTCGAATTGTTGCCAACATCTTCGCGTTCCCTTGAGAAAACGACGTACGCATGATCAGACACACATGCGGAAGCGAAGTTAGCTGTCACAAGCCTGTAGTGGCGTGAGCGTTATCGGACGCGGAAGATCGCGCCATCGCCCGGGTCGAGCTTGGCGGACCAGGTCAGCGCGTTCCGGCTGTTCGTCGCATCGTCCGAGGTGCCGTGGACGAACCGCTTAAGCCCGTGATAGTCGCCCGGCAACTTCAACGTGATCTGCTTCGCATGCAGTGTGTCGAAGTTGGCGGCGATGACGTAGGTGTTGCCGCCGCCGTCGCTGAACGCACGCGCCAGATCCGCGTTCGATTCCAGCTTGATCGCGTCGGGCTTCAGCTTCGCCAGGATGGCGGCGACCGGCGCGAGTTCCTTGGCGAGCTTGCCCACCTCATCCCACAGCGGGCGCGCCTTGAACTGGCGATCGACAAGGCCGTCCATCATCGCCGGGCCGACCCGCTCGGATTGATAGAGAAACCAGAACACGCCCTTGTTGCCGGTCGCGAGCGCCGACCAGGTCATGCAGCGCACCTCCGCCGTCGTCGGAAAGCGCAGGCCGCCGGTAATCGCGTGGCACTGAACGACGGCCCACGATCGCGCGTCATCATGTTTCGTCGCGCAGCCGGCAAAGCGGTCGGCATACGTCGCGAAATCTTTGAGCGGCTTGACGTCGCCTTCCTTCGCGCCCGGCGCAAGCGGATACATGTCGAAGGCGATCACGTCGGACTTGCTCGCGGCGAGAAATGCGTCACCGTTGGAGTCGCCGGTGAGGCAGCAGAACGGCAGCGTGCGCGGGTTGAACTTGCGGACCGATTCGGCGACGTACCCGTATCGTGCGAACGCGTCCCCCGGCGGCTCGTCGAGAAGCTGCACGCGCAGCAGCGCGGGATGATCCTTGATCGGCGCGAGCACTTTCTCAACCGTTTCGGCAATCACGTGATCGTCCATCGCGCGATCGCCGCGGATCATGTGACCGAACGGACCGCCGTCGAGGCCCAGCTCGAGGATCACTTTGAGATGATGCTTCTCGGCGGTGTCGAGGACCAGCCTGTGATGTTCGGGCGGAGAATTGGGGACGACGATCACGTTGATGCCGTGCGCGGCGATGTCCGCGAAGTTCTTCTCGTAGATCGGCGCGGCCTTAGCCGGGTCGGCGGGCAGCACGTTGTCGCGCGCGTCGCCGACGCCGCCTTCGTACCAGAGGCCCAGCGGGAAGAAATCGTCGGCGCGCACGCTGTTGCAGACGATCGCGAAGACGCAAGCGACGGCGAAGATGACGCGGCGGATGGAGTTCATTTCACTCCGGCGGAGAGGTGATCGAAATCGATGGTGACGGTCTTCCCGTCATCCAACGTGATTACCCGCGTCGCCGCGTCGGGTTGAACGACCTTGCAGCGGGCCGCCGCATCTTTCGTCTGCTGCGCGTCGAGGTTCGGATAGAAGATGATCGCGGCTTCCGCAGGCGCATCGGATGACGTCACGTTCAGCGTGAACATCTGCTCGAGGCGCGCTTTGATCGCGCTCGGTTTGGCGTTGTAGATCTGCTTCCCGCTGCTGTGCAGGCAGACGATGCCGAGCCCGTCGAGGTCATACCACGGCGACGACAACTCAATCGCTCGGCCAGTCGCCGCTTCGTCAGCGCGGAAAACGCGCTCGCCGCCTTCGAACGCGAGCGTGCGCTTCCCGTTGTGATAGACCCAGTTGCGATCGTTCAGCACACCCAGCGTGCCCAAGTTGATCATCGCCGGCTTCTTCTCGCCGGTGACGCGAAGGCGATCGACGTAGATCGTCCGTCCGTCCACGAGCGTGATGAAGGCGAAGTGCTGCTCTGCCGCCGCAACGGCCCGCGCGAGGACGCCGACGACGGCGAAGCCGCCGCCGTCGAGCGCGCTCGTCTTCACCCGCTTCACTGCCGGCACGTCCTGCTTGCCATCGGGCATGGTAATTGCGCCGATCATCGAGCGGACGTTGGGCGTGAGGAGCATGTCCTGCCGCAGCGGCATGACCAGGCCCATGATCTGCCGACCCCACGAGAACGTCGCGATCGATTTGTCTGTCCGCGCCACGACGAAATTGCCGGAGTCGAAGACGTGCGTGCCGGCGAGTTGCTTCCAGAGCTCACTTTCGGTGACGGGCTCGGGTCCTTCGCCGCTGGCGCGAAGCAGGAGAAATGCGTCGGCGTAGAGTTCGAAGAGGATGCCGTGCGATGTGTTGACGAGGATTTCGTCCGGCGGCTGAATGCCCCCGGCTTGGCTCGGGCGCGATTGCATCTTCTCGCACGTGTCGAGGCTGATGCGCATCAAGCGCGCCGCCTGCGGGTCGTCGAACTGCGTCGCCATAAAGCTGTGCAGGTCAAACCAGTCGGCGTTGCGATGGATCTGCCAGTCCTGGCCGTTGGGATAAATGAAGTTCCCGTCGGGCAGCGCGAGCTTCTTCGAGACCGCGTAGACGCGATCGAGGTTGTAGCGCAGCGACTGCGGCGGCGGATTGCCCGCCCAGTCGTACATCAGCTTCTGGTACAGGATGATCCGCGTCGTGCCCATGTAATCGGGGTGTACGCGGTCGTGGTTCTCCAGCGTGAAGTCGTCATACAGGTTCGCGCCCGTGAGCCAGTCCTTGAGCGGCTTGCCGTCGATGAGCTGATCGCTCTTCGCATCGCGACTGGTGACGAACGACGAGATCTGCCATCGGATCGCCGCGTCGCGGTAGCGCTCGTGATGCGGGTGCCGCGGGAACATGTTGAACGCCAGCGCGATGACCTCCGAGTCCCACGCATTCTCCTCCGCCTTGGTGTCGCGCTCGATCTGCATGGGCGGCTTGGCGTCGATGAAGCGGTCGGCCTCGTCGCAGATCATCCGCGCGGCCAGCCACCTGAGGTGCGGATCGAGATCGTCCCAGATGAGCCACGCCGCCCGGCCGGCGCTGGTCGCCCAGTAGGCGGATTGCCACTGATTGTGCCATTGCTTTCCGTCGACGCATTTCATTCCGCCGGCGCCGTGGGTGGGGAGGACGAAGCGCAGGATGGCGATCGATTTGTCCTTCGCTTGCGAATCGTCGAACACGCGGCCGAGCATCGCGAAGCCGAAGGCGGCGTGGGTGTTGGGACGGATTTCACCTTCGCTCGATCCGCCACGGGTGAGGAGCAGCGCGTGCGCGTCCTGATCCCACGGATGAAGCTGCGACGCGAGGTACCCGCCCTGCTTTTTGATGATCTCCGCAGCGCGCCGCGCGAGCGGACCGTCGTGCGCCAGCGACGCCTTCGCCGCCGACGTCGCGTAGATCGTCTGGAGGTCCTTCGCTTCCTGCGAAAGCGCGACCGACGACAGCGTGAAGACGACGATCGCGAAGACGCAGGCGGCGGAGCGGATCATTTGTGCTGCGGGCTTGGGTCGAGCGAATCGATGACGGCGATCGCGCCATCTAAGTCGTGCGTGAAGTACGCACGCCGCAGCGCTTCCCGCTTGCTCTTATCGCCGCTCTTGGCGAATTGTTGATCGACCAGGCGGAAGATCTTTTCCTTCAGCCAATACCCGTGGTCGTACTGCTCGCCGATCGAGGAGGCGAAGGCGAGGTCATCGATCTCCTTGGTGGTGATCCCCTTCTTCCACGCCGCGCGATAGACCTTCAGGCCTTCCTGAAAATCGAGCTTGGACATCTTCACGAACAGCTCGTGCAGCCCCTGCCATTTCAGCTCGGCCGGATTGTAAAGCTGGCGCTCATCGGGATGCGGGTTTTCCTCGCTCTTGTAATCGAGCAGGTTGATCTTGAGATCGACGGTCTTGTCGCCGTCGTAGTCGAAGGTGATCTCGTCGAAGAAGCCGTTGTTGTCGGTGTCGCGATACTGAACAAGCTCGCCGATCTTCGTTGCGTTGTCCGGCGAAGAGTTGCCGAGGACCGGCCAGCTTCCCCAGTACCTGGCGTGCTCGTCGACGGTCCACGCGCCCTTCTCGGCGCCGTAGAGATGGAGCTTGCCGTCCCACGCGCCGATGTAGAGCTTTCCTTTGCCCGAGTTGTCCTCATCCCACTCGCCGCGATCGCCCAGGCTGTCCGCCTGCGGATGCCCGCCGAGCGCTTGCGCGCCCTTGTTGCCGTGCGACGACGACCAGCGTTCGGCGCTGTACGGATTGCTCGTCGGGTACTGAAACTCGACGCGTTCCCAGCGGTGATCGTCGTCGTCCTCGTCGAACGTCATCCAGCAGCTTCCCCAGTTCGTGTGCCACATCTCATCGAAGCACTTCTCGTGCGGCACGTAGATGAACTCATCGATCTTTCGCCAGTTGTCGTAGCGGAAGTAGTGACCATCCAGCACCCACTGCGGCGCTTTGATGCCGCCGTGCTTGTTGTGGTAGTGGCGGTAGTCGATGCGATCGCCGTGACTGCCGTCCTCGGCGGAGAAGAAGCGGAAGGACATGTCAAAATCGAACTCGTTCCCCTTCTGCGAGTCGTTGTCCAGATCGATCCCGCCCATCGCCTCGTTGGCGAAGCCGCGATAGGTCTGCTTCGCCTCGGTCTCGTCGCCGCCCTTGGGCTTCGTGCTCGTGTCGAGCAGGCGGATGGACATCTCGGTGCAGCCGTCGCCGTCGAAATCGAAGAAGGCAAAGGGATTCTCCCAGTTGTAGCGCGGATCGGTGACCGCCCACGCGGGGAGATGCTGCTTGAGGAAGACCGAATCGCCGTTGTAATCGGGCGAGAAGTTGGGCGGCGGGATGGTGTGCGTGGGCGAAGTCGTCGGCGGGACACGCCAGTTGATCCGGCTGAACTCCCACGTCGTCCAATCAATGTATCCGTTCACGCCGTCGTGGTCTTGATCGATGAAGATCATCCAGTGCGAGAGGCCCGCGCGGATCGACTTCTGATCGCTCGACGGATTGGCGGCGAAGAGCTGGACGTCCGGCTTTCCGTCGCCGTCATCGTCGGCCCACTTGATGTTCAAATCGCCCGGGCCGTCGTAATAGCCGTCGCCGTCGCGATCGACCTGGAGCGAATCGGCGGACATGTCGCCGCGAAC
>JAICTV010000226.1 GCA_025936175.1 Phycisphaerae bacterium
CACTTGGCCAGGGCGATCTTCTGCTGGTTTCCGCCGGAGAGGGCGGCGACGGGCGTGCGGATGCTCGGGGTTTTGACCCGGAGCTGATCGAAGTAGCGGATCGCGATTTCTTTCTCCCTGCCGTGATCGAGCAGGAGCAGGCGGCGCAGGCGCTTGAGCATCGCCAGGCTCGTGTTGTTGCGGCCGGACATGTTGAGCACCAGGCCCTGACGCTTGCGGTCCTCGGGAACCAGGCCCATGCCGCGGCGCATCGCCGTGCGCACGGAGCCGAGCGGCAGTTTTTCTCCGAGCAGCTCGACCTCGCCTGTTGCGCTCTTATCGAGGCCGAAGATCGCTTTGGCGACTTCGCTGCGGCCTGAGCCGACGAGGCCGGCGAAGCCGAGGATCTCGCCGGCGCGGAGGTCGAAGCTGACATCGGTGAACTGGCCGGGCGAGGAGAGCCGGCGGACGGAGAGGACCGTCTCGCCGGGCTTGGCGGAGAGATGCTGCGGGAAATACTGCTCGAGCGAGCGGCCGATCATCAATCTCACGATCTGGTCCTCGCTGGCCTCGGCGCGGGTCAGCGTGCCCACGTATTTGCCATCCCGCAGGACGGAGAGTCGGTCGCACAGCCGAAAAATCTCCGGCATGCGGTGCGAGACGTAGACGAGCGTCACGCCCCGCGCCTTGAGCGAGCCGATCAGCTCGAACAGCTTCCGCGCCTCCGGCTCAGACAGCGAGCTGGTCGGCTCATCGAAGACGAGAATGCGAGCGCCGGTTCCAACGGCGGAGGCGATCTGCACGAGCTGCTCCTGCGCCGTCGAGAGCGCCCGCATCGGCTGGCGCACGTCCATCTCCACACCGATCTGCGCTAAAAGATCACGCGCGCGGCTGCGCATCGCGCCGCGCGAGAGCAGTCCGAGGCGCCGCGGGTACTGGCCCATGCACAGGTTCTCGGCGACGGAGAGATCCGGGCAAAACGCCAGCTCCTGGTGCACCATCCCCACGCCCGCGCGGTTCGCATCCCGCGGCGAGCGGAAGCTGACCGCCTGGCCGTCGATCGAAATCGTCCCCGAATCCGGCCGATGAATGCCCGCGAGGATTTTTCCCAGCGTGGACTTCCCCGCCCCGTTCTCCCCCATCAGCGCATGGCACTCTCCGCGCGCGATGGAGAGCGAAACGCGGTCGAGCGCCGTGACGCCCGCGAAGGTTTTGGTGATGGTTTGGAACTCGATGAAAGGCATGAGGGAGCTATTGATTAATGAGTAGTGATTAACGGTGATGCCGCCCTCCGGTTAATCACTACTCATTAATCACTACGCGACCTATTTCCCCAGCCACTTCTCCCAGTTCTTCGCGTACTCCGCCGCGTTTTCCTTCGTCACCTTGGTCAGCGGGTCGATGATGCGCGGCGACTCCGGATCCTTCCCGTTCACGATCTTGTCCAGCAGGATCTCCACGCTCTTGTGGCCCCAGCCGTAGCAGTCCTGGGCGAAAAGCGCTTCCACGTAGCCCTGCTCGACGTAGGGGATCTGCGCGGGCAGCGCATCGACCGAGACGACCTTGACGCTGCCCGGCGGCCACTTGAGCGCGTTCTTGGTGAAGAGCGGCCAGCCGCCGACCATCGCCCAGCCCTGGATACCGGGGTTGGTCGTCTGCGCGCTCTGCACCGCCTTGGCGGCGTCCTCCGGCGTCTCGGGGTGGTAGAACACGCCGTTGCCGTCGTTGAGCTCCTTCATGTTCGGATGGTTCTTCAGCTCCTCGCGAACCGCCTTCACGCGGGCCTGGAGATTCGGCGCGCTCTGGTTGCCGGCGAGGATCGCGATCGTCCCTTTGTCGTCCATGATCTTGGCGAGCTCCTGCATGACGAGCTTGCCGCAGGTGGCATCGTCGGTGCCGTAGTAGGCCATGCGCTTGGAGCGCGGCGAATCGGAGTCGAAGCAGACGACGACCGAGCCGGCGGCGACGGCGCGATCGATCGCCGGACGGACGGTGTTGGCCTCGGAGCAGGAGACGGCGATCCCCTGCGCCCCGCCGCGGGCCAGCGCATCGATCGCCTCCGCCTGCTTCTGCGCGTCCTCATCGGTGGGCGTCTGCCAGTCGATGGTGATGTCGGCGTTGTACTTGTCGCCGAGTTCCTTCGCCGCATCCTTCGCGCCCGCGTAAGCGGCCTGGAAGACGGCGTTGGACTGGCTCTTGGCGACGAGGCCGATCGTGATCTTCTTGCGATCGGCGGCGCGGGTGAATTTGGGATGCGCGATGAATGTCGCGATCACGACGGCGATCGCGGCAACGCCGATGAGGGTGAGTTGGATCGAGCGTTTCATTCCTTCTCCTTTAAGTGTGTCCCGGTTTCTTGATTTTGCACATGCGGTAACCTCGCGTCACTGTCATCCCGAGGTACTCCGAGGGATCTCGGCGTCGGAGCACCGTTCGACCCCGAGATCCTTCGCGGAGTACCGCTCAGGATGACATTGCGCCGGCTGGGCCGATGCAATCGTGCCACAGTGTCGGCGAATTCATCATAGCTGCTTCGCCCCCGCGAGCCTTCGATTCCGCAGGTATTCGCTGAGCCGATCAACCGCCACGGCGACGATGATCGCGATGCCGATGATGATGCTGCTGTACTCGCGATTGAGCTGCAGGATGTTGATGCCGTTCTCGATCAGTTTGATGACCAGCGCGCCGAGCAGGGCGCCGAGAGCGGTGCCGCGTCCGCCGGTGAGGCTCGCCCCGCCAACGACGGCGGCGGCGATGACGGTCAGCTCGTAGCCTTGTCCCGTCGCGGTCGAAGCGGAGCCGAAGTAGCCCGCGGAGACGAGCCCAGCGATGCCGGCGGTCAATCCCGAGATCGCGTACACGCGCAGCTTGATCCGTCCGACGGGCAATCCGCTGAAGCGCGCGGCTTCTTCGTTTCCGCCGACGGCGTAGTTCTCGCGCCCGCCGACGGTCAGGCTCAGATAAAACCATCCCGCGGCGACGCACGCGAGCGCGACGATGATCGGCGCGGGCTGCAATCCCGCCACGCCCAGGAAATTCTTGGGCAGCTCGTACATCATGAAGTTGTCGGTGAAGCTGATCGGCAGCGTCTTGCCCGGGGCGGGGAGCGTCTTGAGCGTGATCCACACGTTGCCGATGCCGCGGAAGATGCTCATCGTTCCGAGCGTGACGATGAACGGGTGCATGCGCAGGCCGACGACGAGCGCGCCGTTCACGAGCCCGCACGCGAGCCCCACTCCCCCCGCGACGGCCAGGGCCAGGGGAATCGTCTTCCACGGCGACGCTTCTTCGGGGAGATTCTGCAGGACGTATGCGGTGGCCAGCGCCGAGAGCGCGAAGATCGAGCCGACGGAGATGTCGATCCCGCCGGCGATGATGACGCAGGTGGCGCCGACAGCCATGATGGCGTACCAGCTCATCGGCGTGGCGACGCCGCCGAGGAGGTTCGAGGCGCGAAAGAAGTTGTTGACGGATTGCCCGCCGACGGTGACCTTTCCGCCCAGGACCGTGAGCACGAGCCCGAGGAGCACTATGACGACGAGCAGCCCGGCCTCCTGCATCCGCCCACGTCCGCCGGAGGTGGGCGGGCGCGTCGCCGGTTCGATCGGCGCGGCGGTCGAGGTGGGTGTCGCGGGCGGCGAGGCTTGCATCACCGGAGACAATCGTAGCCGAAACATGAACGGGTGACACGAGTGGATAGAAACAGTTCTAACGTATGTTTGCTTAATGTGCCATGGTCGGCGAAGTGGATCGCCTCGCCGGACACGAGCTGCCGCTCGCCCCTCTTTCGCAGACGCTTCAATTTGACGTCCGTTCCGTCCCGCGCGTGCGCGTTCATCTGCGGGCTGGGCTACTTCGAGCTGTACCTCAACGGCCGCCGCGTCGGCGATCACGTGCTCGATCCGGCTCAAACGGATTACGAAACGCGGGCGCTGTATGTCGGTCATGAAGTGACAGAGCTGCTCGTCGCCGGCGAGAACGCGGTCGGCGTCGTGCTCGGCAACGGCTTCTTCAAGCAGGACCGCGTCTGGGGCGGCATGTCATACGGCCTGCCGCGGATGATCTTTCAGCTCCATGTGGATGACAGTGAGAAGCCGCTGCTCGTAAGCGATGCGAGCTGGCGGACGACCGCGGGGCCGGTGATGGAGAACAACGTCTACGCCGGCGAAACCTACGACGCGCGGCGGGAGATCGAGAAGTGGAGCGAAGCCGGCTGCGATGAAGCGAAGTGGACGGCGGCGAAGGAGATCGAATCGCCGACGAAGGCGCTCGAGCCGCAGACGATCCCGCCGGTTCGGCGGACGAAGACGCTCGACGCCGTGAAGATCACGAAGCTGGCGAGCGGCGCGACGATCTTCGATTTCGGGCAGAACTTCGCGGGGTGGACAAAGCTGCGCGTCAGCGGCGCTCGCACCGGATTACCCGTCCGTCTTCGCAGTGCAGAGTCGATCAATCCGGACGGCACGCTCGACACCGCGAGCACCGGCGTCTTCGCGACAGGCGTCGAGCAGATCGACACCTACGTTTCCAAAGGCGGCGGTGAAGAGACCTGGGAGCCGCGCTTCACCTATCACGGCTTTCGCTACGTCGAAGTAACCGGTCTTGCGGGCGAGGCGACGAAGGAGACGCTGCAAGGCGTCGTGGTCCACACGGACCTCGAGCCCATCGGCACGTTCGAGTGCTCCGATCCCATCCTCAATCGCATCTACGAGACCGCGAAGTGGACGCTGCTGAGCAACGTCCACGGTATCCCGACCGACTGCCCGGCGCGCGAGAAGTGCGGCTGGCTCGGCGATGCACAAATCACCTCCGAGTTCGCCCTGCTCAACTTCGACGCTGCGAGTTTTTATGCGAAATACCTCCGCGACATCGAGACGAGCTGGCGCGGCGACACGCCGGGCGATGTCGCGCCGGGCAAACGATGCTCCGCGCCGAACGGCCATCTCGACTGGGGACTCGCGATCGCCTTCCTGCCGTGGCACGTGTATCTCTATGGCGGCGATGAAGCGATCCTTCGTGATCATTACGATTCGATGCGCCGCTTGATGCTCGCGGCGAAGAAGCAAGCGAAGGACGGCATCCTCAGTCACGGCTACGGCGACTGGTGCCCGCCCGGCAGCGTCGAGCCGCCACTCACGCCGCCCGCGCTGACGACGACGGCGTGGTTCATCCACGCCGCGCGGATCATGCAGCGCGTCGCGACGATCGTGAAACGGGAGGAAGACGCGGCGATCTTCAGCGCGATGGAGAAGGATTATCTCGCCGCGTTCAATCGAGCGTTCTTCAAGCCCGATCAGCGGACCTACGGCAGCCAGTGCGCCGACGCGATGGCCCTGAAGCTCGATCTCTGCCCCGTTGATTCGATCGATGCCGTCGCCGCGAACCTCAACCGGGATGTCGTCGAGTTTCACAAGACCCACCAGACCACCGGCATCTTCGGCAGCCGATTCCTCTACTCCGCGCTGGCGCGTCACGGCTACGGCTCGACCGCGCTCGCGCTGCTCCGGCAGACGACGTATCCGAGCATCGGCTATCTCTTCTCGCTCGGCGCAACGACGTTCTGGGAGTGCTGGGGCGAGAAAGAGCTCGACGACAAATGGGGCGCGCGATCGAAGAACCACCCGATGCAGGCCGCGTTTGTGGCGTGGTTTCATCAAGGACTGGCGGGCATCAACTATTCACCGGATCGAAAGCTCATCCTCCGCCCGCAGTTCATCGATGACGCGACGCTGACGGAGGTGAAGGCGACGCACCGCGGCATCGTCAGCGCATGGAAAAACACCCGCGATCATTTTGCCTGGCACATCGAGCTCCCGCCCGGCGTCAGCGCGACCGCCTACGCTTCCGCGTCCGTCGAGCGCGAACTCACTTCCGGCACACACGACATCGAGGTCCCCAGGCATGCGATCCTTCGACAGCCTCAGCGAACGTGAAATCCTCGCCCTCGCCATCGGTCAGGAGGAGGAAGACGCGCGCATCTACGCCGACATCGCGGAGAACCTCAAGACCGACTACCCCGCGACGTCGCAGGTCTTCAAGAAGATGCAGGCGGAGGAGGACGAGCATCGCCACCGGCTGATCGAGACGTATCGCCAGCGCTTCGGCGACCACATCCCGCTGATCCGCAAGCAGGACATCAAAGGCTTTATTCGCCGCCGTCCGATCTGGATGGTCCGCCCGCTGGGCATCGAGAAGGTGCGCCGCCTCGCCGAGTCGATGGAGATGGAAACGCGGCAGTTCTACGAGGCGGCGATGAAGCGGACGAGCGACGCCGGGGTGCGCGAGCTGCTGGGCGATCTCGCCGCGCAGGAGCGCGAGCACACGCGCATCGCGGTGGAACTGGAGAAGGAAAAACTCACCCCGGGCGCGCGAAAGGAAGAAGACGAAGCCCGCCGGCGACTGTTCGTGCTGCAAGTCGTTCAACCCGGGCTGGCGGGATTGATGGATGGCAGCGTCTCGACGCTCGCCCCGCTCTTCGCCGCCGCCTTCGCCACGCACAACAGCATGGACGCCTTCCGCGTCGGCCTGGCCGCGTCGATCGGCGCCGGCATCAGCATGGGTTTCGCCGAAGCTTTGAGTGATGACGGAACGCTCACCGGCCGCGGACATCCGTGGATCCGCGGCGTCGTCTGCGGCCTAATGACGACGCTCGGCGGAATCGGGCACACGATGCCGTACCTGATCCGCAACTTCCACGTCGCGACCAGCGTCGCCGTTTTCGTCGTCGCGATCGAGCTGGCGGCGATCAGTTACATCCGCAAGCACTATATGGACACGCCGCTGATCTCCGCGGCGATCCAGGTCATCGTCGGCGGCGTGCTGGTCTTCCTCTCGGGCATCCTCATCGGAAGTGCCTGAGCCGCCCGCCCCACTTGTTCATCCAACCGCGCTTGCGGCCTTCCATCATGATGCCGAGCGTCGCGCCCCAGACGATGTGCGCGAGGATCATGAGGAGGTTGCGCTCTGCCGGATGATCCTTCGCCGACTCGTGCAGCTCCAGACCAGGCAGCAGTCCGAGATAGCTCGCCGCCCAGACGATGAGTCCCCAGCCGATGCCGCTGGCGACGCGCGGCACGGGCATCTCGTCGGCGAACGTCGAATAGATACTGCCCATCGCGGTGCCGTAGCCGAAGTGCGCCGCGATCGTCGCCGCGTCCTCATCCCCGCGATCCATCTTGTGCCTGATCCCCAGCGTCCGCGCCACGTTCATCGTCACCTTGCGCGGCGGCAATGCATATCGCTGATGCGCCGGCAGCATGCGGTGCATGACGAGCATCGCGGCGGTCATCGGCGCCGTCGCCGCGAACCCGCTCGCCGCCCCGGACAGGATTTTGTTCATGGTCATCCTCCTCGAATCCGAAATAAACTGACCCGATCGTACGCAAGGAGGCGTGGCGCGCGAGCGAGCGATTCTGTTCGCTTCGCCAAAGCGCAGACGCGACACGGATGTCGGCAAAAGATGTCAAACGCGATCGATCGTTCTCTCGACCGCGGCGCCAGCACGCCGATCGTCCTTCCCGCGCGGTTGAATCGCCGGTCGCTCCATCACGACGAAGAAAGCGTCCCTTCGACATCGACGAGATGTTCAAGCGATTGCGCGCCGCGACCAGAGCGTTCAAGAAGGCCGCGATGTTCGAGCTCGCCGACCGCGGCTACGACAGCGTCTTTCATGTCCTCGTCGGCTGCATCATCTCGATCCGCACGTTCGACGAAGTCTCCCTGCCGACGTCGCTGAAACTGTTCGAAGCCGCGCCGACGCCGCGCGACATCGCTGAGCTCTCGATCAAACAGATCGATGAGCTCATTCACGCGTGCAGTTTCCACGAGCCCAAAGCGAAGCAGATCCGCGCGATCGCGCGGGGCACGGTGGAGAACTTCGACGGCAAGCTCCCGTGCGATTTCGAGGCCCTGACAAGCTTCCACGGCGTCGGCCCCAAGTGCGCGAACCTCGCCCTCGGCATCGCCTGCGGCAAGAGCCGCGGCATCAGCGTCGACATCCACGTCCACCGCGTCACCAACCGCTGGGGCCTCGTCCACGCCCCCACGCCGGAGAAGACGATGGCCGCCCTGATGGACGTGCTGCCGGAGGAGTATTGGGTGGAAACCAACGCCCTGCTCGTCCCGTTCGGCAAGCACGTGTGCACCGGCACGCGGCCGAAGTGCTCGACCTGTCCGCTGCTGAGCTTCTGCCGCCAGGTCGGCGTCACGAACCCGCGTTAGCCGGGCATTTCAACATCAATCGCGGTTACTATTTGCGCCGATCATGAGCCAGCAGATTCGCTGTCCGCATTGTCAGCAGGCGTACGAGCTCAGCGACGAACAAGTCCCGCAGTACGCGGGGCAGACGATCGCCTGCACGAAGTGCGAGCGATCGTTCACCGTTTCCAGCGAGATCGTCGCGCTCTCCGCGCCGGCCTCAATCACCACGCCGGCGCAAAACGCAGCGCCGCAGCGAATGCAGCCGCCAGCGCAACCCGTCCCACCCGACTACGGCGCCACTTACCCCTACGGCTCGCGCTTCGTCCCCCCGCGGGAAACCAGCGGCTTCGCTGTCGCCGCGCTGGTCGTCGGTATCCTCGGGCTCTTCATCCCGGTCCTCCCCGGCATCCTCGCGATCGTCTTCGGGATCCTCGCGCTCAAGTCGATGAAGGATCCGCGCGTCACCGGCAAAGGTCTGGCGATCAGCGGCATCGTGATCGGCGCGCTCGCGCTCATGATGAACCTCTG
>JAICTV010000302.1 GCA_025936175.1 Phycisphaerae bacterium
CGTCGAGCACCTTGCGCACGCTCTTCGCCGTCTCCGGCGTCCAGTCGAGATACGGCGCGTAGAACTCGACGACCTTGTAGCCCATCTTGCCGACCGCCGCAACGGTGCCGAGCAGATCCTTGGCCAGCTCGGTACGCACGGAGTAGAGCTCGAGGCCGACGGGGACGTCGCGGACGAAGGCGCGCAGAGCCGACGCGAACGCCAGCGGCGCGGCGGCGGCGGCGCCGAGGAACGAGCGGCGGGTCTGACGCAGATACAACTGGCGGATCAGTTCATCCATGGCTGTCTCTCACATCTCTGATGGCATCGGTGCGACTAAGGAGTTTACCCGGCTGCCGCGGCGGTCGTTGAGATGACGTCTCGAAGGACAATGGGTTCGTTTTGTAACCGGCGAAGCGGGCGAAACCGGCGAAATCGAGGCTGGCGCGGGTGAAAACGCGGTTTTGCGCTGGGTTCGATTGGGTTCGTTTTTTGCCGATCGATCTTGTTCCACGGACGAGCTGTGCGCCGCCATGCGCCATTGTGTTTGAACCGCACAATTGCGATTCGCGTTGCAGGGCGTTGCACCACGTTGCATGGTGTTGCATCGTCAGGGACGACAAGCGACGCGGCAACGAGATGGTCTGTGCTCTGGTCATCAGCGCGCGATCCCTCCCCATATCCTGACGGATTGCACAATCGTGATGACGAAACTGCAATCAAGGCACGGTTTTTCAGATGAAAATTTGATGAGTAGGAGAGGCCGCCGCCGGGAGCATTTCTTCCGCGCGTCCTCTCTAAATTCACGCCGCGGCGCACGGATTCGCGCGAGATCCGATTGCGATTCCGTGCGCGCGACGGAAACCGGCGATACGTTTTTCCACGTGCTTGCTCGTGTGGGGCATCAGCGCGGCGTGGGTCCGCGCGACCGGCTCGCGCGGCAGGCAACTCATTGCTCGGAGGACAAGCTCATGATGATCGAATCGCTCGAATCGCGCAAGCTGTTTGCGGCGACGCTGCCGATGGCGGCGGCGGTGCTCCCGCTCACGCCGGCCAACTCGCACGCCACCGCGCCGACCGTCACCGTCAACGCCAACGCGACGACTCACGCGCTGGCGCACCTGACGACGGCGTTGAGCCATCACGCGCAGGGCAAAAAGTAACGCGAGCTTCAAGAACACGTCGCTTCCGCAGGGGCGACACTGGTGTCGCCCTCTTTTGGCCGCTGCGCGGAAGAGGGCGGCGCAAGTGTCGCCGCTACAGGTTTCCACTTCAGCAATCGGCGCCGGACGACGCGGCTTCGCTCAGGTTGGAAGCATCCGCCCGAAGAGCATCCCTTCGTACGCAAAACTCTGCGTCCGCAGGGCGCGGATGTAGTGGGCGAGCGTGTCGGCGGTCATGCTGCCGCCGTGCATCGGGTGACACCACTTGGGCGCGAGCTTCTCGATGCGATCGACGCACTGGAGGACCGGCTTGTCGCCGCCGAAGATTCCCGCGCCGCGATAGAGCTGGCACATTGCCGCGCCCAGGTCCTCGCGCTGGATCGCCGGCTGCTCGCCGGGCTGGATGAACAGGTCGGCGGGGAACAGGCTGCCGGTGGTCTCCTCGTACACCATCATCGAATCCCAGTGGTGCACGTGCGGCGTCTCGATGAAGCGCAGGCGGTGCTTGCCGAGTTCGATCGTCGTGCCGTCCCGCATTCCACGGAACGGCCCGGCGAAATCCCAGGCGCTGAAGTTGATCATCGCGCCCGCTTCGGAGCAGAGCAGCGTGGACTGCGGCGCGTCCTTGACGAACCGCCCCATGCCGCCGCACTCGTCGGCTTCGAAGTGTGGCACGGCGACGAACTCGAGCTTCTTCGGATCGATCAGTTCCGCGACGGCCTTGCGAACGCCCTCGTACATCGGGAACGTGCCGGTATGAATCAGCGCCGGCCGCTCGTCGACGATGAGGAACTGGTTGAAGGTGATGCCGATCTGCGGGTCGAAGGCGCTGATGCGATAGATGTCGGCGAGGATGTTGTCGATGCGGTGCATGGGCGGAATGATATCGGCGACAACGTGAACGCGACGACATCCTGATCGCGGAGATGGCAAGCAACCGGTTACTTCATGAGAGCGGCGAAGCCGGCTTGTTCAAAATGATGATCGGAAGTGAGTGCATCGTGAAGGGATTGGTCTTCCATCACGATGAATGAGATGCAATCCGTCAGCGACCAGGCCTTGACTGCGCGCTTGTCGTAAAGCCGCACGGCTTGGTCGAATAACAAGCCGTCGGGGGGAACGATCGTTATATGCGGCTGCGAGCGCAGGAACTTTAGAAACGGCGCGAAAAGCTGCCGTCGCGAAGGCGCCGCGATCGCATCAGCGACCTCCGTCAGAACCCATGTCGTCGTCACAAGATCGAGTCGCCGAAGCAGTATCAGGTGCTGCGCTTTCTGATGTGCGTCGTCGTCCGCACAGCAGCGCAATGAAGAAGTAGGTGTCGGCGACGGCAGAGTTCATTTGCGCGGCGTGCCGTGAACGACGACGCCGTTTTCGATTTGGCCGCGATAGGTCATAGATCACCTGCCTCCGATTATATCGACCGATTGGTGACGCGACGACAGCGTTTGACATGTCCGGCACGGTTTGAAGAATCGCAGTCGGCTCACGAACGGGCGCTGGAATCAGTGATGCACGTGGTTTTTCCCATCTCATGAACGATCTGCCGATGCCATCGGACGTGAAACGCGAGGTGACTTCGTCGCCTGCCGGCGATGGCGGCGCGCCGCCACCGATCGAACCGCCTTCGGCGAAGCTGATCGTGCAGTTGTTCGTCGTTCCGCTGGTGATCGTGGCTCTGGCGGTCGGGATCATGTTTTTGATCGGCTTGTTTGCGGGGGCGGGGTCTTCGCCGTCCTTCGAGCGGGCGCTGGATCGGCTGCACAACCCGGGCGGGGAGCGGACGGCGGATCTGCTCGTGGGGCCCGGGTCGAAACAGCGCTACATGGATGCGAAGACCGTCGCCGACAAGATCATGAAGGTCGGCGCCACGCCGGAGGAGCGGATCAAGATTTCCGATCAGCTCATCGACGTGCTGGAGCACAACACCAACGACGCCGAGGGGGACGTTCGACATTTCCTGCTGCTCGCGCTCGGGCGGGCGTGGCAGATCACTCCATCCGCCGCGCAGGATGACTCGACCGCAACGGCGGAAGCGCGGCAGCGGGCGATGACGGCGCTGCTGAAGTTCGCCGACGAGAAGCAGGTGTCGAATCAGAAGGCGGCGATCCTGGCGCTGGCGTACTGGGCGGGGCGGCCGGAAGTTCGGCAGGCGATCCCGATGCTCGTTACCAAGGTGAAAGATCCGGCGCAGGATCTGGATGTGCGTCTCGCCGCCGCGACGGTGCTCGGGCCGATTGCCACGCCGCAGGATCGTGACGTGATCGACGCGCTGAACGCGGCGATGCGCGATACCAACCCGGCGGACGTCGAGCTCGTCTGGGGCTCGGCGTTGTCGCTCGCGCAGCTCGATCAGAAAGACGTCGCCGACACGATTTTGAAACTGCTCGATCGCAAGGAACTGTCGCAATCGAAAGTTCTCGATCGCGAAACCGACCCGAAGAATCCGACCTATCATTCGTTGAGCGATGAAGAGCAGCAGCGGATCCTGATCAACACGATGATCGGCGGGATCAAGCTGGACGTGCCGGCGGTGCGGGGGAAGATCGCGTGGCTGAAGGACAACGATCCGTCGCCGCGCGTGCGGGCGGCGGCGGAGGAAGTGCTGGAGAAGCCGGCGACGACGCGACCGAAATAAGCGGAGTTAACATTCCACTGATTCGGGCGCATCTGCGGCCGGCACAAGCTGTTGCAGCAAGAAACCGGTTCGGTACAATCCGCCGACGATCGGCGTTTGAATTCGGCTTTTTCTCGCGAAGAGGTTTATGGCCGAGACACATCAGATCATCACCAAAGTCTGGATCGCGCCCGGGTGCATCGTCTGCGATGCCTGCGAGAACGACTGCCCGGAGGTGTTCGACGTTCAGGAGGACACCTGCCTGATCCGTCCGCCGGCGATGAACGCGGAGTTCCTCAAGCCGCTGACGCCGTCGATCATCGTGGCGGCGGAGGGGTGCCCGGTCGAGGTCATCAAGTACGAGACGAAGGACGTGGAAGGGCCCGCGCCGTGGGCGGGACAGCCGGAAGATGGCGCGGCGCCCGCGGCGGTCGGAGGCGAGGTCGTCGCGCGAGCGCCTGCGGCGAAGGTCGCGGCGCCACCGGCTCCGCCCGATCCGAAGTGGCAGGCGCTGCTTTCGAACAGCAGAGTCAGTCCGTCACTTTCCGCGGGACTTGCAACGACCGTTCGAAAGAGTCCGGAAGTCGTGCAGGCCGAGGAGATGGTCCAGGCGGTCAAGCTGCCGAAGGACGCGCCGCCGGACCAGAAGATGGCGATGCTCGCGGTCGGCGGGGCGTATTCGCCGGCGCCGTCGCTGGCGGATCGGATCCGCGGGGCGGCGTCGAGCGCGACGAAAGTCTCGCGCCGCAATTTCAATCTCGCGCTGGTCATCGCGTGGGGCGCGATCGCCGCGGTGACCGCGACCTTCGGCGCGATGTTCCAGGATTTCTTCGGGCCCAAGGTTTTGAAGGAGCCGAAAAAGCTCTGGCGCGTCGGGAAGATGGACGATTATTCCAACCCCGGCGTGTACGAGATGTTCAAGAAGACGCCGGACGGCGGAACGGGATTCTGGATCGTCAACCTCTCGCCATCCGAAGCGAAAGTCGTCGCTCTCAACACGGTGTGCACGCACCTCGGCTGCATCCCGAACTGGCTCAGCGGCGACTTGAAGTTCAAGGGCCCGTGCCACGGCAGCGGCTACTACATCACCGGCGTGAACTTTGAAGGCCCGACGCCGCGGCCGCTGGAGCGCTTCGCCACCTACAAGGACGCGGACGGATATCTCTGGGTCGATCAGACGAAGATTTTCCGGTCGGAACTGGGGCAGTGGGACGATCCGGAGAGCTTCGTTTCGCTCGCATAGGCAAGGAGATTGCCGATTTGCAATTTGCAGTTTGCGATTGAAAAGCTGAATTCAAATCGCAAATTGGCAATCGCAAATCGCAAATAGCAACATGTCTCTGTTCGACGCACCTCTCGAATACGTCCGCAATTCTCAGATCTGGAACTCGATTTTCCGCCACGGCGTGCCGCGCGACCGGCGCACGCGCGTCATGGCGATCATGTCGAACGTATTCCTGCACCTGCATCCCGTCGCCGTGCGCAAGAGCGGCATCCGCCTGAGCTTCACCTGGTGCATGGGCGGGCTGACGTTCTTTCTGTTCCTCGCTGAGGTCGTCAGCGGCGTGCTGCTGATGTTCTACTACCGGCCGACGATCGAGTACGCGTATCAAGACATCCAGGACCTTCGCGCTCATGTGACGCTGGGCATCCTCCGCGAGATCCACCGCTGGGGCGCGCACGCGATGATCATCGCGATCTGGCTGCATATGATGCGCGTCTTCCTGACCGGCTCGTACAAGCCGCCGCGCGAATTCAACTGGGGCGTCGGCGTGATCCTGCTCGTGCTGACGATGCTGCTGACGTTCACCGGCTCCCTGCTGCAGAGCGATCAGTTGGCAATCTGGGCCATCACGTTCGGCAGCAACATGGCCAAGGCCACCCCGCTC
>JAICTV010000209.1 GCA_025936175.1 Phycisphaerae bacterium
CACGGGAACCCTCCCCGACATCAACAGCGCGCGAGCCGGTCTCACGTTCGATCCGGCGGCGAACTACAACGGCCCGGCGACGCTGTCGATCGACGTCGATGACCAGGGGAACGTCGGCTCCGGCGGCGCGCTGACCGATAGCGCGGCGGTGGCGATCAACATCATCTCGGTGAACGATGCGCCGGTGCTCGGGGGCGTCAATCCGGTCCCCGACATCAATGAGGACGACGCGACGAACAGCGGAATCCGCGTCACGGATCTGATCGCCGGTCAGATCAGCGACAATGATCCCGCCGACCCGCAGGGCATCGCCGTCACCGCGGTGGACAACACCAACGGCACGTGGCAGTACACGACCGACGGCACGAACTGGATCGCGTTCGGCTCCCCCACCGCCGCCAACGCGCGGCTGCTCCCCGCCGATCCGCTCACTCGCGTGCGCTTCGTGCCGAACGCGAATTACAACGGAACCGTCGCCGGCGGAATCACGATTCGCGCATGGGATCAGACCACGGGCGTCGCCGGCGGCGCCGCCGACACCACCGTGAACGGCAACGCGACCGCCTTCAGCACCGCGACAGCGACGGCGAGCATCACCGTAGACGCGGTGAACGATCCGCCCGTGCTTACGCTGCCGGGCGGGCAGACGATCGACGAGGACACCACGCTCACCTTCTCCGGCGGGAACGGCAATCTGATCTCCGTCGCCGACGTCGACGCCGCCAGCGGCCTGCTTCAGGTCACGCTCAGCGTCAACACCGGCACGCTCTCGCTCTCGACGCTGGTCGGGCTGACCTTCACCACCGGCGACGGCAGCGGCGACGCGTCGATGGTCTTCACCGGCACTTTGACGCGGATCAACAACGCGCTGGGCGGCATGACCTTCACGCCGAACGCGAACTACAACGGGCCGGCGACGCTGTCGGTCGCGGTGAGCGACCAAGGCAACACCGGCTCGGGCGGGGCGCTGATCGACAACGGTACCGTCGCGATCACGATCGACGCGGTGAACGATGCGCCCGTGAACAACCTGCCGGGCGCGCAGAACGTCAACGAAGACACCGACCTGGTCTTCTCCGCCGGCAACGGAAACGGCATCTCGATCAGCGACGTGGACGCCGGCACGGACGATCTCACCGTCACGCTGACCGTCGATAACGGCCTGCTGACGCTGGGCGGGAAGTCCGGACTGACGTTCACGGCGGGCAACGGGACGAACAATGCGACGATGACGTTCACCGGAACGCTCGCGTCGATCAACGCCGCGCTGGACGGGCTGACCTTCTCGCCGGACGCGAACTACAACGGCAACTCGACACTGCAGATCAGCACGAGCGATAACGGCCACAACGGCTCGGGCGGGACGCTGGTCACCAACGACTCGCTCGCCATCACGGTGGATCCGGTCAACGATCCGCCCATCGTGACGGTCCCCGGGACGCAGAGCACCAACGAAGACACGGACCTGGTTTTCTCTGTCGGCGGCGGGAACGGGATCACGATCTCCGACGTGGATGCCGGCGGCGGGCAGGTGGACGTCACGATCACCGTTACGCACGGCACGCTCACGCTGGCCGGCACCAACGGCATCTCGTTCGTCACCGGCGACGGCAGCGGCGACGTCACCATGTCGTTCCACGGGAGCCTGCCGAAGATCAACGCCGCCCTCGACGGCCTGGTCTTCACGCCGGACGCGAACTTCAACGGCGTCGCGGCGCTGCAGTTCGACTGCGATGACGCGGGCAACAGTGGTTCCGGCGGGCCGCTCTCGAGCAGCGCGAGCGTCGATATCAACGTCGGCGCGATCGACGATGCGCCGGTCAACACCGTGCCGGGACCGCAGTCGGTGAGCGAAGACGCGGCGCTGATCTTCTCCGCCGGCAACGGAAATCTCATCGCGATCAACGACGTCGACGCCGCCGGCAACCTGCTCCAGGTGACGCTGAGCGTGACCAACGGCCGCCTCACCCTCGCCGGCACGACGGGGCTGACGTTCACCAGCGGCGACGGCGCCGGCGACGGGACAATGGTTTTCACCGGCACCATCGCCGACATCAACGCGGCGCTCGACGGCCTGTCGTTCCTGCCGAACGCGAACTACTACGGCGGCGCGACGCTGCAGATCAGCACGGACGACCAGGGCAACAGCGGCACGGGCGGACCGCTGACGGATGCCGATTCGGTCGCGATCACCGTCAATCCGATGAACGATGCGCCGGTCAACACGGTGCCGGCGACGCAGACGATCAACGAAGACAATGTCCTGACGTTCTCCGCCGCCAACGGCAACGCGATCTCTATCAGCGACGTCGATGCCGATCCGTCGCAGGTGCAGGTGACGCTTACCGCCGCCGACGGCGTGCTCACGTTGAGCGGGACGACCGGTCTCACGTTCACGAGCGGCGACGGCACCGCCGACGGCACGCTCGTGTTCACCGGTACGCTCGCCGACATCAACGCGGCGCTGGACGGCATGACCTTTTCGCCGAACGCCAACTTCAACGGCACGGCGTCGGTGCAGATCACGAGCAATGACCAGGGCAACTTCGGCGCCGGCGGGGCACTGTCGGACGGCGACACGATCACGATCAACGTCAACGCGATCAACGACGCGCCGACGCAGGTCGTCCCGCCGGCGCAGGTCGTCGATGAAGACACGAATCTCGTCTTCTCCAGCGGCAACGGGAACGCGATCACGATCGACGACGTGGATGCGACGACGGTCCGGGTCACGCTGAGCGTCACCAACGGCACGCTGACGCTGGCCGGAACGAGCGGGCTGACGTTTGTCACCGGCGACGGCAGCGGCGACGCGACGATGGTCTTCACCGGCTCCGTAGCAAACATCAACGCCGCGCTGAACGGCATGTTCTTCCGCGCCGTCGCCAATTACAACGGCCCGGCGGCGCTGTCGATCACGACCAACGATCAGGGACAGACCGCAGCGGGCGGCGCGCTTTCCGCCAGCGACACGGTGGCGATCACCGTCAACGCAGTCAACGACGCGCCGGTGCTCACGCTGCCCTCCACGCCACAGAGCATCACCGAGGACAACACCCTCACCTTCTCCGCCCTCACGGGCAACGGCATCAGCATCAGCGACGTCGACGCCGGCGGCGGGCAGCTCCGCGTCATCCTGAGCGTCTCCAACGGCACGCTGACGCTCGGGATGCTCACCGGGTTGACGTTCGAGAATGGCGACGGCACGGGGAACGCGACGATGACCTTCCTCGGCACCCGCGCCCGCATCAATGCCGCGTTCGAGGGGATGACCTTCACGCCCAACCCCGATTATTTCGGCCCGGCACAGCTTGACCTGAGCGTGAACGACAACGGTCACAACGGCTCCGGCGGCGCACAGACGTCGCTCGCGTCGCTCGGCATCACCGTCTCCCCCATCAACGATCCGCCGGTGCTCGACACCTCCAGCGGCGAAGTCGATTACACGGAGAACGATCCCGCCACGGCGATCGATCCGGGTCTCAAACTCAAGGACGTCGACGACGCGAATCTCGAATCCGCCGCCGTCACCCTCCTCAACTACGTCGCCGGCGAGGACGTGCTGGGGTTTGTCGATCAGAACGGGATCACCGGCAGCTTCGACGCGACGGGCGGCGTGCTTACGCTGAGCGGCACGGCGAGTGTCGCGCAATACCAGGCGGCGCTGCGATCGGTCACGTACCTCAACACCGGCGACAACCCGACGACCGACGCGCGCGCCGTCCGCTTCGTCGTCAACGACGGCGTCGCCGACAGCAATCCCGCCGACCGCGCGATCAACATCACATCGGTGAACGATGCGCCGACCGCCAACCCGCTGGTCATCGAGCTCCAGGAAGACGCGGGGCGATCGACCGTCGATCTGTGGAAGCTCTTCAACGACATCGAGAGCCCCGACAGCGATCTGGTTTTCTCGGTCACCGGCAAGAGCAACGGCAAGCTCTTTTCGGGCATCAGCATCGACCCGGCGACGGGCAAGTTGACCCTCGACTCGGCGCAGGACGCCTTCGGGCACGGCTCGATCACGGTGCAGGCGACGGATGGCGGCGGGCTGTCGGTCGAGACGACGATCGACGTCACCGTCGATCCGGTGAACGATGCGCCGACCGTCTCGCTCACGCCGGGCGACGTGCTTTACGCCGATACGAGCGTGCCGCTGGCGATCGATCCCGGTGTGTCGTTGGCGGACGTGGACAACACGACGCTCGGCGGCGCATCGGTCCGCATCAAGAGCGGCGATTACGTCAAGGGCTCGGAGTTCCTGACGTTCACCCCCAAGTACGGCATCACCGGCGCGTTCGATGCGAACAGCGGCGCGCTCACACTCAGCGGAACGGCGACGCTCGCGCAATACGAAGAGGTGCTGCAGACGGTTTCGTACTCGACGCTGGCGGGCGGGAATGCGCCGCGCACGCCGCGGGATATCGAGTTCAGCGTGAACGACGGCGTCGCGAACAGCGCGGCGGTGATTCGGACGATCACGCACCCTGACGTGGGCGATCCGACGGTGCCGGAGCCCCCGCCGCCGCCGCCACCGCCGCCGCCACCGCCGGACGATGTCGTGGTGACGCCGCCGGTGAAACATCATCCGCACACCGAGCCGGTGCCGCAGAAGCCGCCGACGGGTACTGGCGGGAGCGACTTCGTCCCGACGCCGCCGGAGGAGCCCGCGCCGCAGCCGCCTCCCAAGGCGCCCGAGCCGGTGGTTCAGCCGCCGCCCAAGCCGGTGGAGGTCGTCGTTCCACCCGCGCCGGTGGAGCCCGCGCCCGCGCCGCCGCCCCCGGTCGTCGCACCGCCGCCGTCTCCGCCGCCGGTCGTTGTCGCAAAACCGCAAGCGCCGCCGAGCGAGAAGCTGTGGCATCAGCTCGATCAGCTGGAGAAGGAAATGGGAACGCAGACGGTCCGCGGGCGGATGACGCCCGGCACCGTCGCGAGCATGACAACCACGCTGCTGTCGGTGGGCTACGTGATCTGGTGTCTGCGTGGCGGGTCGCTGGTGGCGACGCTGCTGACGACGCTGCCGCTGTGGCGGTGGCTCGACCCGCTGCCGATCCTCGATTACGCGGACCGGGAGCGAGAGAAAAACCGGCAAAACGACGCGGATGAGGAGCGTTTGCAGTCGATGATGGATTAGGGAGCTTGCAACGATTAGCCCGCGGTCAACGACCGCGCGGTTAGTGCGAGGGAGCAAGTCAGAGAGTTATGAGACGTTTGCGTTTCTCGGCAGCATCGCGGGTGAGCATCGGCGTCACGTGTTTGACGCTGAGCCTCATCCTGGCCGCGCAGGGTTTGGGGATCATCCCCAGCCCCAGCGACGCCGCGCTTAAAGGACGCAAGCAGCTCTGCGAGTCGCTGGCGATCCAGTGCTCGCTCGCCGCCCAGCGCGGCGCGATCGACGAGCTGCAGATGACCACGCGCACGATCGTCGAGCGCGACGGCGACATCCAATCGGTCGGCCTGCGCGACGCGAGCGGCAAACTGCTTCTGAAGCTCGGGGACCACGACTCCCTCTGGAAGAACGCCGACGCCAATAAATCCACGCCGACGCACGTGCGCGTGCCGATCCTCGAAGACGAGAAGCAATGGGGAACGCTGGAAGTGGTCTTCCGCCCACTGCACGAGGGCGGGATCGTCGGGTGGATCAAGGATCCCGCGATCGCGCTGATCGCTTTCTTCGCCGTCGCCGGCTTTCTAGGCTACGCGTTCTACCTGAGCCGGATGCTGCGGCACCTCGATCCGTCGTCGGTCATTCCGGATCGGGTCAAGACGATGCTGAACACGCTCGCCGAAGGCGTGGTCGTGATCGACAAGTCGGCGCGGGTGGTGCTGGCGAACGACGCCTTCGCTGCCACCGTCGGCCGCAGCACCATCGACCTCCAGGGCGCGGCGATGGACGAGCTGCAGTGGACCGAGCCGCAGTCGGACGACCTGGCCAAGGACTTCCCCTGGCTCGAATCGCTCAACAAAGGCGCCACGCACACCGGCGTTCGCCTCGGTCTCAAGGACGAGGCGCAGACGCCCCGCACCTTCCGCGTCAACTGCACGCCCATCCACGGCGGCGACGGGTCGACACGCGGCGCGCTGGCGACCTTCGACGACGTCACCACGATCGAGGAAAAAAGCGCGCGGCTCCGCCAGATGCTCGAGATGCTTCAGCAGTCGCGCGACGAGATCAACCGCCAGAACCAGGAGCTGCAGGCGCTGGCGACGACCGACCCGCTCACCAGCTGCATGAACCGCCGCAGCTTCTTCGCCGCCTTCGAGACGCAGTGGAGCAGCGCCAAGCGTTACAGCCACGCGCTGGCGTGCGTGATGGTGGACGTGGACTTCTTCAAGCGGATCAACGACCGTCACGGGCACAGCACCGGCGACCAGGTGCTGCGTCACGTCGCGTCGCTGCTGCGTCAATTGGCGCGCGACACGGACCTGGTCTGCCGCTACGGCGGCGAAGAGTTCTGCATCCTCCTGCCGCAGATCGGCCTGGAAGGCGCGCACCAGGCCGCGGAGCGCTTCCGCACGGGCATCGAATCGAAGGAATGCGCCGGCGTCAAGATCACCGCCAGCCTGGGCGTCAGCGCGATCGAGCTGAACGCGCGCGATCCGCAGTCGCTGCTCGATCAGGCCGACAAGGCGCTCTACTTCGCCAAGCGATCGGGGCGAAACAAGTCCGTGCGATTCGATCAACTCCCCGAAGGCTTCGAGATCGACAAGTCGAAGGACAACTCGCGCGACGCTCACGCCGCCCAGCATGCGAACGAGCCGGCCATGCCGATCCCGTTCCATGCCGTCACCGCGCTGATGAGCGCCCTGGCGCATCGCGACGCCGCCACCGCGGAGCACAGCCAGCGCGTCGCCGATCTTTGCGTCGCCACCGCCAAGGGCCTGGTGGGAATCAACGACTGCTTCCTGCTGGAAGTGGCGGCGATGCTGCACGACATCGGCAAGCTCGGCGTGCCGGACGCCATCCTGCTCAAGCCCGGCGCGCTCACGGAAGACGAATGGAAGGTGATGCGGACGCACGACCAGATGGGCGTGGAGATCATCTCGGCGGCGTTCGGGTCTTCGGCGCTGACGGACATCGTCCGCACGCACCACGCGTGGTTCAACGGCAACCCGGAGAACCCGGGCCTGCCGACCGGCCGCGACATCCCGCTGGGCGCGCGCATCCTCACGATCGCCGACGCGTTCGACGCAATGGTTTCCGATCGCCCCTACCACCGCCCGAAGAATCGCGAGCAGGCGTTCACGGAGCTGCGCCGCTGTGCGGGCAAGCAATTCGATCCGGAGCTGGTCGAGCGTCTGATTGCCGCGGTGCAGGGAAGCGGGCAGAACCGCAGCGCCGGCTCGCTCAGCGTCTCGCAGCAGACCGCCCTGCGCATCCGCCTCGAGATCGAGCGTCTCGCCTGCGCTTTGGACGAGCACGACCTGTCGATGCTCGGCGCGATGGCCAATCGCATCGCCGCCGTCGCGACCAAGGACGGCATGCCACAGATCGCTTCGGTTGCCACAATGTTGGAGAAGACCGCCTCGGCGCAAAACGATCTGGAAGGCGTACTTAAGCTGACCAACGAGTTGCTCGAGCTGTGCCGCTCGTCGCACTCGCTCGATCCGGCGCGTTTGACCGGCGCGGGCGCGGGCGCGGCGAAGGATGCGCCGGCGAAGACCGAGAAGACCGTCGGTCTCTATTAAGTCGATCTCACCCGCGATCGATCTCTCCAGAGAACCGCTACAAGTTCGCCAGCTTGCAGGGTCCCGGCCAACAACTTAGGGCGACTGTGCCAGAAAGGCGCTCCGCGCAGCGCGGGTGCGATTGCTATACTCCGCCCCGCCCGGTCCACACCTTTGAGGACGTCGCAGGAGCACCACCGATGTTGCCGGGAATTCGTACCGCCCGCCGCCGCCGTCGGCGATGCCGCGCTTCTGCCTTCCTGTTCGAAGCCGTCGAGCCGCGACAGCTTCTCACCGCTTACTACCTCAGCCCCAGCGGGAACGACGCCAACGCCGGCACGTCATCCTCCGCGCCGTGGAAATCCATCACGCGCGTCAACTCGATCGACCTGAACGCCGGCGATCAGGTGCTGCTGCAAGGGGGCGCGACGTTCAACGCGGCTGCGAACAGCACGACGAACCTCGTCAGCGACGGCGGCTTCGAGTCCGGGACCTTCAATAGCTGGTCCGAGAATTTCGATGCGATCGCCGGCAACACCACGATCACCACGACCAGCGGGAACTATCACAGCGGCACGAAGGCGATGCGCGTCGGCGGCACCGGGAGCGGCGGACATGGAGAGGTCGTCACATCCAAGCTTTCGTCCAATCACACCTATCTGCTCAAAGTGTGGGCCAAGCTCGCCAGCGGCACGGGCAACGCCTACGCGGGCGTGAGCTTCACGAGCAACGGCAACACCGTCGGCTCCTTCAGCTTCAAGATCACGTCCGCGTCGTGGACGCAATACTCCGCCGCCGTCGTCGCGCCGGCCGGCTTCGATTACGCGGACGTCTGGGTCACCAAGAACGACGGCACGTCCGTCCTGTACGCCGACGACGTCTCGCTCAACGAAACGTTCGGCACGATGGTGCTCAACAGCGGCGATTCGGGCACGTCGTCGAATGCCGTGACGATCGCCTCGTACGGCGCCGGCCGCGCGACGATCAATTCCGGCGACGGCTTTGGCATCTACGGTCAGAACGTCGGCGGCGTGAACGTGCAGGACATTGCGCTGGCCGGCAACTGGAACGGCCTGGGCGCCACCGGCACCAACGCCGGATCCGGCATCTACTTCATCAACAAGCTCTCGAACGATACGAAGCTGAGCTACATTCATATCGACGACGTAGACGTGAGCGGCTTCAAATGGGCGGGCATCGGCGTCGAGGGCGGGAACGGAAAGGCCGGCTACAGCGACGTCCGCATCACCGATTCGCTCGCGCACGACAACGGCGATCAGGGCATCGGCGTCGAAGGCTCCTTCAGCGCCGCTTCCGCCGCCTACTCCAACTCCGGCGTCTACATCGGCGACTGCCGGGCGTTCAACAACGGCGGGCTGCCGAACAAGGGGAGCAACTCCGGCACCGGCATCATCGTCGGCGACACCGACGGCGGAACGATCGAACGCTGCATCGCCTGGAACAACGGGCAGAACTGCAACTACACCGGGGGCGGACCGATCGGCATCTGGACGTGGGATTCCAACGACATCGCCATCCAATACAACGAGTCGTACGCGAATCAAACCGGCTCGGCGAGCCTTGACGGCGGCGGGTTTGATTTCGACGGCGGCGTCACCAACTCCGTCCTCCAATACAACTACTCCCACGACAACGACGGCGCCGGCTACCTGCTCTATCAGTTCACGGGCGCCCGCGCGTTCGGCGGAAACACCGTCCGCTACAACATCAGCCAGAACGACGGACGACACAGCCACTACGCCGGCATCTACATGGGTGGCGGTTCCGCCGTCGCCAACAACGACGTCTATCAGAACACCGTCTACATCTCGCCGACGAGCGACACCTCCATCGCCGCGGTCAAGATCACCGGCGTCGGCGCGAACAATCAGCTCCGCAACAACATCTTCTACACCACCGGCGGCGCGACACTGCTCAACAGCAACTCCGCGTACTCCAGCAGTTCCGTCCTCTTCCAGGGCAACGACTGGTACGCCTCCGGCGGGACCTTCGCGATCAAATGGGGCGGAACGACTTACGCCGATCTATCGACCTGGCGCGGCACCGGACAGGAGAAGTACAACGGCGGCTCCGTCGGCGCGTCGAGCGATCCCAAGTTCGTCTCCGCCGGGGGCGGCGGGACGATCGGCGACTCCGCCCGACTCGGTACGCTCACCGCGTATCAGCTCCTGCCGGCTTCCCCGCTGATCAACAAAGGGATGAAGCTCTCGAACTTCAGCATCGACCCGGGCACGCACGATTTCTACGGCTTCGGGAACAACTACGGCGCCGCCCCGGACATCGGCGCGTTCGAATCTTCGCCCACCTACTCCGCGTCCAATGGCAACGATCAGTTCATCATGCGGCTCGGCCCCGGCGGCAACGTCGAAGTGTTCGTCAACGCGCCGACGACCGCCGCGC
>JAICTV010000263.1 GCA_025936175.1 Phycisphaerae bacterium
CGATCAGCCCGTCAGCGTCGAGAGCGGCGCGACAGGGGGAACGTGGGGTCTGTTCAGGCTGCGGGAGGACGGCGGGAGCGGTGCGGCCGCGGGCGTGACGGGCGTCGCCACCGGTGCGCAGACGATCAAGGTGACGATGGACGCCGCCCCGCAGGACAACGGCAACGGGTGGCTCTGGGAGTTAAGCAGCATTCCGCCGAAGCTCGTCACGCCGCTGGGCGGGCACGTCGCGGCGGCCGGGGGCGACGCGACGGTGATGAATCCCCCGTGAGCGGGATTGACGTCCCGGTCCTCGGGTATTCGCGTCGCAGCTCACAGTCACACCTCAAAACAGCCCCGATTTGCCGTGATCACCGTTGCGACGGCGTGGGCAAATGACTAGTCTCTCGGTGCCGCACGGGCGGGGGAAGCGATGGCCAGCGTTATCTGATGTTGCGATCCGTGCCGCCGTTGCGTTCTTTCGATCGACCTTCGCTAAAATCCGCGCCCATGTGCCGTCAAACCACACTCGTGTTGTCGTTGCTGTGCGTCGCGCTGATCGCCGGCGCGGGAATCGCGCTGGCCAAGCCCAAGCCGCAGGAGCCGGCGCCCGCGCCTGCCAAGGCGGATCCCAACGCTTCGCCCATCCCCCCCAGGGACGCGCAGTGGACGATCTACTGCCAGGCGATCCCCGGCGTCGCGCACGTCGAGCAGGCCAACGCGTTCAAGGGCGAGCTGATCAAGCTCACCAAGATGAACGACTGGTACGTGATCCACTCGGAAGACGAGAGCACGCTCTACTACGGCTTCTACCGCTCGATCAACGACCCGAAGGACAAGAAGGAATCGGAGCGCGCGCAGCGCGACCGCGAGAAGATCAACGCGCTGCTCGACCCGCAGGGGAACAAGATCTTCCAGCACTGCTTCTTCGTCGAGGTCACCGCGCCCGATCCCACCGCGCCGCCGGAGTGGGACCTGCGCAACGCGCCGGGCTACTGGTCGGTCGAGATCGGCGTGTACAAGGACTCACCCGCACGCAAGCAGGCGGCGGTGGACGCCGTCCGCGAGGCGCGCAAGGCGGGCATCGAGGCGTATTACTATCACGGTCCGACCGCCAGCTCCGTCTGCATCGGCTCCTGGCCGCGCGAGGCGGTGCGCGAGCAGGACGAGCAGACGGCGATCGCGCACGATCCGACGCAGGATGTGCTGGTGCTCCCGACGCCGATCGCCGGCATGAACAACGTCGAGATCCGCAACCGCGAAGGGCAGCGCGTGCGGGCGCTGGCGCCGCGCACCGAGATCGTCGATCCGTCGCTGCTGGCGACGATGCAGAAGTATCCGACCCACGCGCTCAACGGCGCGGAGGTGGTGCAAAAGGCAAAGGACCCGGCGAGCGGCGAGATGAAGGAGACGAAGGACTCGTCGCTGCTCGTGCCCATCCCGCACGAGGGACCGTCGCTGCTGCGGCAGAACGCGCCGCCGCCCTCGCTGGTCGGCCCCGCCACCCCCAGCCAGCCGCCGGGCGCGGGCCAGCTTCGCTCGTTGGGGCAGCAGTAACGCGATTCGGGAGGCGAGGCTCCTGCCGAGCCGGTTGTTCGATCGACGAGACAGCGCGGGTCGGCGGGAGCCTCGCCCTCCCGACAGCGCGAAGGGGAAGTGGCATGAAGCTCGTCATCGCAACGGCCAACGCCGGCAAGGCGAAGGAATTCCGCGAGATGCTCGGGGCAGGACCCCGCCGTTTTTTCGGCGGGGACGCTGAGCGCTTCGAGTGGTCTGACCTCTCAGCGCATCGCGACATCCCCGTCGCCGAGGAAACCGGCGGGACCTTTCGCGCCAACGCGTGTCTCAAGGCGTCCTATTACGCGAAGAAGCTCGAATCATGGGCGCTGGCGGATGACAGCGGGCTGGTCGTCGACGCGCTCGACGGCGCTCCCGGCGTGCTGAGCGCGCGGTGGGCCCAAGTGAACAACACCGGCAAAGGTGATGCGGATAACAACGCGACGCTGCTCGCGCAGCTTGCCGACGTCCCGGACGATCGCCGCGCCGCGCGTTTCGTCTGCGTGCTCGCGCTGGCCGATCGCGACGGGCGGATCGTGCTGACGACGCAGGATTCGGTCGAAGGCACGATTCTGCACGCCCCGCGCGGCGCCAACGGCTTCGGCTACGATCCGCTGTTTTTCTTTGCGCCATACGACAAGACCGCCGCCGAGCTGTCGCCCGAGCAGAAGCACGCGATCAGTCATCGCGGCAAGGCGCTGCGGCGGATGAAGGCGCTGCTTGAAGAGACGACAAGGTGACAAGGTGAGGGGGTGACAAGGTGACAAACGACACAAACGACATCGAGCTTGATGCGCATTTTCACCTTGTCATCCTGTCACCCCCTGAGCCTGTCATCCGCATTGACTTCCGCGTTCCCATAACGTCTAACGACTATCGGTATGAGCCGAATCATGATCGCCGTCAGCAGCCCCTGGGCCTCGGAGCGCATCGCCGAGCCGCTGGGCGATATGGCCAAACGCCTGGGCGCCGAGGTGCTGGTCGTGCACGTGTCACGTCCCTCCGGCGGACAGATGCGCGAGCAGGAGCAGGCCGACGGCGAATCCGCCATCTCGCTGCTCCGCCAGAAGCTCGAGGAGAAGGGCGTCAACGTTCAGACTCTGCTCATGTTCAGCGACGACATCGCCCGCGCGATCCTCAACACGGCGGTCGAGCGGCAGGTGACGCTGATCGTGCTGGGGCTGACCGGCAAGAACGTCTTCGCCCGCCTGCTCGCCGGCAACGTGCCGGTGGAGCTGATCAAGAACACCAAAGTTCCCGTTCTGCTCTTCCCGCCCGACCACAAGGGCGGGATCTGATCGAGTCATTGCGTCATCGGGTCATTGAGTCATTGAGTCACTGCTCAATCACTCAACGACTCGATGGCTCAATGACTCGATTTTTCCGGTGCGATTCTCTTTTCGCGCCGGACCATGCCGATATAATCCGCGCCTTCACGAGCAAGCGACCGCGGACCCGGCGCGCAACATTTTCCCTCGGAGAAAACCCTCGATGGTCAATGGCGACGACTTCATGCCCAAGGAATGCTTCTTCACCAAGGGCGTCGGGCGGCATCCGCAGAAGCTGATGAGTTTCGAGCTCGCCTTGCGCGACGCCGGCATCGAAAAACAGAACCTCGTCCGTGTCAGCTCGATCTACCCGACGAGCTGCAAGATCATCAGCAAGGACGCCGGCCTCCCGAAGCTCAAGGCGGGGCAGATCACCTTCGTCGTGCTCGCCGAGGCCGCCACCGACGAGCCCAACCGCCTGATCTGCGCCGGCATCGGTCTGGCAATCCCGAAGAACCACGTGCACGGTTACATCGCCGAGCACCACGGCTACGGGATGAGCGAGAAGAAGACCGAAGACCTCTGCGAAGACCTCGCCGCCACGATGCTGGCGACGACGCTCGGCATCCCCTTCGACGCCGACAAGGCGTGGGAAGAGCGCGAGCAGCAGTACAAGATGGGCGGCGAAATCGTGAAGACCCGCGCGTTCGTCCAAACCGCCGAGGGCGACAAGAACGGCCTGTGGACGAGCGTCATCTCCGCCGTCGTGATGATCCTCAACAAACCCGATTCGCCCGAGCCGGGCGGGAAGTAGCGGCCCGCGCCGCGACTTGCTTCGCCGCATCGTCTACCAAAAAACGTGTCATCCCGAGCGGTACTCCGCGAAGGATCTCGGAGTCGAACGCGAGTCGTATGCCGAGATTCCTCGGTGTACCTCGGAATGACATTCGTCGCGCGATCACGTTGAGGCTGCGGTCACCGCGGCCACTGCTGCGTCAGGCAGTGGATCGCGCCCAGTCCCCAGATCAGTTCCACGCAGTCGATCCCGATCACCTCGTGTTTCGGGAGATGCGACCGAAGGATCTCGATCGCCTTGCGATCGTTCTTCCGATCCCGATACGTCGGCACCAGCAGCGCGCCGTTGACGAAGTAGAAGTTCACGTAAGTCGCCGGCAGGCGCTGGCCGTCGTGAACGACGGCGCGCGGCATGGGGATCTCGATGATCTCGAACGCTCGCCCGTCCTGGTCGCGCAGCTTATCCACTTGTTTGCGCACACTTCGCAGCACGCGATGGTTCGCGTCCTTGGGATCATCCTCGACCGCCATCACGAGCTTGGTCGGCGAGAGGAACCGCGCAAGGTCGTCGATGTGGCCGTCCGTGTCGTCGCCTTCGATCCCGCCCGTCAGCCAACAGACGTGCCGCTGGCCGTAGTAGTCCTTGAGGTACTGCTCAATCTGTTTTTTTGAGAGCTTCGGATTGCGGTTCTTGTTGAGCAGGCAGTTCGTCGTCGTCAGCACGGTCCCGGCGCCGTTGAACTCGACCGACCCGCCTTCCATCACCACGATGCGCCCCAACGTGGCCTGGGCGTCTCGCTTGAGCGCATCGGCGTGAGCCGCTCCGCGAGAACGCTCGGGCGAGACGCCCAGGCCACGAGGATAAAACACCGGAAACTTCAGCTCTTCCGCGATCCGCGTCGGCACGGCGTCGTCATCGTCATAGGGCGGATACTTCCCGCCCCACGCGTTGAAGCCCCAATCGACAATCGCCGTCTTCGACCCGTTCTTCACAAACGCCGGCCCATGATCGCGGCACCAGCTCTCGTTGGTCTTGATGAAGTGAAAGAACACGCTGGTCGTCGGACAGCCGTGCTCCTTGAGCTGCTGGCGAACGACGTGCTCCCAGTTCTCGTTCGGCACGTTGATGTGCACCTGCTCGCGCGACTGTATCTCGCCCATGATCCGCGCGAGGTTCTCCGGCACGGTGTGGTACTTGGAAGGAAACGAAATTCCCTCCGGCCGCGGCCAACTAAACCACGTCCCCCGATGCGCCGCCCACTCCGGCGGAAACGTGTAGCCGAGCTGCGCCGGCGTCTTGTCGAGGACTTTCACTTTTGGCATGGATTGACTCAGTACTCACGCGGGAATGACGGGAACCGGCGCGCCAGCGTCGATCGGCCGCTTGAAGCAGAGCACGATGAAGCGCGACCCGCCGCCGGCGGCGTTGGTGTCGAACGCATTGACCAGCTCCCAGCCCTGGTTGCCGTAGTAGTTCATGATGTCCGTGAGCTGCACTGGGTTGACGTTGCCGGCGCGGAACACGCCGGTGGCGTCGACGACATGCGTGAAGTATTGCCAGCGCATCACGTCCGCCTCCTTCGCGGAATCTAGACCGCGTCAACGAAACGCTTGGTGAGGTTCTCGTACGCGTCGATCCGCCGGTCGCGGAGGAAGGGCCAGTGCGTGCGGCTGAACTCGACCTTGTCCAGATCGCACGGGACGATCAGCACCTCTTCCTTGTCCACCGACGCGCGCTTGACGATCTGCCCGTTGGGCGCGGCGACAAAGGACTGGCCCCAGAACTCGATCCCTTCGGCGCTGACGGGTTTGCCGCTTGCGTCGAGGATGTGCTCGACACCGATGCGGTTTGGCGCGCAGACGTAGCAGCCGTTGGCGACCGCGTGCGATCGCTGGATCAGCTCCCACGATTCGTGCTGCGCGACGCCGTACTCCGCCTTCTCGCTCGGGTGCCAGCCGATCGCCGTAGGGTAGAAGAGGATCTGCGCGCCCTGGATCGCCGTCAGCCGTGCGCCTTCGGGGAACCACTGGTCCCAGCAAATCAGCACGCCGATCTTCGCGTGCCTGGTATTCCACGTGCGAAACCCGGTGTCGCCGGGCGTGAAATAGAACTTCTCGTAGTAGAGCGGATCGTCCGGGATGTGCATCTTGCGATAGATGCCCAGGATCGATCCGTCGGCGTCGATGATCGCCGCCGTGTTGTGATAAAGGCCCTGCGTGCGGCGTTCGAAGAGCGACGCGATGATGACCGTGCGGTGCTTCTTCGCGATCTTCGCGAACGCGTCGGTGCTCGGGCCGGGAATCGTCTCGGCGAGCTTGAAGAAGCGGTGGTCTTCGACCTGACAGAAGTACTGGCTGCCGAAGAGTTCCTGCGTGCAGATGACGTCCGCGCCCGCGGCGGCGGCCTGCTCGGTGAGGCGGAGCTGATTGCGAAGGTTCGTCTTGAAATCGGCGACGCACGCCATCTGCGTCAGGCCGACGGTCACGATGCTGCTGTCGGTGTCAGCGTTTTTCGCCGCTCGTCGTTGTGGTCTTCGCTTCGCCATGGTTTTGGGCCGCGAAGTGTACAAAATCGAAGGCCGCGGGGATATCCCTCGCGCTCTGCGGCGAGCACGCGCCCAGGCCCGCGCGGATATTTACCAGCTCGATCGACCGCTTGCCGAGGTTTCGCCAGGCGGAGGCGTCGTGGTTGATCGAGAACTCGTACTCATCACCGCGCTTGCCGATCTTCAGTCCGAATTCTTTGACGTTCGCGTCGGCGTCGAAGAGGGTCGAGTCGTACTTCATGTGATCTTCGACCCCGATCTCGTACTTCAGCCCGCCGTGCGAGTGCAGGACGGCGACTTTCACGAACTGGTTGTGGTTCTGCCAGAGCGTGAGGAACGCCTGCTCGAAATCCTTCTCCGGCTTCACCGCGACGCGCGTGACGACGTCGAAGTCGCCCTCGGGCGCACGCTCGAGGAAAAGGTTCGACAGGTCCGAGCGATCCTCGTACACGTCGCCGTCGAACATCTGGATAACGAGCCGGCCCTCGCGCAACGCCCAGTGCCGCGGGTCTTCGCTGAAGACGTCCCAGCGGCGACGATCTAAATCGCGCGTGTTGAACTCATCATTCTCCCCGCGCGCCAGCGGCGCGGAGCCGGACGGCATCGGCTGCGGCGTAATCGTCGGGCCGGCCACTTTGATCATCGGAAACTCGCCGGACGCTCCGCCGGCGTGCTCGACCCAGGTCACGCGATCGATCGCCAGCTGCCTCGGCGGGCCCGGCTCGCCGATGAACTGGTGCGTGTGATACGCGATGAACAACTCCTTGCCGTCGGGCGAATCGATGAAGCAGTGATGTCCGGGGCCGCTGACGACGCCCGGCACCTGATGCAGGATCGGCCCCTTTTTCGACTTGGTCCACGGTCCCAGCGGCGATTTCGCCCAGGCGA
>JAICTV010000045.1 GCA_025936175.1 Phycisphaerae bacterium
ATTCGAAATCTCAAATTTCAGATTGGATCTTCGGCTGTGACATCTGTCAGGACGTCTGCCCCTTCAACAAGCGCGTGCCCGAGGCGATCGCACCCGAGCTGACGCCGCGCTTCACCACCGGCACGCTCGATGTAAACGACGTGCTGCGGTGGGGCAATGACGAGTATCGCAGCGCCCTCCGCCACAGCGCGATGAAACGCGTGAAGTTGCCCGTACTTCAACGAAACGCGAAGATTGTGGCGGAGAATCTCAACAAATGAAACGAACGCCTCTTCTGCTCTTCCTCGCCTGTACGGTCGGATGCGCGACCACTTCCAGAGAGATCGGTAAAGCGGGCGGCGAGTCTTCGGTGACTCATGTCGTGCTGTGCTGGTTGAAGCAGCCTGGCAATTCGCCGATCGACACAAACTCATCATGGAATCGCTGCGACTGGAACAGATTCCAGGAGTGGCGAACGTGCTGGCCGGCGTACCCGTTCCTTCAACACGGGCGGTTGTCGATTCCAGCTACGACGTGGCGTTCGTCATTACCTTCCGAAATGAGTCGTCGCTCCAGTCTTACCAAGATCATCCCATTCATAAGAAAGCCGTGAGCGAAGTGTTACGTCCGCTCACGGCCAAAATACTCATCTACGACATCAAACGAAGTGACGTCGATGAAGCTAGGAAACGCTGATCTTCCGCGGCTTGGTTTCCTCGCGCTTGTTCAGCGTAATCGTCAGCACGCCGTCGTTGAGCTTCGCGTTGACGCTCTGCTCATCGACCGTCGGCGGAAGCGTGAAGCTGCGGAGGAAGCGCGTGTAACGCCGCTCGTGCAGCAGGTGCTCGCCTTTCTTTGCGCCGTCGCCCTGCGTCTCTTCCTTCCGCTCGGCGGCGATGGTCAGCGTCTGGTTCTCCAGCGTGATGTCGACGTCATCCTTCTTGAAGCCGGGCAGCTCGGCCTCGACGTAGATGTGGTCGGCGTCCTCGCGCACGTCGACGGCGTAGGGTGCAAGATAGTTCCCGCCGCCGTTGCTGATTTCCCGTCCGCCCAGCCATCGGCCCAGCAGGTTGTCGAACTCGCGCTGCGCTGATTCGAACGCATCGCCCTGGTTGCCGTTGCCGCGTTGAACTCGTGTCGGTAATGCCATGACAAACCTCCTCAGGTGTTGATAGTTCCCTTCAATGCAAAACCCTAAATCAAACGCGATGCCAGAAGTCGACGCGGCGGGGCGATCGCAAATCGCGGTAGAGTGGCCACTTACAAAAACGCGCATTTTCGGACGTTTTCGCCGAATCTGCATAATTGGCAGCCACGTGCAGGCATGGCAGTTCCAACCATGAAAATCCTCGTCATCCTCGGAGCGACCGCGTCGGGCAAGAGCGAGCTCGCTCTCGAGCTCGCCGCGCGCACCGGCGGCACGCGCGGGGAAATCCTCAGCGTCGATTCGATGCAGGTCTACCGGCACATGGAGATCGGCACCGCCAAGCCCACCGCCGACGAGCGGCATCGCGTCCGACATCATCTCATCGACCTCGTCGAGCCGAACCAGGAATTCACCGTTGCCCGCTTTGTCGAGTTGGCGGATGCGACGATCGCCGAAGCGCGGCGGCGGGGCGTTCCGCTCATCGCCACCGGCGGCACGCCGCTTTACTACAAGGCGCTCTTCGAAGGCATGTTCGAAGGCCCGGGTGCCAGCGCCGAGATCCGTGACCGGCTGCGAGGGCTGTCGAACGACGAGCTGCACGCGCGGCTGACGAGTGTCGATCCCGCCGCCGCGGCACGCATTCATCGCAACGACATCAAGCGACTCATCCGCGCGCTCGAAGTCCATGAGCTGACCGGCGAGCCGATCTCGTCCCTCCAGCGCGAGTGGGCCGAGCCAACAGCGCGCCACGAGGCAGTCTGGATCGGTCTCGATTGGGAGAAGGAAGCCCTCAACCGCCGGATCAACGCCCGCGTCAAATCGATGATCGAAACCGGCTGGCTTGACGAAACGCGACGCCTGCTCGATCGCTTCGGCACCCTCTCCAAGACCGCCGGCGAAGCCACCGGCTACCGCGAGCTGATCGACCACCTCGCCGGCCGCTCGTCGCTCGATGACGCGATCGAGCAGATCAAGATCGCCACCCGGCAGCTTGCCCGGCGACAGATGAAATGGTTCCGCCGCTTTCGTCACGTCCACTGGATCAGCGGAAATGGGACGCTGGAGGAGAAAGTGGCGGCGGTCATGCGACTGTTGAACGTCGACGATTCTCGCTCGATGTCATGCTGAGGTACTGCGAAGCATCTGGGCGCGGGCACGCAGATGCTTCGGAGTACCTCAGCATGACAATTCCGGGATGCACCCGAACCTTTATGTTCTTTCCCGGCTCCTCGTAGGTGTGCAGAACGAGGCGACGTGCCTGAACTGCTGAGCGAGCTTCTTCTCCGCTGCCGCGCACGCGATGACTCGGCGGTGGCGGAGCTGGTGCGGCGATTTCAGCCGTGGGCGATCGATTTCGCCACCGCGCTACTCGGCGGAGACGTCCACGCCGCCGAGGACGCCGTGCAGGTCGCATTCGTGACGGCGCTCTTGCGACTGGAGGATCTTCGAGAGCCCTCCGCCTTCCCCGGCTGGTTCAGGCAGGTCGTCCGCACCGAGGCGAACCGGATCGGTCGCCGCCGGCACGAGATCCGTCACGACCGCGGCGATCGCGTTCAGCCGACGCCGATCGATGTTGCATTGACCGATGAGCGATGTGACACCGTCCGCCGCGCGATCGAGTTGCTGCCCAAGCGAAGCGGCGAAGCTGCCGCGCTGCATTACCTCGCGGAGCTGGACATCCGTGAGGTCGCCGATCGGTTGTCGATTCCGACCGGCACCGTCAAGCGTCGCCTGCACGACGCGCGGGAGAAACTGCGCGAGCGACTGAAGAACCAACTGCCGTTGTGACCAAGATGAGGAGCCACCATGGCCATCCAGCAACCGCCGCAGCTCGAACGAGCGCTGCAATCCGCCGCCGATCGCAAGGCGAGCGAGCTGTTCCTCCTCCCCGATGAGCCGATCAGCTTTCGCGTCAAAGGCGCGATCGTGCGCGGCGACGGCGACGCGCTGAGCGAAGCGGACATCCGCGCCATCGCCACCGCCGCGGTCGGCGAAGAGCGCCTCGCCACGCTCGGCGAAGCCGGCACGATCGTCACGTCATGTTCGCTCGTGGGCGTGATCGACGGGCAGATGACCATCGCGACCTCGCGCGGCCAGCTCGCGCTCGTCGTCCGCCTGATCACCGTGAAAACGCTGCCGCTCGAAACGATCCAGCTCCCACCGCCGGTGCTGCGCGCGATCGAATCGCCCGCGGGCGGGCTCGCGATCTTCACCGGCCGCGTCGGCTCCGGAAAGACGACCACGATGCTCAGCGTCCTCGATCACATCAACGCGACTGCGGAGAAACACATCTGCACCGTCGAAGATCCGATCGAAATCCGCCTGACTCCGAAGCGATCGCTCGTCACGCAGCGCGAGCTCGGCTTGGATGTTCCCGATTTCATCACCGGCATCGCCGCGTCGCTGCGCCAGGACGCTGACATCATCCTTGTCGGCGAACTGCGCTCGCCCGATGCGGTACAGGCGTGCGTGCAGGCGGCGTCGGTAGGGCGGACGGTCATCACGCAACTGCACGCGACCACGCCGCAGAAGGCGATCGAGCGGCTCTACGACGTTCAGCCGCCGGATCAACTTCCGATCTTCCGCCGGCATCTCTCCGAAACACTGCGAGTCATCTGCGCGCAAGTGCTTCTTCCCCACGCGACGCAGCCGACGCGCGCCCCCGCCTACGGCGTGTTGATCCCCGACGCCGAGATGCGCGCCGCCATCCTCGCCGGCGCCGATGTCTCGATTCGCGAGCGGCCGCTGCCCGAAGGCTCGCTCGCAATCAGCGACGACATCGAGCGCCTTCGCCGCGAAGGAGCAGTCACGGACGAAGCCGCCCGTGCCGCACTCGACAGCCTGCTCTGATCCGCTATCGTGACGGCCATGAAGATCGCAGTCATGCCCGGCGACGGCGTCGGGAAGGAAGTCATTCCCGAAGGCCTCAAGGTCCTTCAAGTCGCCGCCAAAAAGTTCGGCTTCGTGTACCACACGACCGACTATCCGTTCGGCGCCGAGTACTACCTCGAGAAGAAGATCACGCTCCCGGATTCGTCGCTCAAGGAGCTGGCGGCGCACGATGCGATCCTATTCGGCGCCGTCGGCGCCGATCCGCGCGGCAATGCCCTCATCCCGCAGGGGCTGATCGAGACCGAGATCCTGCTCAAGATGCGCTTCGAGCTCGATCAGTACATCAACCTGCGGCCGACCAAGCTTCTGCCGGGCGTGCCGACGCCGCTGGCGAACGTGCAGGCGGGCGACATCGACATGGTCATTGTTCGCGAGAACACCGAAGGCCTCTACTGTGGCAACGGGGGGTTTTTGTACAAGGACACGCCGCACGAGGTGGCCAATCAGATCGAGGTGACGACCCGCCGCGGCGTCGAGCGCGCGATCCGCTACGCCTTCGAGTACGCGCGGAAGTTCAATCGGAAGAAGGTCACGCTCGTCGCCAAAACCAACGTCCTTCGCTTCGCACACAACCTCTGGATGCGCGCGTTCGAGGAAGTGAAGAAGGACTACGCCGGCATCGCCACGGATTACCACCACGTCGATGCCTGCACGATGTACATGGTGACCAAGCCGAAGATCTACGACGTGATTGTTACCACAAACATGTTCGGCGACATCATCACGGACCTGGGCGCGGCGATTCAGGGCGGAATGGGCATGGCCGCCTCGGGCAACATCAATCCGACGCGAGAAGCTGCGAGCATGTTCGAGCCCGTGCACGGCTCGGCGCCGGACATCGCGGGCAAAGGCTACGCCAACCCGATCGCGACGTTCCTCAGCGTCGCAATGATGCTCGATTTCCTCGGGCAGGCGGAGGCGGCGAAGTCCATCAATGCGGCATGCGCGAAGGTTGTCGCGGACCGTAAGAACCACACGCGCGATCTGGGTGGGACAGCGGGCACGTCGCAGGTCGGGGATGCGGTCGCTTCGCTGGTCGCGGGATAGCATCGATATGATTCCGCTGCGCCGTTCACGCTCGCTTTCTTGCCGAGCTGATGGCTTTAGCCACCGGTGAACGCCCGCGGCTAAAGCCGCGGGCTTAGCCTGGCGCGCAAAAACGCAACACTTTGCCCGAAAGCCGACAACCGCATTCGCTACCATTCCGCCGATTCGGAGGCGCGTGGATGTTTGTCGGTTTACCTGAGCGATTTGCACTTTTTGCAGCAGCCGCCGCGCTCGCGCTCGGGGTCGGAAGCGCCTGGGCCGATCCCGCGCTCCCGATGATTGCCAGCGATCCCGCGCACACCTTCACCGTCCCCGCCGCCACCGGAACCAGCACCACCGACACGACCAATCTCCGCAACGCGATCTCCGCCGCGGCCGCCGCCGGCGGAGGCACGGTCAAAGTGCCCGCCGGCACGTATCTGAGCAACGTTCTGACGCTTTCCAGCGGCATCAATCTCAATCTGGCCGCCGGCGCGAACATCCAGGACGCGACGCCCGGCGCCGCGCTGATCAAGACCAGCGGCTCGGGCCTGCACGACATCGAGATCAGTGGCGCCGGCTCGATCGACGGCCGCGCCACCGCCACCACCTCCAATCACCTGGTCGATCTCCAGAACATCAACCGCCTGCTCGTCACCGGCGTGAAGATCCAGAACTCAGGCAACTTCCACCTGGTCGTCGAGAACATGACGAACATGACCATCGACGGCATCAACATCAACGACAACTTCACCGTCCAGCAGCACGGCGACTATCTCTCGAACACCGACGCCATCGACTACTCCGGCCAGCACATCCTGATCAAGAACTCGACGATCAACTCCGGCGACGACGATATCGTCGCCAAACCGAGCGGCACCTTCGTCGGCGACGTCACGATCACCAACGACACCATCGGCCGCGGCCACGGCATCTCGATCGGCGGGCAGACTCAAGCCGGAATGGACGGACTGAACGTCAATCACGTCACCTTCAACGGCACCGACAACGGCCTGCGCCTCAAGAGCGGCGCGGCGGCCATCCAATCCAGCGGGGGCGGGGGCGTGGTCAAGAATATCAGCTTCTCCGACATCACCATGACCAACGTCCGCTATCCGATCATCATCAACAGCTGGTACAACGCGGGCGACCACTACGGGAGCAAGGAACTCTCACCGACGTCGCTGCACGACCCAGCGCAGTTCAACGTCGCCAACCCCGGCGATCCGACCGTCAACGTTGATCAGCTCAACAACGGGAGCGACGAGTTCCCGTTCTGGGACAACATCAGCTACGCGAACATCACCGCTACCGGCGGCTTGGGCGAAGTGGCGCTGATCTACGGCCTCAATTCCCTCCGCGCGCGGCCGACCGATCCGCTTCGCAACATCGACGGCGTCTCGTTCAATAACGTCAGCCTCAGCGGCGCTTATGGTGCGGACATCTATTACGTCTCCGGTCTTGATCTTTCCGGCCTGACGGTAAACGCGACCAACGGCAACGACGTCAACCAGTTCGGCGACAGCGTCCCCGAACCGTCCTGCATCGCATTGGTCGGTACAGTCGCGTTTTTCGCCACGCGGCGTCGTCTACGGCACTGATGAAAAATTGACGGCCTCGCCTACAATCAGGGGATGGTCGAAAAAGTTGTGATCATCGGTTCCGGCCCCGCGGGATGGACCGCGGCCATCTACGCGGCACGCGCCAACCTCCAGCCCGTCATTTACGAAGGCGCGCTCACCGAAGACAATCGCCTCAAAGGCACGCTCCCGCTCGGCCAGCTCAATCTCACCACGGAAGTCGAGAATTTCCCGGGCTTCCCGGAGGGCGTGAACGGGCCCGAGCTGATGATGAAGATGCGCGAGCAGGCCGAACGCTACGGCACGCGCATCGTCACCGACGACGTCGTCTCGCTCGACCTCAAGAAGCGTCCATTTACGCTCAAGACGCTCGGCGGCGACAGCATCGAAGCGCACGCGCTGATCATCTCCACGGGTGCCAGCGCGAACTACATCGGCCTGGAATCCGAGGAGAAGTACAAGAACCGCGGCGTCTCCGCGTGCGCGGTGTGCGACGGCGCGCTCCCGCGCTTCCGCAACAAGCCGCTGATCGTCGTCGGCGGCGGGGATTCGGCGGCGGAAGAAGGCCATTACCTGACCAAGTTCGCCAGCGCCGTTCACCTGGTGCATCGCCGCGACAGCATGAGCAAGGCGAGCAAGATCATGGCCGATCGGCTGCTGAGCCACGCGAAGGTCAAGCCGGTCTGGGATTCGGTCGTCGAGGAAGTGCTCGGGGAAGAGGAAAAAGGCGTTACCGCCGTGCGCGTGAAGAACGTCAAAACCGGCCAGACGCAGCTCATCGAAGCCACCGGCGTGTTCGTCGCGATCGGCCACACGCCCAACACCAAATTCCTCGCCGGGCAAATCGAGCTGGACGCAAAGGGCTTTATCGTGCTCAAGGATCCGGCGCGCACGACGACGAGCGTCGAGGGCGTTTTTGCCGCCGGCGACGTCGCCGATCCCATATACAAGCAGGCGATCACCGCCGCCGGCACGGGATGCAAGGCGGCGCTGGATGCCGAGCGCTGGCTCGCGGAAAAGCATCTCTGATCGACGCCGTGTGCCGCGATGACCAAATCACTTCGCCGATACACCTTCGCTAGAGACAAGCGCATCCGCAGCAAGGCTGAATTCTCGGCGGTCTTCGAAAAGGGCGAGCGCGCGACGCGCGGTCCGTTGATGACCATCGCGATGCCGACGGATCATCCGACGCCGCGCCTCGGCATCAGTGTCCCCAAGCGCGTCGGCAGCGCGCCGAAGCGCAACCGCATCAAGCGCATGCTCCGCGAGAGCTTTCGCCTGACGCAGCACGATTTTCCGCGGCCATACGACCTGATCATCGTCGTCCGCCCCCACGAGCCGATGATCCTCGCAGAATATCAGCGGCTGCTCGGCGCGCTGCTGGTGAAGCTGTGCCGATCATGAAGTGGATCCTGATTCATCTCGTGCTGCTCTACCGCGTCACGCTCGGCCGACTCCTCGGCGGACAGTGCCGGTACATCCCCACGTGCAGCCAGTACGCGATCGATGCCATCAACAAGTACGGCCCGTACCACGGGAGCTGGATGGCGATCAAGCGCGTCTCCCGATGTCACCCCTGGGGAGGCCGCGGGTACGACCCGGCTTAAGCGAGGAGCTTCTTCAATCGGTTGTACCGCTTCTCGATCCTCTTCTTCAGCGGCGTGTTGTCCTCGCTGAACTGGCCTGCGTTGTTTGCCAGGTGAATGAACAGCTTCACCATGTCCTTCCAGTCGCCGAGGTCGATGTGCTCCGGCGCGATCTTTTTCTTGGCGCGGTCCATGTTGTGATAGTTGCCGAGCGGAATGCAGACTGCGGCGGCGGTGTAGCCGTAGGCGTCGTAGACGGTGGCTTCGCACGTCCCGCCGGGCATGAGGGCGCGCTGGAATTTGAAAGACTTGTCGTTCGCCGCCAGTCGCATGGCCTGCTGCGTTAGAAAAAAGGTGAGCGAGGAGTTGAAGACGCTGGTCTTGTCGCCGACGCGGATGATGACGCCATTGCCTTGCGGGGCGAACGGTTGAACCGCGGAGCATTCGATCGCGATGATGCGATCACTCCCGCGGAGCAACATCGGCTTTAAGACTGCCGCGACGGCGCCGATGAAACCTTCTTCTTCGGCGCGGGTGAGCAGCAGGCAGACGTCCCGGGGCGGAGCCCCGGACTTTGCGCTCAGCGCGTCGATCATCGCGAGCGCCGCTGCCAGACCACCCTGGTCGTCAATTCCTCGTGACAAAAACTGCTTGCCGCGGAATCGACCCGTCCCCTGGTCGAACATTCCCGGCGCGCCTGCTGCCACCGGGGCGGGGACGCGTATCCTCACGCGCTTGGGCACCGTGAGCAGGTCGTGCCGGGCGCGCGTCGCCTCGATCACCTTCCCCGCGATCTCCCGCTCGCCCTCGAAACAGCGCACGCGCGCGCCGATGACGTATTCGATGCCGAACCAACCGTGCGCGTCCGCCTCGAGCGTGCGCGGGTCGATCATCTTCCGCGCGACGAATCCCGGATGGTCCATGTGCGCGGCGAAGACCCAGCGCGGCGCGGCGCGCTTGCGTCCGGGCAGCGTAACGAGAAGATTGCCGCTCTCGTCGCGCAAGACGCGCAGCCGCGGGCGCTGCCGGACGAAGCGGCGGACGTATTCGATGACCCGCTGCTCCGCGAAAGGCGCGGTCGGGATCGAGCATACTTCCTGAAGGAGGTGTTCAAGCCGTTTCATGCGTCCGGCGACGTTACCGGGCCACGCACGGCGTTGTCCACCGGGTCGTTCTCGCCGGCCAGCGCCCGGTGGATCTTGTCCTCGATCGCCTCCACGCCCTGCTCGGCGTGGCGAAGTTGATCCCATGCGGCGTCGACACGTTGCTGGTGACGGAACTCCGCGTTGTCGAGCGACGCCTCCCACGCATGGCGTGCTTCCTGGAGATGCGCGGTCGCATCGTGCAACTGGCGCTGCAATTCGTTCAACGTCTGCGAGTTTAAATCATCCATCACCGCTCCATGATGCTCCTAAAATGCACCCCGCGGCAGGGGCAAAATCGAGCGCGCCGGGGAATAAACACGGCATCATCTTGATACCGATCGGCCGCGCTTGTGCGGCGGACCGGGCAGGGGTCCGAGGCTCCCATCAGATTGCGGCTTGTGTAAGACTGCGGTGCGAGGTGTGATGTCCTTCCGAAATCAAAACCCCACAAGGAGAGGCCGATGATACGGTTTGCACTGTACGCGCACATGGAAGCCAAAGCCGGCAAGGAGGCGGAGGTCGAGGCGTTTCTCAAATCCGCGCAGCCGCTGGCGGAAGCGGAGCCCGGCACGATCACGTGGTACGCCTTCCGCGAATCGACCGGCCACTACGGAATCTTCGACACGTTCGAAGACGAATCGGCGCGGCAGGCGCACCTCGACGGCGCGATCGCCAAGGCGCTGATGGCCAAGGCGTCCGAGCTGCTCGCCAAGCCCCCGCAGATCCACAAGATCGACCTGCTGGCGGCGAAGGTGCCGCGGTCATAGCGATGGCGCGATGGATCGCGACCGCGGGGCGAGAGCCAGGCGCCGGGCGCCGGGAGATGGATCGGCGCGAAAGTTGCCGTCTGCGCCCGCCGCCGATATCTTTCTGCCGGCTCGTAACTCACGCTTTTGAGGAAGATAGAAACGCATGGCCAAGGCACGCGCGATCGTGAAACGCCGCAAGGCGGTTCGCAACATCAAGAAGATCACCAAGACGATGCAGATGATCGCCACGGCGAAGTTCCAGAAGTCGCTCAAGCGCGCGGTCGGAACCAAGCCGTACACGAAAAAGGTTCGCGAGCTGGTGCGCGAGCTCGCCGCCAGCCTCGGCGGAAGCATCGATCACCCGCTGCTGCGGCAGGCGAACGACGACACGCGGACCCACCGCATCGCGCTGGTCGTCCTGACGAGCAACCGCGGCCTCGCCGGCGCGTACAACGGCTCGGTCCTCCGCACGGCGACCGCGTTCATCCGCCAGCAGGAAGCGGCCGGCAAGACGATCGATCTCTACGTCGCCGGGAAAAAAGCGGTGACATTCTTCAACTTCCAGAAGCGCGCGATCGCGCAGCGGCTGGAAGCGCAGGACACGCCGAGGTTCGCGGACGTCGAGCGCATCGGGCAGTCGCTGATGGACCAGTTCACCGGCGGCAAGTACGACTCGGTTCACGTCGCGTACATGAACTTCCTCAGCGCCGGCGTGCAGAAGCCGGACGTGATGACGCTTCTCCCGCTCGCCGGCATCGACCAGGCGACCAGGCCGCAGCCGTCGCCGGGACAGCAACAACCGCAGCAGCAATCGCAAGGCTACAGCGTCGAAACGCTTTACGACTTCTCGCCCGACCCCAAGACGCTGCTCGACGAGCTGCTGCCGCTGACGATCAAGGCGGCGTTCTTCCAGGCGTTCCTCGACGCGACGACCAGCGAGCACGTCGCGCGCATGGTCGCGATGAAGAGCGCCACCGACAACGCCGACAAGATGCAAAAGGCGCTGACCATGCAATACAACCGCGCCCGCCAGAGCCAGATCACGACGGAGCTGTCGGAAATCATGGGCGGCGTGGAGGCGATGAAGGGATGAGGGGGAGAGGGGTCGGCGAGGGGGTGATAAGACATATTCCGATCGTATTTTCACCCTCTCACCCATTCACCCCCTCACGAGTTTTCATCATCGCCGGCTGCGCGAGCTGATCGATCTGGTGCTGCATGTCGCCGAGCGTGGTGACTAACTGCACGGATGCGACGCAGGTCATGCGTTCCCGCGCCCGTTCGACGTCCCCGCGATAGGTCCAGATCCCGACGGCCATCTTTGCCTCCGGAAAGCGCGCGTGGACACGCTTGCACAGATAACGCGCGTGGGCGACGGCATCGGGCGGCAGGGCGGAGACGATCACGACGTCGGCGTGGTGCGACTCGATCTTGTCCACCATCTCGCTCGCCAGCGCGGAGTTGGAGACCGAGTACGTGCAGTACCCACGGAACTCGAGCAGTTGCCCCAGCATCAGGTTGACGATCTCGTCCGCTTCGTCGTGCGCGGGAAGAGAGACGATGTTGATCGTGCAGTCCTTGGGGACGAACGCGCGCTCGGGGACTTTCTCCCGCGGCGGCGTCGCCGCGGCGGATGAGTCAGAGGCGGAGCGATGGCCGTTGCCGCCGGTCATCTCCGCCGCCGTGATCTCGCCGCGGGCGAGCTGCTCGGTCTCCGCCGCCGCCTTGCTGGCACGCTCCATGCGCTCGGCGTCGCCGAGCTCCTCGACCAGCTCGCGCATGCTGCGGCGGATGAAGACCTGCCGGCGGTCGTCGAGCAGCCCGCGATGGCGGTCCTGCTCCGCCAGCGCCAGGGCGGGCAGCAGCACGGTGTCGTAGACGCGCTCGAGCGGCATGTTGCGGCGATATCCCTCCAGCACCTCCGCCGCCTCTTCCGAATCCAGCGCGAGCAGTCGCTGGTACACGCGCGTGGGCGGATCGAGCACCGGCTCGTCGCCCAGCAGCACGTCGAGGAACTGCAACTGCGGGACGTATTTTCCGAGCACGACCAGGACCACCGTCAGCGGCGTGGAGAGCAGCAGCCCGATCGGCCCCCAGAGCCAGGTCCAGAAGACCGCCGACACCAGAATCGCCACGGTGCTCATCCCGGTGCTCGATCCGTACAGCCACGGCTCCATGAAGTTGTTGCTGACCAGCTCGATCAGCACGAAGAGGCCGACGATCGCGCCGAACACGCCGAACCCTTTGTAGACCGCCAGCGCGATCATCACCGGGAACGACGCCGCGATCCACGGCCCGATGTACGGGATGAAACGCAGGATCGAGCAGAGCAAGCCCCAGAGGATGACGTTGGGGAATGTCGTCGTGCCGCTCGGATCGTGCCGGCCGATCGTCAGGCCGATGATCCAGATCCCCAGCGCGATCCCCATGCCGTACGTGCCGTTGACGATCGCCTGCGCCAGCAGGTATCGGCTGATGCGCGAGGCGGCGTCGTCGAGGGCTTGTGTCGCAAGCGTAAGCTGCGCGCTGCCGGTGGTGACCAGGCGGATGAGGCGATTGCGCAGGTCCTCTCGCGACAGCAATATGAAAATGACAAAGACGATGACGATGCCCGCGGTGCCGAGCGGGCTGAGCGCCAGGCCGAGATAGTGGCTGAGCGTCGCCATCGGCGATTGCTTGGGCTCGACGAGGCCGACCGGCAGGGGGTTCTCCCGCGTCCATTGGGTCGTCGCAACGGCGCTCGAAGGCGCGGATTTCTCGCTCACCACGCGCGGCTGCCCGTTGCGCGCCGCCGTCTCCGACGCGACCGCGTTGGCGACCTTGTCCGCGGGCTGACTCGCCTGCGTCGCGGCGGCCTTCTCCGGCTGATCGATCTTCCTCTCGACCTCCGTCGCCGTCTTTTGCAGCTTCTCGAATATCCCGCCGCCCTTGGGATGCAGCGCCTCGATCTTCGAGATGATGTTGACCTGGTATTGCTCGACATTGTCCGCCAGGTCGTAGATCTGCATCGCGACCACGTACCCCAGCACGCAGATCAGCGCGAACAGCACGATGACGACCATCAAGACCGACGGCACGCGGCCGAGGTTCCAGCGCTCCAGCCGGTTCACCAGCGGAGCGAGCAGGAAGCTGAGCAGCATCGCCAGCGCCAGCGGGATGAGAACATCCTGAGCGAAGTAGAGTGCGGCGACGACGACGCAGATGCTCGCCATCAGCACGAATCGCGAGGTTTTCGGTGCGGGTGAGACGTTTCGCGGCATAAGTGGGGCGGCGATCGCATCCCGCAGCCCGCGCGCGATTGTATGAGTTGATTCACGTTCGCGGAGCGGCGCAAATCTCTCGGGCGTCCGATAAGGCCGCGGCGGCGCGCGGGGGGTGCAAATTTCCGCGAAAGGTGCCGATAAAAAGGACATGATGAGACTCCACTCGTTGACGTTTCGGACGAGCCTTCTCCTCATCTCCCTGCTCGCAGGTTCGACGATGGCGACAGCGCAGACGACGCAGCCTTCGGCCGCGGCGCCGGCGAGCTGGCAGCAGTCGGTGAACAAGCTCGCCGACGCGCTGCGCGGGAAAGAGCTCGACACCCTCATGAGCGTGCTCGATCGCGGTCCCGTGATCCGCACTTTCGCTTCGGAATCGCTTCAACCCCCGGACCGCCTGCTCGGCGTGACCGCCGGCGCGGCGGTCCTCGGCCTGCACGCCTACGACAAGCCGCCGGCGAACCTCGCGTCCGATCTGGCTGAGGATTTCAAGTCGGCGAGCGGCGTGGACGACGACTTCCGCCGCGACATGATCCCGGTCGATTCCGATGCCGAGAAGAAGGCGAACGAAACCGCCTGCAAGTGGATCGCGCAGACGCTCGCGCCCGAAAAGAATTCACCGATCGCCGCAATCGTCCTGTGGCGGCAGGACCGCGCGGACAGCCTGAGCGGGATCAAGGCGCGGCCGGTGTTCGTGCTCGTGAAAGGTCAGCTCGTCGACGGGAAGTTCATCATCCGCCAGCTCGTCTTCGGCGATCCGCTGGAGACGAGCCGATAGGTTTGCCGCCGCGCCGAAGGTATCCTTGCGGGGATGCGACGGCTCTTCCTTTTCTGCCTCGTCATTCTCATCCCGTCCGCCTCACCCGCGCTCGCGTGGAGCACCAAGGAGCATATTCAGCTCACGCGCATCGCGATCGAGCGGCTGATCGCCGATCCCGCAACGCCCTCGGAGATGAAAGCGTGGCTGCGCGATTCCACGCCCGGCCTGCGCGACATCGACGCCGAGCGCGCGTGGTTCATGAACCAGCGCCAGGGCATCAATCCGCGCGGGGTCGACGGAATCTGCTTCTGGTGCGTGATGCCGGACGTGGAAACGTTTCAGCAGGGCCGCGAGGAAAAGAAGGTCGAGCCGTTCAACGTTCCCGAGCGGCTGCTCCACTACATCGACCTCGAGCTGTTCGTCACGGGCGATCAGAAGCGCGAGTACCGGCACGATCTGTCGCGCAAGCCGAAGATCGACGACATCCCGCACGACATGAAGGATCCGCGCTTCGTGCAGGCGGGCATGCTGCCGTTTCGGGTTGAGGACTGTTATCGCAAGCTAATCGGGCAGCTCCGCGCCGACCGACTTTATGACAAGAACGGCCAGTTCCCGCGGGACGAGCATGCCGCGCATTGGGCCGGTTATCTCGCGCACTATCTCGAGGACAACACGCAGCCGCAGCACGCGACGATCGACTACAAGAGCAGCGCGTACTTTGCCGACAAGCGCAAGGCCCCCAACGTCCACGCGCAGGTCGAGTACATGATGGCCGACGACGAGAACGCGGACCACATGTCCGTGCGCGAGGCGTTCTGGCCGGTCTTCGTGAAGGACCTCGATGAGGTGAAGGATCCCATCACCGAATCGAAGGACCTGTTTCGCGCGACGCTGGAGGTGTCGCTGTCGAGCTATGACGCGCTCCCGCTCATCGGCGTCGCCGCGATGAAGGCGACGAATCAGGGCGGCACGCCGGAGCATCCGCAAGGCGAGGCGTCCGACAAGTTCGACACCGAAACCTTCTATGCCGCGCGCGGCGAGTTCCACGGCAAGGAGATGAGCGTGCTGGAGATGAAGGCCTGTCAGCAGGCGTGGGCCGTCAAGCGCGTGGAGCGACTCTTTCGACAGGCGTGGGACGAGGCGCAGGCGAAGTGAACGCGCGGGCGCGTGCGGGCGCGCGTCAAGCGAAGATCGCCATCCCGGCCGGCGGAAGATCGACGCGGATCGTCGCGCGGCCGTCCTCGTGATGCGTGACGGGCACCAGTTCCTGCGACTCGGCGCGCTCCAGCAGCTCATCGTTCCAGTCGTTGCGATAGAGCACGCGGATCGACGACCCGGGCGGATGAAGCTCGGCGTCGATCGTCACCTCCGCGCCGCGCGGCTCGAGCCCGTGCGTGTTCACCGCCATCACCACCGCGACGTCGCGGTTGATCCGCGACCACGCCGCGATCTGCCCGCGATCCGCCAGATAAAAGTCGCTGTCGTTCCCCTGGCGGATCTCCCGGACGTGAAGTGAGCCGCGCCGCAGGGCCAGGCCGATGCCGTCTTTTCTCGCGCGCAATCGCGCGATCGCCGCGATGCGGCGATACGTCGGGTGACTCGGATCGAAGAAGTGACAGCCGGCGGTTTCGAACGCGCCGAACGTCCCGCCGAACATGCACTCGCGGACGTAGCGGTCGGCGAAGGGCAAGAGCCCGTTCTCGCCGCGCGGCTCGCAGCGCTCGTCGTGGATGAACTCCGCGCCGCTGAACGCCTGCTCGGTGCCGTAGTAGATGCACGGAATGCCCGGCGTGGTGAGCTGCACGCCCACCGCGTGTGCCGTCTGTGCGAACGGGTCGGCGGATTCGTTGTTCCAGTTGAAGCGGTGCTTGTGCTGCCGGCAGACCATGTCGTGATCGTCGAGGATCGAGACGTGATGGTTGCCGACCATGCGCACGTCGCCCAGCGCGTCGTGGCCGCCGAAGTGGGAGAAGAACTCCATCGGCGGCGCGAGCCCCTTGACGAAGTCCGCCAGCCGGCGCGGCGCGGTCTCGATGTCGAGCACGCAATCGAGGTTCGGCGCGTCGGGGCTGACGTAGTGCCGCGCGATCGATGAATCGCCCGTCACCTCACCCAGCAGCAGGAAGTTCTTCTTCCCCAGCCGCCGGGTGAACGTGCGCATTTCGTGGCAGAAGATCGCCGACACCTCCGGCGGCATGTGCTTGACGGTGTCGATGCGGAAGCCGTCGCAGTCGCTCAGCGCGATCCAGTACTGATAGCAGCGCACGACCGCATCGAGCACGTCGCTGTTGCCCAGGTCGAGATCCTTCAGATCACAGAAATCCCCGCGGCGGAACTCCGCGTCCGCCGCCAGCTCGTGGCCAGGCTCGTCCCAGTTCATGATCGTCCCGGCGCGGTTGTACCAGTCGGGGTTCTGGAACTCGACCGGCCAGACGCCGTCGTCGGCGTGCGCGCATTTCGCGATGCTCTGCCCGTCGCGTGACCGCCAGCCGTGGAATGGATGCTTCGTCTCTTTGCGATAGGGCATGCTCTGGCGCGGCTGGCCGTTTTCGTCGGCGTAGAAGAAATTGTTGCCGGTGTGGTTGAAAATGATGTCGAGCAGGACGTACATCCCGCGCGCGTGGGCGGCGTCGACGAGGTCGCGCAGGTCCTGCCGCGTGCCGAAGCGCGGATCGACGTCGAGGAAATTCTGGATCGCGTAGCCGTGATACGAGTTGGCGAACTCCTGCCGCTGCTTCCAGATCGGCCCGATCCACAGCGCGGTCACGCCGAGGTTCTTGAGGTAATCGAGCTTCGATGCCACCCCTTTGAGGGTCCCCCCCTGAAACACGGTGCCGGCGGCCATCCAGGTCTGGCGCAGCGCGGTCTTGTAACGATCGGCATGATCGCGCTCGTACATCGGCCGCTCGTTCTCGCGGCCGTCGCTGAAGCGATCGGGGAGCAGGAAGTAGAGGACCTGATCGGCCCAGTCGTCGGGGCTGGGAAACACCTCGCCGCGGGGTTTGAGATCGACGAATTCGAGTGAAGTCGGAGCGGTCGGTTCGATCGGCGTTGCCATGCAAGCGGGCACAACAGCGAAACGCGTGCCGCGCCGACGGAGCGCGACGCGAACCCTTAGAACCCGACGAACGCCATCTCCGCGATGTTCCCGAAGCTCCCGCCCGGCGCCAGATAGCGCACGTATCGGAACGCCTGTCCGAGCGACAGCCGCCTGGCTGTCAGTTTGCCGGACGTCGGGCTTGAGGTGATCGCGAACAGGTCCGTCGTCTTGCTGAAGTCCGCGGTGTTCGATGCCTGGAGTTTCCCGCCGATCATCCGGCTTGCGTAGCCGCTCCGCGGGGCGTACTTGATCGCCGTGATGACCTTCGCCGAGCCGAAGTCGACGCCGACCCAGTTGCCGCTCGCCGTCGTCGCATTGAAGTAGGTCGAGAGATCGCCGTCCAGCGCGTTGGGCGCGGACGATGCGCCGACTGCATTGGCCGGCGTCTTGATCGCGGAGCTGAGCACCGCGCCCTTCAGCGCCGCCGCCGACTGAACGACCGCGTTGTCGAACGTCGAGGTGTTCAGCGCCGCGTTGTTGTGGCTCGTCAGCGCCAGCCCGACGTAGAGGGTCGACGCCATGTTCGTGATGGCGATGCTCCCGCCGATCTGCACCCAGCTTGCGCCGTCGGGGGAGCGGTAGCCGGTGAAGGTGCTGCCCGAGCGGACCAGCTTCACCCAGTACGGCGCGCCCGAGGCGGATGCGGTGGCGGCGATGGTCGTGCCCAGGTTCGCCGTGCTGCGATATTGCAGGCTCGCGCTGTTGTCCGGGCGGATGTAGAGGCTGACGTGCCGGCCGCCGGCGGTCAGGTCCTCGCGGAACATCACGCCCGCCTTGGCGCTGGTGCTGGTGTTCTGCACCGCCGCGACGCGCGCGATGATCTGCCCGTCGCCGCTGAGCGTGCGGTAGACGTAGTGGAACTGATCGCTGTTGCCGAAGATGTCCGCGCCGCTCGCCTTGACCGTGTAGACGCCGCCGCCGGTGACGGTGTACGAGCCGGCGATCGCCGGCGAGCCGATGTCGAGATCGTTGCCGAAAGCGTCGGCGGAAGAACCCGCGACGACGGCGACGGTGGCGCTGCCGTTGATGCCGCTCGCGCCGGCAATGACGGTGTCGGTCGGGGTGCTTCCGGTCGGCGCGGTGTAGAGACCGGACTGACTGACCGTCCCGCCGGTGCCCGTGCTCGTGACCGACCACGCAAACGTCGGCTGGTTCGACAGCGCGTTTCCGAACTGATCGAGCGCGGTCGCACCGAACTGCTTGGTGCTGCCCTGCGTGACGAACGCGCCCGTCGGCGCCAGCGCGATGGAAGTCAGCGTCTGGCTGACCGCCACGCCGACGCTGCTCGTGGTCGTGAATGTCCCGTCGGAGATCGTGACCAGGAAGTTGTACGTGCCGGCCTTGGTGAAGGTGACGCCGGTGTTCTTCGCCGCGTTGGCGCCGTTGGCGCCGAAGGTGGGATTCGCCGGCGGCGTGCCGACGACGCTCCATGTGTAGGTGAGATTGGCTTCCCCGCCGTCGTCGTCGCCGAGGACGCTGAGCTGCGTCGAGTTTCCGGTGACGGTGGACGGCGTCGCGGCCGCCGGCGTGACGACGACGGGGGCCTGATTGTTGCTCCCGAGGTTCACCGTGACATCGACGCTGCTGGTCGTGCTCTTGAAGCCGTCGAAGAGCGTGACCGTGAACGTGTACGTGCCGGCCTGCGTGAAGGTGACCGTCGTGTTCTTCGACGCATTGGTTCCGTTGACGCTGAAGGTCGGCGCGCTCGCGCCGTTGGGGATCGTGGTGGCGGTCCAGGTGTAGGTGAGGTTCGCTTCGCCGCTGTCGTCGTCACCCAGGACGCTGAGCTGCGTCTGCGTGCCGATGACGGGATTGGGATTCCCCGCCGCCGGCGTGACGACCGTCGGCGCGTTGTCGGCGGTGACGTTGACGGTGGTGCTCTGGCTGACATTGCCCGCCGACGCGGTGACGTTGAACTGTCCGGTGCCGTCGCTCGGCGCGGTGTACAGGCCGGTGGAGGTGATCGACCCGCCGTTCACGTCCGCCGACCAGTTGAACGCCTGCCCGTTGATCGTATTGCCGAATTGATCGAACCCGCTCGCCGTGAACTGCTGTTGGTGCGCCTGCGGCACCGTCGGGTTCTGCGGCGAAATCGCGATGCTCGTCAGCGTCGCGTTCACCGTCACGCTCACCGTCGCGTTGGTCGTCAAGATGCCGTCGGAGATCGCAACGTTGAGCGTGTACGTGCCGGCCTTGCTGAAGGTCGCGATCGAATTCTTCGACGCGTTGGTGCCGTTGACGCTGAAGGTCGGGTTTGCCGCGCCGGCGGGCCTGGCGACGGCCGACCAGGTGTAGCTGAGGATGCTCTCGCCCGATTCGTCCGCGCCGACGACGTTGAGCGTCGCCTGCGTGTTGGTGACGGGATTGGGAATCGCCGTCGGCGGGGTGGCGACGGTGGGCGCGCGATCGACGCGCTCGAGGCTCGCGTCGGGGATCGTCTGCTTTGCCAGGCCGCCGCCGGAGTAGCTCACGCTCAGCGATTCGCCGCCGGTCGCCTCGAAATAATCCAGCTTCAGTTGATGCCAGCCCTGGTCGAGGATGATCTGGCCGGTCTTCTCCTGCGCCGAGTGTTTGCCGTCGTTGTCCACGACGAGCTGCGTGCCGATCCACAAGCGCGAGCCGTCGTCGCTGTTGACATAGAACGTGTATGTGGCGGCGGCGGGGACGTAGACGAAGCCCTGGTATTGGAAGGCGTAGTTGTCGCTCTGCTGTCGCGGCGTGGTGAGGAAGTTGTTGACAAGTCCGCTCTTGAGCGGCGTCGCCGCGTCGAAGTTGGAGACGGTCGTATAGCTGCCCTGGTAGTAGTTGTAATCGAGCTGCGCGTTGATCGCGTTCGCGGGATTGTCGGCGGTGCGCGGCGACTGCGTGATGACGGTGCCCGTTCCGGTCACGCCGCCGGCACTGGCGCTGATGTTCGCCGTGCCCAGGCCCGACACGGGCGATTGATACAGACCCGTTTGCGAGATCGTGCCAAAACCGTTGGTGACGGACCACGTGAAGCTCGGCTGCGCGTAGAGCTGCACGCCGAACTGGTCCTTCGCCGTCGCGGTGAGTTGTTTGGTCTCGCCGTTGGCGATCGCGGTTCCGGTCGGCGCGATGCTGATGCTGGTGACGATTTGATTGACGTTGACGACGACGCTGCTGGTGGTCGTCGAGACGCCGTCGGAGATCGTCACCTTCAGCGTATACTTGCCGGCCCGCGTGAACGTCGCGATCGTGTTCTTCGCCGCGTTCGTTCCGTTGCTGCTGAAGCTCACGCCGGTCGGCGCTTCGTTGACCGCCTGCCAGGAGTAGACCAGGTTCGACTCGCCGCCGTCGTCGGCGCCCAGCACGCTGAGGTTCGTGCTCGTGCCGTTGATGCTCGTCGGTGACGCCTGCGCGGGAATCGCGACGGTCGGCACGCCGTCCGGCGTCGCGCCGGCGGCGACCGTCACCGTCTGGATGTTCCAGCCCGCGACTTCGTTCACGCTCGTCACGTGGATCAGGTTCTCGCCCTCGGCGAGCTGGAAAGTTCCGACGAGATTGTCGGCGAAGTTGGTCAGGCTGCCGGTATTGGCCAGCGTCAGCGTGCGGATGTCGCTGCCGACCGCGACGCGGAGCTGCTCGGCCGAATCGCTCGTGCCGGCGTTGAAGACGATCTTGTAGCTGCCTGCCTTGGGCGCGCGGATGTAATAGTCGAAGCTCTTGCCTTTGCCGGAGTTTTTCAGGTAGGTCGTCGTGTACGGCACGGTCGCGCCGGCGATGGCGCGGGCGTCGAACTGCGCGGGCGCCGGCTGTCCCCACGCCAGCGGCGTGCGCTGCGACGTGGCGACGTCGATCGTGCCGAGGTTCTTGGGCGCGGTCCAGTTGTCGAGCAGGTTGGACAAGCCCCACATGCCGGTAGGGCTGTACACCGTCGGCCCGCCGACGAACCAGTTGAACAGCCCGCCCTGCGCTTTGTACCAGCCGTTGAGGTACGACTGGACGAGCGCTTCCATGCGCGGATCGAGCATGGCGGCCTTCTTCGCCGCCTGGTTGTTCGATCCCGACACGTCCGGCCCGCCCTCGTACGCCATGTTCTGCAAACCGTATCGGCGGGCAAAGGTGTCGTAGGTGTAGTAGCGATTGGCGTTGGAATCCGCCGAGCCCTGCAGCCGCGAGATGACGTCGTCGACGCTCAGGTTCGGGTTGGTCGTGTCGATGCTGCCCATCGCGATGTAGGGCGCTTCGGCGATGCCGTAGAAATAGTTGCTCGGCGCGCCGTACGTGCGCTCGATGAACTCCAGCCCCTGCTGGACGACGAGCGAGTTGGCGTACTGTGACGCCAGCACCGGCCGCACGCGACCGTTGATCGCGGACTGGCCCCAGACGTTGCCGAAGATGTCGCTGACCTGCTTGAGCCGGTTCGCCGTCCGCCGCCAGCTCCAGTAGATCTGGTTCGTCTCCCCGTCGGCGTTGAGCGGCGAGTTGCCGGCGTTCACCTCGGCGACGGCGGCGTTGAGATTGTCCTGGTACTGGCTGAAGATGCCGTTCCAGACTTCGTTGGAGTACTCGACGTAGACAACGCGATCGGGATCGAGCGTGTTCTTCAGCAGCGTCGCGAGCTGCGTCACGTAATCGTCGGTGGCGCGGACGGGGATGTTGATCCAGATGTCCTTGTGCAGTTGATTCGCGAGCTGGACGACGTACTCCCAGGCCACGCCGCTGGTGCTCGACTGCCGCGCGCTCGCGAGGGTCGTCCGATCCGACCAGTTGGTGACGGTGGAATTGTTCGTCTGCGTCCAGTCCATGAACCGAAGCGTGCTGAATTGCTTCAGATGCTGCAGGTAGCTGTCCTGGAAGACCTGCGTCGTGTTCGGATCGTAGCCGGGACGGATCACGCGCAGGTTGGTGATCCCGGTGTTGAGCGGATCGCCCGGCGTGCGACGCGTGTTGGTCAACTGCAACGCCGCGTACCAGCCGTCGGCGGATTCGCTGGCGTTGACGACGAAGTCGAAGGTCGTCGTGTTCGTGCCGGCGTCGTAGGACTTGTTCTTGATCTGCCCGCCCGGCGTGAGCCAGGTGCCGATGTCCGCCTGTCCGGTGAAGCTGCCGTGATACGTCCCGTTGTTCAGGTGCGCGGTGTTGGCGTAGCCGGTGAGCAGGATCGTCATGAAGTCCGCAAGCGGCCAGCCGTTGGCGTCGGTCGCGACATTCGGGCCGAGGTTTGGGCCCTGAAACGTCCTCGCCTGCTTGGCGATATCGACGAAGGGATTGCCCATCGAGTAATCGCGCACCTGTTCGAGCCCCGCGCCCACGGGCGGCGTGGAGATCACCTGCACGTTCTGGAATTTCGCCGTGTTCTGCCCGCCGTTCGTGCCGCTCGTCGAGGTGATGCCGGCGAAGACGGTTCGGCCCATCGAGATGTTGGTCGAGCCGAAGTACGTCCACGTGTTGTCGGCGCCGCTCGATGAGGCGTAGCCGCGGAAGAAGTTGCCGTCGCGAACGATCTTGATCCAGTAATCGCCGCTGGCGGTGTTGGCCTGCTGCGTGGTCATCGACGCGCCGGTCGAGGCGCGCGATTCGAACGACGGGCGGCCGAGGGAATCGATAACGACCGACGCGTAAGCGGCGCTGCCATTTTGCGAATCGCGGATCATCACGCCGGCTTCGGCGCCGTTGCTGCTCCCCTGCGTCGAGTTGACCTTCGCGACGACGGTGCCGTCGCCTTCGAGCGTTTGATAGAGGTATTCGAAGCCGTCGGATGAGCCGCTCGTTCCCGATCCGCCCCCGGCGATGGAGTAGACGCTGCCGTCGGAGCTGACCGAGCCGCTGGTGTTGCCGACTTCGTTGTTCAGCCATCCGCCGCTGGTCCAACCCGCCGAACCGTAGAGCTGCGATTGGGGAATAATTTGCTTCGCGGTGGAAGCGCTGCTCCACGACAGCGAAATCGACGCGTCGAAGGCATTGTCGTAGTAATCGAGGCGGATGTCGTAAAGTTCGCCGGCCTTGAGCGAGATCGTGCCGCTGTCCTCGGCGAGCGTGTGGTCGGTGAAGTTGTCGATGAGCTGCTGGCCGTTGACCCAGAGGGCGACGCCTTCGTCGCTCGTGGTGTAGAAGGTGTAGGTCTCGTCGTACTGGGCCTGGACCTTGCCGGTCCATCGCGCGCCGAAACCGTCGGCGGGGACTTTCGGATCGGGCGAGCCCTGGCCCCAGTCGAAGTTGACGGTCGGATCGACCCGCGTTATCGCCAGGTCGTTCAGCTCCGTGTCGGAGAAATAGTTGGCGATCAACCCCGTGCCCACGCCCGTGACGGCGCTGGCGAGCAATTGCCGCCGCTCCAGCGATTCCAGATGCGGCGCGCGATGCCGAGGCTGATGCGGCCGGGAACTTCTGCTGACACGACGAGCCACGCGCGCTCCGACTTCTGCTGCTGCACCTGATGCGGCTGCTATGGCGATTCGTTTCTTGAACACCTGTGCGTACAAACGGTTGCGATCGCGGCGTATCGTGCGCCGGGCGGCGACCGCGGTGTGGGTCCTGTGGCTGACCGACGACGATTCTACCGAGCCGAAACCGACCTTGGATGCTTGTGAATGACTGTGTTTGCTGGCTTCGGCTTACACAAATTCGGCGAAAAAACGATCGCGTCCATGCGGCTCTCGCAAACCCTCGCCCGTAGCTTGCCCAAATTACTAAATCGGCCGGCGCGATGTCAAAAGAAGTTTTGCGATTGCGACACGCTCGCGCGAGGTGGTGTTGATACGGATGGGTAAATCGTGTGGTTCTTAGCGGCGGAAAAGAACAGCGGTTCGGGGGAGGGCTTCCCGAACCGCTGTCGGAGGGGAGAGTGAGTTCGCGAGCATGATGCTCTGTGGTCATGGTGCTGTCGCGATTTGAAAATGAGAGCGCGCAAAAACGAAACTTTTCCCCGGTCGAGCGGACTCTGGCGTCCAAACGCTTGCCGCCTTTGCGATTGCCGCTACTTTGTGAGCCGTGCAGGGCCGGCGGGCTTTTCGAATTGCGGTGGCGATCGGCTGGCTTTTGTGGACCGGCGCGATCATCCCGGGCCATGCGCGCGGGTGCGTGCCGCTGTCGGCGATCGGGCTGCACGCCAGCGCCGCCGCTACATCGCGCTGCTGCGCCGGCAGATCGAACGAGCAGCCGAACCGCGAGAAGCGCACGCCCGCCAACTGCGCGATCTGTTTCCTCGCCGTACAGCTCAACGCGCCGACCCTTCCGCCGCCGCCGCGGTTGGTCCTGGTCGAGCTCCGCGCGGTTGTTGAAGCTTCTCCCTTCACTTCGCATCAGTCTCACCCCACCCTCGCTTACTTGAGCCGCGGCCCGCCGGCTTTGGTCTGAAATCTCAAATCTCAATCTTCAGATCTCAAATCATAGATCCGCCGAAGGCTCGCGCATGCGTTTCGTCTCGGTTTGTTTCATCATCGTCATCTTCTCCTGCGCGCGACTCGCGCGCGCCAACCACGGCCCGGGCACGTCGGGCGGCGGGAGCGCGACCGCCTCCGGCGAGACGCTCAAAGCCGGGCAGTTCGAGCTTTCGCTGCGCGAGGACTACACCAACTTCGAGAACATCGACGCCGCCCACGCCGAGCGCATCGCGCTCAAGAGCGGCGAGTTCGACGCGCTGCAGGAGAGCTACGTCACCACCGGCGCGGTCGCGTACGGCGTCACCGACGACTTTCAAATCTCCCTGCAGGGCGGCCATTACAAGGGCAACAACTTCATCGATGCCGAAGCCGCAGACGGCGTCGCCGAGTCTTCCACGGCCGATCCGTCCGGCGTGACCGACACCGCGCTCGGACTCAAGTACCGCTTCCACCGCGGCTACGCCGGCAACTTCGCCGCGATCGGCGGCGTGATCTTCCCCACCGGTCGCGACGACATCCGCCTAAGCAACGGCGAATTGCTCGAGCCCTCCAGCCAGCCCGGCACCGGCGCGTTCGCCTATCAGCTCGGCCTGGCGTGGTCGCGCTTCCTCACGTCGCGCATCACCACCGACGTCAGCGGCATCTACACCATCCGCACGGAGCACGATGGGTTCAAAGTCGGCGACCGGATGGACCTGGGCGTCGCCGTCGCCTGTCGCCTGACCGAATCGATCAAGAAGTTTCCCAACTTCAGCCTCTTCGCCGAGGTCAACGCGGTCTGGCTCGGCAAGGACCACGACGCCGACACGGGCCTGAACCCGAACAGCGGCGGATGGACCGTGTACATCACGCCGGGCGCGCGCATACGATTCGATCCGCACTGGTCGCTGACGGTCGCGCCGTCGTTCCCGATGGTGCAGGAATTGGAAGGCGAGCAGATCGAATCGCGCTTCAAGCTCGCCGCGACGTTGTCGTATGCGTTTTAATCATCAAGGAATCTCCCCATGCGTTTGATCACACTGTGTCTCGCCGCTGCGCTCTTGGCGCTCGGCTGCGCGTCATCGAATCACGATGCGACCACACAACCGGTGGCGGCGTCTTCGTCCGCTCCGCACGCCGAATGTCTGGTCTGCAAGCGCAACGCGGATCTGGCGTGCGTGGACGTCACGGTCGACAAGGCGACGCCCCGCTGCGTCTACGACGGCACGACCTACTACTTTTGCAGTGATGACTGTCGCAACGCGTTCATGAAATCCCCCCAGAAGTATCTGTCCACCCGCCGCTAGGCGAGGATGTTCTTCACCACGTTCCCCGAGACGTCCGTCAGGCGGAAATCGCGGCCCTGGAACTTGTACGTCAGCTTCTTGTGATCGATGCCAAGCAGGTAGAGCATCGTCGCGTGGAAGTCGTGCACTTGCACGACGTCTTCGACGGCGGCGTAGCCGAGGTCGTCGGTTGAGCCGTGCGTGATGCCGCCCTTGATCCCGCCGCCCGCCATCCAGATCGAGAAACCTTTGATGTGGTGATCGCGGCCATCCGATTGGGCCATCGGCGTACGACCGAACTCGCCGCCCCAGACCACCAGCGTGTCCTTCAGCATGTCGCGCTGTTTCAAGTCTTTGATCAGCGCGGCGGCGGCTTGATCGACTTCTTTGGCGACGATCGGGATGTCGTTCTTGATGTTGCCGTGATGATCCCAGTCGCGGTGATAGCACTGGATGAAGCGCACGCCGCGCTCGGCTAAGCGGCGCGCGAGCAGACAGTTGGCGGCGAAGGAGCCGTCGGCGCCGCTCGTGCCGTACATGTCGAGCGTCGCCTTCGATTCCTTGGCCAGGTCCATCAGCTCCGGCACGCTGGTCTGCATCTTGAACGCCAGCTCGTACTGGCTGATGCGCGTGGCGATCTCCGGATCGTCGGTGATGTCCTGGCGGATGTGGTTGAGCTTCTCGACCGTGTCGATGATGTCGCGCTCGTCGCTGGCGGTGACGCCGCCGGGGTTGTCGATGTAGTAGACCGGATCGCCCTTGGACAAGAAGTGTACGCCCTGGAACTTGCTCGGCAGGAACCCGCTGTGCCACTGCCGCTGCGCGATCGGCTGCTGCTGTCCGGATTTTCCGGTGCTGGTCAGCACGACGAAGCCGGGCAGATCCTCCGCCTCGGCGCCGATGCCGTACCACAGCCACGAACCCATGCTCGGCCGGCCGGAGATCGTCGAGCCGGTGTTCATGAACGTGTGCGCGGGATCGTGGTTGATCGCGTCGGTCTGCATCGAGCGGATGATGCAGAGGTCGTCGGCGACGGTTTGCAGATGCGGGAAGAGTTCGGAGATCTCCTGCCCGCTCTTGCCGACCTTGTTGAACTTGTACTGCGGCCCGAGGCAGCGCAGCTCCTTGCCCTGGAGCTGCGCGATCGGCTGGCCCTTGGTGAAGGAGTCCGGCATCGGCTTGCCGGTCATCTCGGCCAGCTTGGGTTTGTAGTCGAAGGTCTCCAGGTGCGACGGCCCGCCGGCCATGTAGAGGTGGATAACCGTCTTGGCGCGCGGGGCAAAGTGGAGCGGGTTCACGACGCCGTTCCAGTGGCCCGGGGAGTGCTCAGTCCTGAGTGCTGAGTGCTGAGTGGAGGCGGCGGTCGTCGTCGCGGGCGCGCCCAGGACCAGCGACGGATCGATCAGCGACGCCAGCGCGACCGATCCGATGCCGCGGGCGGCGGCGCCGAGGAACGAGCGGCGGGTCTGACGCAGATACAACTGG
>JAICTV010000187.1 GCA_025936175.1 Phycisphaerae bacterium
ACCGAAAGAGGGCGACGCAGGCGTCGCCCCTACAAAGTACCGCGTAGGGGCGACACTTGTGTCGCCCTCTTCGCCGTCACGCGCGGCGCAAAAAGGAGGGCGAGACAAGTCTCGCCCCTACATGAACACGGTGCGCGACGGCTAGATTGCCTTCGCGAAGAGCTCCGCCCGCGGCACGCCTTCGCCGTTGCTTGTGACGTAGAACGGCCGCTTCTCGATCTCGTAGGACAGCTTCGGCGAGATGCCGACCGCGCGGTAGATCGTCGCGTGCAGGTCCTCGATGCGGATCGTGCCGTCGATCGTCTTGCACGGGCGCTCGTCGGCGGTCTTGCCGTACAGGAAGCCTTTCTTCATCCCCCCGCCGAACATCAGGACGCTGGCGCCGTCGGTGAAGTGGCGGTGCATGCCGTAGTGTTTCGTTTCGGTCATCACATCGGGCACCACGACTTGATCCTTGACGACCGCGCCGGGCCGGCCCTCCATGACCATGTCGCGCGAGAACTCGCTGGCGAGGACGATGAGCGTGCGGTCGAGCAGGCCGCGCTCTTCCAGGTCCTGCACGAGCTGCGCGACCGGGGCGTCGATCGTCTTCTTCAGCTCGATCGTGCGCTCGTGACCGTTGTCGTGGGTGTCCCAGTACTTGAAGGGGATGTACTCGGTCGTCACCTCGATGAATCGCGCGCCCGCTTCGACCAGCCGCCGCGCCAGCAGACAGCCTTGCCCGAAGCGGCCGGTGTTGTAACGCTCGAAGGATTTTCTAGGCTCCTGCGTGAGATCAAACGCCTTGGCGGCGGGGGAGGTGAGCAGGCGATGCGCGTTCTCCATCGAGCGCAGCATCGACTGCTTCTGGTAATCGCTTCCGAACTCGCCGATCGGGCTCGCGGCGAGCAGGCGCTTGTACGCGTTGTGACGATTCTCGAAGCGGCTCATCGACATGCCCTTGGGCGGGCTGATGCTGCTGACGGCTTCGGAGGGCTCGGGGATGAGGAACGGTCCGTACTCGCTGCCGAGGAAGCCGGCCTGGTGGAAGGACTTGAGCTCTTCGCCTTCGCCGACGTCGAAGCGCTGGCCGATGTCGATGAACGCGGGCATCGCCGGCTCGCGCGGGCCCAGCGTACGCGAGATCACTGCGCCCAGGTGCGGCGCCGCGACCGTCTGCGGCGGGGCGTAGCCGGTGTGCCAGTGGTACTGATGGCGCGAGTGCAGGATGAAGCCGAGATCGCCGCTCTGATACGAGCGGATGAGCGTGGCGCGATCCATCACCTTCGCGATGTTCTCCAGGCCCTGCGAGAGCTTGATGTTGTCGACGACGGTGTCGATCGAGGGGAAGGTGCTGAGGACTTTCGCCGGCGAGAGGCCTTTCTCGAAGGGCGTGTATGCCTTGGGATCGAACGTCTCGGTGTGCGCCATGCCGCCGGCCATCCAGAGGACGATGACGGCGTCGGCAGTGGGCGCGAGCTTTTCCGCGGAGGCCTGGTCGGCGAAGACCGCGCGCGGGAAGGATGCCGTCAACGCGGCGAGCGTGGCGGCGGAGGCGGTTTTCAGAAAATCTCGGCGAGACCAATCTGATTTCATTTTCATTCTCGTGGCATGGGTTTGTAACCCATGCAAGTCGCTCGCACGGGTTGAAAACCCGTGCCACCAATAAATCATTCAGCGGATCAACTGAAACTCCGGCAGCATCACGACGGCCCAGAGCAGATCTTCGACCCCGTCTTCCTTCACGTTCGGTCGGATGGTTTCCTTGGCGATCGCCGCTTCCTGCGCCGTCGGCGAGCGGCCCATGGCGCGCTGGAAGATCTGATTCACCAGCTCGTCGGCGTTGACGTCCTTGCTCGTCGCCATTTTCTTCGCGCCTTGCGCGAGCATGTCGGTCAGCGTTCCGCCGTTGGTCAATTCCAGCGCTATCAGCGTCGTCGCGGCGCTGGGGCGGACGGTGTTGACGACGTCACGATTGGGCCGGCCGAGCGCCGTCGTCAGGGGTGTGGCGGCACAGAGGGCGGCGCGCGATTCGCGCGAGCGATCGATCTCCGCCTCGTTGGGCAAACCCGCGGCGAGGTTCCACGGTGCGCCGGTGACGTCGGCGACGTAGACGGCCTTGGGCCAGGCGCTGTCGTCGAACGCGACGCTCGTCCAGTCGCTTGCTTCGTTCGCGGCGGGCTGCGTGGCGGCGGGTCGAGTCGTCGCCATCTTCCACGTGGTGTTGCTGTAGATCTCCGCGCGCTTGCCTCCCTTGGCCGCGCCATTCATCTCAAGCGAAAGCCAGAAGCCCGCAGGGTTGGGCTTGTCGCTGGTGTTCTCCGCGATCGCGGCCACGACATTCTTGCCCGCCACGAGGTACGGCAGCACGTCGATCGCGACGGGCTTGTTGAAAGCATCTTCGCCTTTCGCGACGGACTTGCCGTTGACGAACAGCTCGAAGGTGTTGTCGGCGGCGACGAGCGCGGTCGCCTTGCCGCCGGGCGCGTTCTTGAGATCGAACGTCTTGCGGAAGTACAACTTGCCCGGCGCCGCCGCCTTGGAGGCCTCGCGATCGTTCCAGATCCATTTCGCCTTCGCGTAACGCTCGGCGGAATCGGTGAGCTTGGCTTCGACCTTGCCGCTCCACACGCCGCTGACCGTGGAGACGGCGTCGACGAACTGCTCGGCGGTCATTCGCTTGATGCCCGGGCCGGCGAAGACGTACTCCTTCGCGTTCTCATCCGCCAGCGGAACCGCGGGAAGCTGATACGCGCGGGAGAGGACGATCGTTTCAATGGTGCGCTTCAGGTCGTACTTGCCATCGTGGGCGAAATCCCACGCCAGCGCGTCGAGCAGATCGGTGTTCCACGGCGGGTTGTCCATCTCGTCCACGGGTTCGATGATTGCGCGGCCCATGAGCCGCTGCCAGAGCCGATTGACGATCGTGCGCGAGAGGCGGCCGTTTCGTTCGCTGGTGACGATCTTCGCGAGCTGCTCGATGCGCTGCGTCTTCGGTGCGCTCTGATCGATCGTGCCGAGTTCCGGGTAGAGGAACTTCATCGGCGCGGTTTTGCCCAGCGGCTTGGCGCAGCGCACCATCTCGAGCGGCTTGTCCGCGTACACGCCCGCAAGGCCGTAGCTGTCGGTCAGCTTCCATTGGCTGATGAAGCTGTCGTGGCAGGAAGCGCACTTGAGGTTCACGCCCATGAAGACCTGGCCGATGTTCTGCGCCGCCTGCATCTGCGGCGTCTGTGCGGAGTTGACCACGCCGCGCCAGACGATGCCCTTGGTGAAGCCTTCGGCGCCGGGCACGCCGACGACGAGCTCGCGCACGAACTGGTCGTACGGCTTGTCCTTCTTCAGCGATTCGTACAGCCAGCGGGTGATCTGCAGCCGCCCGCCGTCGATGTAGCCGGTGCCTTTGTAATCGTTGCGGAGGAGATCGTTCCAGAAGCTGAGCCAGTGGGTGGCGTACTTGTCGTTGTCGGCGAGAAGCTTGTGGACGAGGTCCGCGCGCTTCTGCGGATTCGTGTCGGCGACGAATTTTTCGAGATCGTCCGCCGGCGGAAGCAGGCCGACGACGTCGAGGTAGATGCGCCGCGCGAAAACGCGATCATCAACGACTTTTCCCGGCGTGATCTTGTGCGATTCGAAGTAGGGCTGAAGGAGACGATCGATCGGATTGATCAGCTCCGCCGTCGCGGGCGGGACCGGCACCTCGCGCGGCTCAAGCCTGGCGGGGATCGGCTTGTTCGCATCATGCAGCACGAATCCCTTCGGCCACGCGGCGCCCTGATCGATCCACGCGCGGAGGACGCCGATCTGCTCCGGCGTGAGACGTTTGCCCTTGCGCGGCATGATGCGCTCGGGGTCGGCGCCGCTGACGAGCTGGACGAGGAGGCTGTCGGCGCTTTTGCCGACGACGATCGCGGGCGAGGTCGCGCCGCCCTCGAGCATTTTGTCGCGCGATTCGATGGAGAGATCGGCCTCGTACTTCCCGTTGGCGTGGCACTGCATGCAGGACGCCTGAAAGATCGGCGCAACGTCCTTCTCGAAATCCACGGAGCGCGAGACCGCCGGCGGAATATCCGCAGCGAGCGCGGCCGCAGCCGGCGCAGCGACGATCAACCAAAGTACGCTAAACAGTTTCCGCATCGCGATTTGTGCTCTCCGGCGCGATCGCAGACCTTGGCCCGATCGCACCCTCATCATACTCTCAACCGCCACGGATGTTTCGATGCTGAAGAAGCTGGGCCGCAACTTCTATCGACGTCAGGCCGAGATCGTCGCGCACGATCTGATCGGCACGGTCCTCGTCCGCGGCCGCCGGCGCGCACGCATCGTCGAGACCGAGGCCTACGTCGGCCCGCACGATCTGGCCTGCCACGCTTCTAAAGGGAGGACGAGCCGCACCGAGGTGATGTTCGGCGACGCGGGACACGCGTACGTCTATTTCATCTACGGGATGTATGACATGCTCAACATCGTCGCCGCAAAGGCGGGCGACGCGCAAGCCGTGCTCATCCGCGCGGCAGAGCCGATGGACGGGTGGGACACGGATCTCTCCGGGCCCGGAAAGCTCACGCGAGCATTTGGGATCACGGTCAAACGCGATAACGGCCTCGACCTTACCGGCACGAAGATGTTCTTCGCGCGCGATGCCGCGCTGCCGGTTCGGCGCATCCGCAAGACGCCCCGGATCGGTGTCGATTACGCGCAGCACTGGAAGCACGAGCCCCTGCGATTCATCGACGCGGACAGCAAAGCTGTCTCCGGACCACGACATCTTCGCGGTCATCCTCCTCCGTAACGCGCCGCCCCAGCCCGGCACTTTGTGCCGGGGTATTTTTTTTGTCATGGTCTCGGTGTGATCGACCCGAGCACCACCCGTCTCCGCGCCCCCGTCACGCTCGGCATGTTGGAAGGCAACCCGTCCAGCGTCGCCGCGCCGAGCAGCGCGAACGCGATCGCTTCTTTCGCCGACGACGAAACGCCCAGCTCGTCACTCGTGCGAAACTCCGGCGGAAACTCAAAACGCAGGAAGTTCATCAGCGTCTGATTGTGCACACCGCCGCCGCTGACGATCAGCTCATCGGGCAGCTTCGGGAGAAAATCGTTCATCGCCTTTTGAATCGATCGCGCTGTGAGCGCGCATGCGGTGGCGAGTAAATCGGCAACGTTTTGTTCGCTCGCCGCCGCGACGTCGCCGAGATAGGGCTGCAAGGGCAGCGGCGCGGTTTCGAAGGCTCGGATCATCTCGGGCCCGTCCGTCGATTTCGGCGGGGGTTTGCGGAAGTAGGGGTGATGGCGGAGGAGGAAGTCGACCAAACCATTGCGATCGTGCCCGCCGCGGGCGCGCGAGCCGCCTTCGTCGAAGCCGTTTCCTTTCGGATCGTATTTTCGGCAGAGGTGATCGATGATGCAGTTGCCCGGACCGGTGTCGAAGGCGATGGTGTCTTCGAATTGTCCCCCCGCCGGCAGATAGGTGATGTTCGCGATCCCGCCGATGTTAAGCAGGACGCGGTCCTTCTCCGGATGACGCAGCAGGACGTAATCGGCGAAGGGAACGAGCGGCGCGCCCTCTCCGCCGGCGGCGAGATCCGCGCGGCGAAAGTCGCTGACGACAGCGCATCCGACTTCCGCGGCGATCAGCGCCGGATCGAGCCACTGAATCGTGCTGGGGGGATCGTGAAAGAGGGTCTGCCCATGCGCGGCGACTGCCGCCAGGTCGTTCGCATTCATGTTGGCGCCCGCGAGCGCTTCGTTCACGGCTGTCGCATATGTGAGGGAGATTTCACGACCCACCTGCGCAAGCCGGCGCATGATCCCCGCGGGTGTGAGCCCGCCTACAGCGTCTTCGCGGCCGCGGAAATCGAAGATGGCCTTGCGCAATTCCGGCGGATAGTCGCGGTGATGATGATGCAGCAGCTCCGCGGTCATCATCTCGCCGTTGCCGCGGATACGGACCAGCGCGACGTCCACGCCGTCGGCGCTGGTGCCGCTCATCGCGCCGGCGATGGTGCGTTCTTGCTCGATCACGGTGAGGCTCCAAGCTTATCGGACGACTTGCCCGTCGCCAAAAGGCAAATCGCGCAGGTATAATCGTCGATGATGTAGACGTGAGCGCGCGGCAAGTCGCGCGCAAACGCGTCGGTGGGAGACGAGCGTATGGCCGAGAAAAAGAAGAAGGATTCGCCGGCGGCGAGCGACAGCAGCAGCGGCGGCACCGCGCCAGGGGCCGGCAAGAGCGGGACGGCCACCGCCAAGCCCAAGCGCGCCGGCAAGACCAAGCCCAAGCCGCGTCCCCCGCAGATGCTCCCGCCGTGGAAGGTCCTGCTGCACAACGACAACAAGAACGAGGTCGGCTTCGTCATCACCACGATCGTCGAGCTGACGACGCTCAATGAGCAGGACGCCAAGCAGCGGACGATCGAAGCCCACGAAACAGGCGTCGCGCTGCTGCTGACGACCCATAAAGAGCGGGCGGAGCTGTACAAGGATCAGTTCGAGTCCAAGGGGCTGACCGTCACGATCGAGCCGGCGGAGAAGTAAAGGCAAAAGGCGTGGATAGTGGATGGTGGATAGTCGCGACCTTCCACTATCCACTGTCCACGTGTTCCAAATCAGCGTCGCTCACGCAAAGACACACTTCCGCTGCAACGCCTTCCGCAGCAGCTTTAGATACTCCTCCGCATCGATGTCCACGCATCCGAACTGGCGCAGGTGCGGCGTGGAGGCTTGCGTGTCCAATAACTCATAATCGCGCTCGCGCAAGCGATCGACCAGGTGCACCAAGGCGACCTTCGACGCGTTCGCGTGGCGGTGAAACATGCTCTCGCCGAAGAACGCGGCGCCCAGGCTCACGCCGTACAAGCCGCCCGCCAACGCGCCCTTCAGATAGCACTCGACACTGTGGGCGAAGCCGAGGTGATGCAGGCGGAGGTAGGCGGCGATGAGGGTCTCGTTGATCCACGTCCCGTCGCGGCGCTGGTCGGCGCAGGCGCGCATCGTGCCCTCGAAGTCGTGATTGATGCGGACCTCAAACTTTCTCTGATTGACGGTCTGCCGCAGCGTGTGGGGGATATGGAAGTTCTTGAGCGGGAAGAGGCCGCGCGGGTCGGCGGTATACCAGCGGATGGCGCCGTCGCGGTCCGCCATCGGGAACGCGCCCTGCGCGTACGCCGACAGCAGCGTCTCGGGATCCAGCGGGACGGAGCGGTGCACGGGCCGGATTTTAACAGTGCCGAGTCCTGAGTGCCGAGTCCTGAGTTTTGCACTCAGCACTCAGGACTTTTAACTCAGCACTTATTTGAATCCCTTGCGTCGCTGCCGGCTGTAGCGGTGGAGGGCGTCTTCGATGATCGGGTACGCCGCGCTGGGCGGTTCGATCTCGTCGACTTCGACGGCCTTGCCCTCGAGCTGCTTGTAGTCCTGGAAGAAGCGGCGGAGCATCGTCAGCCGGTGCGGCGGCATCTCGCTCGCTTCCCGGTAGCTGTTGAACTCCGGGTCCTCGGTGGCGACGGCGATGATTTTGTGGTCCTTCTTGCCGGCGTCGATCATGGTCATCAGGCCGATCGTGCGCGCGTGGATGAGCGTGAGCGGGACGACGGTCTCCTGGCAGAGCACGAGCACGTCGAGCGGGTCATCGTCTTCCGCCAGCGTCTGCGGGATGAAGCCGTAGTTCGCCGGGTAGTAGACCGCCGAGTAGAGCACGCGATCGAGCTTGATCAGCCCCGACGCCTTGTCCAGCTCGTACTTCACACTCGAGCCGAAGGGGATCTCGATGATGGACTGGAACTCCTGCGGGATCTGCTCGCCGGGCGTGACGTCGTGCCAAGGGTGAATCATGCTGAAGGAAAAAGGTAAAAGGAAAAGGGCAAAAGAAACAGGCGCGGGCTTCCCTATTCCATTGTCGATTATCCGGACGTCGCACTTTAGCGGTACAGATCGAGATTTTGATCGCCGGTGACGATCCGGAAGGCTTCGCGGATCTGCCGATGGCCGACGGCCAGCAGGAAGTTGGAATTCGTGCCGAAGCTCTTGGCGCCGAGGATGAAGAAATTCGGCTCCGGGTTAAGCAGCCCGTCGGCCGCCGCGGGGGGAGGACTCGTCCACGATTCGATGAGCTGTTCCGGCCCATAACCGACAAGCGCGACCACCTCATCGACCACCAGCGCGAGGTCCGTTTCCATGTACTTCAGCGTCACGCCGATCTGCTTCGCGTCATCGATCCGCTCCAGCACGCAATTGCCGACGTACTGAAGCCATTTCGGCGGCTTGTTGGCGATCTCAAGTGAGTGTTTGACGAGGCTCGCGCGTGCGGGGAGCGGGTCGTTGTGCAGCGCCTGAAGCGCCTGTCCGATCCGGCGGATGGCCCAGCTCGCGCGGGTCCTGGAATTTTCCCGATGAAGCGCTTCGAGCCCGAGCAGCACGGTGGCGGCGGAATAGCCGGCGCCGAGCACCAGGGTGTGTCGCCCGATAAAGCGATCGCGGTCGCGGCCGATGACGTCGGGGAGCTCATACCAGATGCGCGATTCTGCGTCGCGCTCGCCCGGCGCCGGCACGCCGCCGCGGCCGGCCCAGCGGTGATGGTGATAGGTGCCGGAGCAGTCGAAGACGGCGCCCGCGCTCTCGACACGCTGGGCGCCGCTCGGGTCGCGGAGGGTGATCTCGAAGCGGCCGCTCTTTCGCGCGATCTTAAGGACCGTCGTGTTGACCCAGATCGCGTCCTGTAACTGCCGGGAAGACGAAAGCGGCAGCAGGTAGCGGTCGCGGAGCTCATCGCCCGTCGGGCAGATTTTCGGATTCGGCGGATCGGTCAGTCGCCCGGCGTTGATCGCCTTCCACCCCAGCGGCGTGGTGTTCATCGTCCAGGGCGAGAAGAGCGAAACGAACCCCCACCGGGAAACGTTTTGCGCGACGAGGCCGCGCTCGAATACGACGCAATCGTGCCCGAGCTTACGCGCGTAGAGCGCGGCTTCGAGTCCGATCGGTCCGGCGCCGATGATCGCGATGAGCATGGTGCGAATCCCGCAGCCGCCCGCGATCGATCATACCGCGCAACAAAAAAAGAAAGACGCGTCGTCAACAACCCGACGCGCCCTTCCCACAACCAAGCTAAGAAAGGAGAACGACAGCAAATCGACGTCGGCTCAAGCCGCCGGCAGCGGATCGAATGCGACTGCGAGTCGGTATCCGCCGGCGGCGCTGGGCTCGCAGCGGATGATGCGCCCGTAGGCGTCCCACCCGCGGGCCGGGCCCTCCGGCGGGAAGAAGACGGTGATGCGCTCGCCCCGGCCCACGGGCGTGTTCGACAGCGCGGCGATCCCGCCCAGCGAAACGTCCTTGAGCTGAAGGCTCAGTTGCGGCATCTGCCGCGCCTCGACCGAATGATCTAACCGGCGTCCCTCCACCCGCACGCTGACTTCCTTGCGGGGGAACATGCGACGCTCGGCACCGGAACCGGTGATCGACAGCGTCGTTCGTGGCATCAACGCGACCATAATCGCTCGCTCCCGTATGATGTGAGCCGCGATCGACTGGGGCCTCTGGCGGGATCCCAATTCGTCGGCTCTCTGTTAGCGACATCGGCCACAAAGAAGGCACGGTTTACCTCGCTTGCTCAAATCACCATGAAAAAAGTTTCGGGCATCGTCTATCTCGTCGGCGCGGGTTCGGGAGATCCGGGCCTGATCACGGTCAAGGGCGCGCGGTTATTGGAACAAGCGCAGGTGGTGGTCTACGACGCCCTGTCCGATCCGCGGCTGCTTTCGCACTGCCCGCAGGCGGAGCAGATCTACGTCGGCAAGCGCGCGGCGGCGCACTCGTTCACGCAGGAGCAGATCAACGCGCTGCTGGTCGAGAAGGGTTCAAGTCAGAAGCGCGTCGTGCGCCTGAAGGGCGGTGACCCCTTCGTCTTCGGCCGCGGCGGAGAAGAGTGCGAGGCGCTCAAGGCGGCGGGAATCGCATTCGAAGTGGTCCCCGGCGTCACCGCGGCCATCGCCGCGCCCTGCTACGCGGGGATTCCGGTCACCCATCGCGATTTCAACTCCAGCTTCACGCTGATCACGGGGCACGAGAAGGAAGAGCAATACAAAGACGCGCAGCACAAAGCGCGGGGCTCGGCCCCGGGGTCTTCGGATCTCGACTGGTCCGCGATCGCAAAACTCCCGTGCATTTCCTTCTACATGGGGGTGAAGTCGCTACCAAGAATCTGCGCGAAGCTGATCGAAAACGGGATGCGCCCCGACACTCCCGCTGCATCCATCCAATGGGGAACGACCCCGCGCCAGCGAACGGTCGTCGCGACCGTCTCCACGCTCGCGCGACGCGTTGAAGAAGAAAAGATCACGCCTCCGGCGATGACGATCATCGGCAAGGTCGTCACGCTGCGCGACACGATGAACTGGTTCGAGAAGCGGCCGCTGTTCGGGCAGACGATCGTCGTCACCCGCACGCGGCAGCAGGCGAGCGAGCTGTCGCAGCAGCTAGAGGACCTGGGCGCGGGCGTGATCGAAGCGCCGACCATCGAGATCGCGCCGCCGACCGATTCTTCCCACGTCGATGCCGCGCTGGCGCGGCTGCACGATTACGACTGGGTCGTCTTCACCAGCGCCAACGGCGTCGCGCAGACCAGGCACAAGCTGCTCGATTTCGGGCTCGACGCCCGGCGATTCGGCAAGGCGAAGATCGCCGCCATCGGCGACGCGACGGCGGCGGCGGTGCGCGAGCAGCTTTGCCTCAACGTCGATCTCTGCCCGCAGTCGTTCGTCGCCGAGGCGCTGGCGGATGAGCTGATCGACCGCGGGGAAGTCTCGGGCCGGAAATTTCTTCTCCTCCGCGCCGACATCGCCCGGCCGATCCTCCGCGAGCGGCTCGACGGGGCGGGAGCTGCGCAGGTTCATGACGTTGCGGTCTATGAAACGAAGCCCGCCGCGTCGCTCCCACCGCATCTCATTGATGCGCTGGAAGAGAAGCGGGTCAACTGGATCACCTTCACCAGCAGCAGCACGGCGAAGAACTTCGTCGCGCTATTGGGCGACGATTACAAAGCCAAGCTCGCCGGCGTGAAGCTGGCGAGCATCGGGCCGATTACGACCGCGACGCTCAAAGAGCTGGGGCTGACGCCGACGCTGGAAGCGAAGACGTTCAA
>JAICTV010000112.1 GCA_025936175.1 Phycisphaerae bacterium
GTTTCATCGACGTTGATTGTCAGTTGCGTCATGGCGCCTCCATCATACGCACGCAGTCAATCCTCATCGCCGCTTCTTCTTGTTGCGATCCTTCGGCGCCTGCCAGCCCGATTTCTTGGTCTTGAGCATCGGCCCGCCCGGCATGCCCAGGTTGGAGAGCTGTCCGCCGGCCAGCGCCTTCATCATTTTCAGCCGGCCCATCATTCCCATGCCGCCGACGGCGCGCATCATGTCGCGGGTCATCTCGAACTGCTTCATGAACTGCCCGACTTCGTTGACCTCGACGCCGGCGCCACGGGCGATTCTTCGCCGCCGCGGGCCGTCGAGCGTGTCGGGGTTCTTGCGCTCCTTCTGGTTCATCGAGTCGTAGATGGCTTTCATCTTGCCCATCTGCTTCTCGACCTCGCCCTCGCCCATGTTCATCTGCTTCGACATCTCGCTCATGCCGGGGATCATCCCCATGACCTTGCCCATCGGCCCGAGCTTCTTCACCTGGCCCATCTGCGACATGAAATCTTCGAGCGTGAACTGGCCCTTCTCCATCTTCGCCTGGAGCTTGGCCGTTTCTTCGGCGTCGAACTTGTCCATCGCCTCGGACACCAGGCCGACGATGTCGCCCATGCCGAGGATGCGCTGGGCCATGCCTTCGGGGCGGAATTCTTCCAGGCGGTCGAGCTTCTCGCCGACGCCGAGGAATTTGACCGGCTTGCCGGTGACGTACTTGGCGGAGAGCAGCGCGCCGCCGCGGGTGTCGGAGTCGAGCTTCGTGAGGATCAAGCCGTCGAGCTCAAGCTGCTCGTTGAACGCCTTGGCGGAATTGACCGCATCCTGGCCGGTCATCGCATCGAGCACGAGGTAGATCTGGTGCGGGTTGAGTTGTGTGTTGATCTCTTTGAGCTCGTTCATGAGCTCCTGATCGATCGCCAGCCGGCCGGCGGTGTCGAGGATGACGACATCCTTGCCTTGCTTCTTCGCCTCGCTGATCGCGGCCCGCGCGACGGCGACGGCGGAGCCTTTGGCGACCTGTCCGTGCGGCGCGACCTTCGTCAGATCGGTGTAGACCGGCACGCCCACCTGCTCGCCGAGCACGCGAAGCTGCTCGACGGCGGCGGGACGCTGCAGGTCGACCGCCGCGAGCATCGGGTGATGCCCCTTGCTCGTCAGGAACATCGCCAGCTTGCCGCAGGTCGTCGTTTTGCCCGAGCCCTGCAGGCCGCACATCATGATGACCGTCGGCCCGGGCTGGACGAAGTAGATCCGCGTATCCACGGGCCCGAGCAGCTCGAGCAGCTCGTCGTACACGATCTTGACCATCAACTGCCCCGGCTGCAGCGAGTTGATGACGTGCTGGCCGATCGCCTTGGTGACGACCTTGTCGGTGAATTCCTTGACGACGTTGAAGTTGACGTCGGCCTCGAGCAGCGCGGTGCGCACTTCCCGCATCGATTCGCGGATGTTTTCTTCGGAGATTTTGCCGCGACCGGAGAGGTTGCGGAAAACGTCGCTGAACTTGTCGGTTAAGGCGTCGAACATGGAGGGAGATTTTAGCGGAGCAGCGCAGCAGCGGCCACATACGCGAACCTGCGGGGTATATCGATGCGAATGAAACACCTCATCGCGATCTTCGGGTTGATCCTCGTCTCCGGCTGCTCTTCCAATGCGCCGCGAGACAAATCGACGAACGACCAGATCTTTCCGCTCCTCGCGTGGGAAGTGCCGGCGACGAAGCAGCACCTGTTGGCCGACGCGACCAACGGCATCGCGAGCATGCGCGACGCCGGCTTCACCGTCGCCGCTTTCCCGACGCCCCAGCAGGTGCCGCTTGCCGAGAAGGCCGGATTGAACGCGATCGTCGCGTTTCCGGATCACAAGACGAAATGGCGCGAGATGTCGGATGAGCAGATCCGCCGGCGCGTCAAGGAGCTGATCGATCAGGCCGGCAAGAGCGACGCGATCATCGGCTACTTCCTGATGGACGAGCCGGGCGTGCAGTATTTCCCCGCGCTCGCCAAAGCCGTGGCGGCCGTCAAGGAATTCGCGCCGGGAAAACTCGCGTACATCAACCTCTTCCCCGACTACGCGACGCTCGGCGCGGAGAACCTCTCGCAGCTCGGCACATCAACCTATCGCGAGTATCTCGAACGATATGTCCGGGAGGTCAAGCCGCAGTTCATCAGCTACGACAACTACCAGGTGCAGTTCTCCGACGACCTGAAACAGGCGAAGGGAATCCAGAGCTACTTCGACAACCTGCTGGAAGTGCGGGATGTCGCGATGAAGCACGGCTTGCCGTTCTGGCAAATCGTTTCCTCGAACCAAATCCGTCCCAAGACGTTGATGCCATCGCACGCGAACATGTTGTTGCAGGCGTACAGCACGCTCGCCGCCGGCGCGCGCGGGCTGACCTGGTACACCTATTACGACCGTGGCTACCACTACGCGCCGATCGATGACGTTTCCGGCAGCCGATCGATCACGTGGTCGTATCTGAAGATGGTCAATGAGCAGGTGAAGACGATCGGGCCGATCATGAACAAGCTGACGAGCACCGGCGTGTTCTTCACCTCGCCGCCGATCGCGCCGAGTCTGCCGACGCTGCCGGGAAAAGTCGTACAGGCGATCGATGCCACATCGCCGGTGATGGCGGGGGAGTTCATCGATGCGGGCGGCGCGAAGTACGCGATGGTGATGAACTTGAGTCTCGAGCGTTCGGCGAAGCTGGGGATCAAGCCGGTCGAAAGCGCGATGACGTGGCAACTCTGCTCGCCTGTTGACGCCAAGTGGTCGCCGATCGGAAAGGACAACGAATTGTGGTTAGCCGCGGGGCAAGGCGCGTTGCTGCGGCTTGAGAATCCGCCGAAAAGCACCCAGAAATCGAAGTGATCCAAGTGATTCGCGGTTTTCTAATGGCCGCGGCAGGGTGGGGGCGATGTCATGAACGCTGTGACAATCGGCACGACGCGACAGCTTCTCCGCGATCGCCAATGGCGACACGATCACCCCTCGCCGGTGACGATCCTGCGCGGCGATGACGGCACGCTGCAGGCGACCATCGCGCCGCGCGAGGATCTGCGCATCGCGGCGGTGAAGACGATGCGCTACGTCAGCGGCACCCTCGCGGGACTCGCGCTCGTGTGCGCGACGATCGCGCTGGTCGGCGTGCCCGGGTTCTGGTTCGCGACGATCGGCTTCGCCTGGTTTTGCCTGTGCCTCACGATCTTCTCGCTCGTCGCGTACGACCGGGCGCGGCGGTCGTTCGTCATCCGCGTCGGGCAGGAATTGATCACGATCGACAGCGCCGGCCCCTTCGGCGCGCGACACTGGCAGATGCCGCGCGAGCAGGTCAAAGATGTCCGGCTGATCTCGCGGCAACGGAAATGGGAGCGGAAGGGCGCCACGTTCCGTCCACTCTGGATCGTTTTTGATTCCAGGCGATTCACATTGGATCGCGGGTACTTCGAATTCGAATTGCCCGCCGACGATTACATCGCGCTGGCCGATACGCTGCGCGAATGCCTCGGGATGCCGCGACGATCGTGGAACTGACGGGCGGATTTGAGATCTGGATTTTGGAATCTCGGATTTGGGATGTCAGCTTTGAAATCGGATCGGTGCGAATTGCTCCGGCACGTGGAAGTTCAGCGCTTCGCCGATCGGCGCCCAGCTCGCCCAGTGCGGATGGGATGATTTGTCCGCGCATTTGTAGAAGTTCCCTCGCCAGCCGCGCGCCAGCGTCGGGTTGATTTCGCCGACATAGCGCTCGAACAGCGCGAACGGCACGAAGTACTGCACGGTCCACTCGATCGGCCGATCGATCTCCTCGGGCACGCTGGCGGGCATCGAGTGGTAGATGCGGATCCGCCGCATCAGCTCCGCATCGACCGGCTCCGCCGCCGCCAGCCCCTTGGGCGTGCGTGTCGCGTCGGCGACGCAGTAGAGCAGCATCGTCCCGCCGCAGTTCAACTCGAAGTTGAAGTAACCGCGGTCCGATCGCGGCTGAAGGAACGCCTCGACGCAACTGTCGTTGCACACCATTTCCTGCAGACGCCCATGCCGGCAGACGACGTAGCGATCGCTGACGTGATACGCGAGGTAGATGCCGGCGTCGTCGTGCAGCATCTTCGCCCGCGTCGCCGGCCGATGATCGGAGCTCTCGGGGCGGAAGCGATCGACGCTGACGACGTTCGCGTCGCGCCAGCCGGGTCCGTCGAAATCGCCGTCGAGTTGTGGCGTCTGACGAGCGCGGCGAACGGTGTACTCCATGCGGCGTTACTATACGGCGATGCGAACACGCGCCGCAAAAGCCGAGTCGTGGCTTGGGCATCTCGCCCGAGCGTTATCGCGGAGCGCTCTTCCAGTCCGAGGAGCGGCTCATGCCGCATCCGCTCGGGCAAGATGCCCGAGCCACGCCGCTGTCGCGATCATCCTTCTTTACGCCGCGATCGTTCACGCCGACTTCGCGATCCACGACGGCGACACGGTCGTCTTTCTCGGCGATTCGATCACCGCCGCGCGGACGTACGGGAAGATTATCGAGGACTACACACTGCTGCGCTTCCCCGATCGGAAGGTTCATTTCGTTAACGCCGGCTGGGGCGGAGACACGGCGCAGGGCGGATTGAAGCGGCTGCAGCGGGATGTGTTCGACAAGGGCGCGACGCTCGTCACCGTCGCGTACGGCATCAACGACATCGGCTGGGGCGCCAAGGCCGACGCCGGGCACCGCCAGCTCTATCTCGACGGAATCCACGGCATTATCCAGCAATGCAAGGAGCACCACGTCCGCGTCTTCGTCTGCTCTGCCGCCGCGACGGGGGCCGATCCGGACAAGGCGGGCGACGATTTCCTGCAGAAGATGTGCGACGAGGGTATGCGCATCTCGCGCGAGATGGGCGAGGGATCGATCGACGTCCTGCGGACGATGCGGCAGATCCAGCGGCGAGTGAAGGAAGCGAACGCTAAGCAGACGGATGCGACGAAGATCGAGACGATGCACGCTGAAGACACGATTCATCTCAACGATCTTGGCCAGACGGCGATGGCGTACGCGATCCTCAAAGGCCTGGGCGCGCCGCGGGATGCGTCGAGCGCGACGATCGACGCCGCCGCGGGAAAGGCGATCGATGCGAGCGGCTGCACGATCAACGACGTGAAGCTGACCAATCGTGCGCTGGAGTTTGATCGGCTCGACGAAGGGCTGCCATTCAATCAGGGTCTGTTCTTCAATCTCCGCTACCGCTTCATTCCGCTGCCGGACGAGATGAACCGATACATGCTGACGGTGAAGAACCTCAACGCCGGTAATTACATCGTGACGGCAGACGATCGCGCGGTCGGGACCTTCTCGTCCGATCAACTCGCGGCGGGATTGAACATCGCCAGCGCGACCGCGGACGGATGGGAACCGGGCGGGCCGTGGGATGCGCAGGCGTGGTCGCTGAATTATCTGACCGACGCGCGGAACGAAGCGGCGCAGGTGGACAAGCTCTCGAAGCTGTACCTGGAGTCAAATCGCGATCGCGGCGAGATTCTCAAGCAGGTCGCGGCGATCAACGCGCAACTGGAAACGGCGCAGCGCGCGATCGCCAAGCCGCAGCGGTATCACTTCGTCATTAAGCCGGCGCCGCTGAAATAGCCATGCGCCGGTCAGACATTGTCATCCCGAGGTACTCCGAGGGATCTCGGAGTCAATCGGCGTCCGAGATCCCTCGCGGAGTACCGCTCGGGATGACATCCTTGCGCGGAGAGTAGCGTTACCGTGACACCTGCGCCATCTCGCGGTTGACCAGCTCCTGCGGCTGCGGCTTGGGACGCAGGAACTTCATCCCCAGCGTCTCCTTCTTGTTCTTCTCGATGAAATCGAGAATGCCCTGCTCGCGCACCGCGGGCTCGGCGGAGTGGATCATGTTCACCGCGCCGTTTTCGCCGTGCGTGACGATGCCGAAGTGGCCGACGTACTGCTCCTTCGCGTTGCCGCGGACGATGTGCACGACGTCGCCGTCGCGCAGCTCAGGCAGGATCGAGGCGATGTGATCGGCGGGAATGTAAGTCGATTCAACGACCACGTCCTGCTTGTCCTGCCCGATGCCCCACTTGGCAAAGAACTTCGCGGGCTTCCAGGTCAGATGCATCGGAATCGCCGCGGTTCCACCGCCGAGCTTCGCGGTGATCTCGTCGAACAGCCACGCGTTGTTCGGATCCCAGTCGGCGACGGATTCGTGATTGCGCGTGAGCATGCCGACCTTGCCGTCCTTGTAGCGCAGCCGCTGCAGCGTCTTGAAGTAGCTCGGCCAGTCCCGCGAGAGGGCCATCGCGTACATGTTCTCGACGAACGTGACGCAATCGCTCTTTTCCAGGCAATACATTGGATCGGGATCGTATAGCTCGTACGGATACTCCCCGAGCAGATAGATCTCGTACGGCTGGCCGATCTCCTTGTGCGCCAGGTGCATCACGCGCTTGATCGGGTCCGGCTCGTCGGTGACGAGGAATTTGAGGTAGACGTCGAGATCCTTCTCGGAGAAGCCGTAGAGCGGGGCTTTCTTGAGAATCTTGAGCGATCGCGCCGGCCGCATCGGATGAACGACGGGCGAGTTCTTGTCCTGCGGGATGCTCGGATCGCGCGGATTCTCCGGCGACGGCTCGGTCGTCTGCGCCAGAGCGAGCGGGGCGAGGGCAAAAAGCGCGACAGATGCGACGGAGAGCAGGCGTCTATTCATGGGCGGTCCTTGTGACGTGCGGGTGTCCGGTTCGACGTTCTGTTGACATTTATACATGCCGAGGCAGTCTTTTATAAGTTTAATTGCCTCGGATGGTTCACCGGAGAGACACGATGAAAAGGCGCGGGCGCGGGTTTTCGCTGGTCGAGCTGCTGACGGTGATCGGGATCATCGGCATCCTGATGGGCCTTTTGATCCCCGCCTTGAGCGGGGCGCGGCGGGCGGCGCAGACCGTGCAGTGCGCCAGCAATCTCCGCCAGCTTCTGACGGGACTCACGAACTACGCCGTCGAAGGGCGCGGCAACTATCCCGGGAACGTCGGCGCGATCAACATGTACTGGTACAACCGCGACGCGATCGGCAGATACGTGAAGGTGCCGTACGAGATGTCGAATTCCGAGCAGTGCATCAACGGCATCTTCGTCTGCCCGGCGGATCTCGAGGGGAAGGTGCGCTCGTACGCGATGAATATCTACGCCAGCCAGTATGTCAGCCCCTTCGTGCAGCAGTCGATCGACAGCGACAACTCACCCGGCAAGCTGTGGAAGTCCGGGGTCGGCGATTCATCGCACATGATCCTGCTGATCGAGCAGTTCTCCCAGGAGGATTGGCCGGCGGCGGACCAGGACACGTCTCAGGGGACCGGCAAGACCGGCCAGTGGTCGTCCAAGGCGATCACCGGGTGGGGTGGCACGCCGGGCAGTCGTTTCATCGCCGGCGGATGGGACATCGAAGCGCGCTTCGGCCAATGCGAATCGGAGCTCTGCTACTTCCGCCACCGCCCGGCCAAGCAGACGCTGGGGCTGGGCGTCGCCAAGGGCCGGTTGAACATCGGCTTCGCCGACGGGCACGTCGCGCTGCATTCTGACACGGAGCTGGTCGATCGCACCACCGGCAAGAGCACGTACGTCGCGATGTGGTCGCCGATCGATCGGGAAGTGGACGATCGGCAGTAACACGTCCCCGAAACGCGTCATCGCCAGAAGGTTTCTCAAGAGCATCTGGGCGCGGGCAGGCAGATGCTTCGGAGTACCTCAGCATGACAACCGTCGCGCGTGGCGCTTTTTTTACAGGCCCTGTGGTACTGCGAAGGGTCTGGGTGCGGGCGGCAGATGCTTGGCTCACCCGCTGCGCGAGTACCCGGCACCTCAGCATGGCGATTCCTCGGGTGCATTCGCGCTGATCCCGCGCAACTTCCGCCTTGCGATTCAAGTCCGAGAACCTCGTTGTCCGATAACGGCTTATACGTGTTTATGCCGTTGCCGTGGTCGTACGCGCGAGGTTCATGATGCTCCCTCCCAATCCAAGGCCGCTCTCGATGCGCAAGACGGTGCAGTTGATGGTCATCCTGACCATCCTCGCCTGGGCCACGCAGACGCTTTTCAAGCAGTGGGGCTACGGCGCGATCATCCTGCCCAACGCGCCGACGGGATCGCAGCAGGCGATGCCGCAGGAATACGGCATCACGCTCGAAGTTCGGCCGGACGCGAAGACCGACGGCGGCGAGGTCACGCTCCGCCAGGTCTGCCGATGGTCGGATCAGGACGATTCGGCGATGGCGCCGATGGCCGACGTGGTACTGACCCGCTTGAGCGAGACACTTCCGGTCCGGCAGGTCAGCCTCGAAGAAATAAAATCCGCGCTGCACGATGCCGGCGCAAATTTGTCCGAGCTTCACTTCTCCGGCTCGGCGACCTGTGCCGTGCGGCGAAGCGAAGTGGACGACGAGACGTTCATCCGCACCCTCAAGGATCAGCAGGCGGCGAAAGACGACAGTGAAGCGACGACGCAGCCGTCCGATGTCGACAAGATCATCGCCGATGCCCCGCAGACGCCGCTGAAAGACCTTCTCGTCACCGACTTCTGCGATCGCCTGAAACTGCCGTCGAAGCAGGTCGAGATCACCTTCGACGATCGCGATCAGGCGACGTTGATCCTCACGTCCCCGCGCTGCCGCTTCGAGATCGATTCCAGCGAAGCGACGACGCTCGGCGCTGCCACGTGGGATGTCACCATCCGCACCGACACAACCGAGCGCAAGGCGACGATCAGCGCGAAGGCGCTGGCGTACGAAGACCAGCTCGTCCTGACGCGGCCGCTCTCGAAGGGGCAGAAGATCATCGAGAGCGACATCGCCAAGAAGCGAACGCTGGTGGATAAGTTCGCCGAGAAACCGCTGACCGAAGTCGCCGCGGTCGTCGGCGAGCAACTCGCGCGCAACGCGAAGCGCGGCGACGTGCTCACCGGCGCGGATGTTCAGCCCTCGCCGATCGTCGTCAAAGATCAGTTCATCACCGTCGCGATGAAGCAGGGCGAGATAAAGGTCTCGACGATCGCCCGCGCGATGGACGCCGGCGCGAAGGGCGACACCGTGCGCGTGAAGAACGAAGCGAACGGCGACGTGTACTCCGTGATCGTCACCGCGCCCGGCGAGGGCGAAGTCCGCACCGTCGATGTCGCCTCGACCAATTGAGAACCGCTAGATGCACCGCACGCCGCACCAATTGTCATTCCGAGGTACTCCGAGGAATCTCGGACGCCAGGGGTCACCGAGATCCCTGGATCACCCGCAAGCGGGTACCCGTGTACCTCGGGATGACATTCGCGCGGCTCTGATGAGAACGAAGAAGGTTATCTGACCCGAGGAGCAGCCATGCAGATCGAAAGTTCCCGTTTCGGCTCGATCACCATCGCCGAGGATCAGGTGATCACCTTCCGCCACGGGCTTATCGGGCTCTGTGACGTGACGCGCTTCGTGCTGCTCTCGGCGGGGAAAGACTCGCTGTTTTATTGGCTCCAGGCGCTGGAAGATCCGAACGTCGCCTTCCTGGTCACCGATCCGAACCTCTTCTTCAAGGATTATGACGTTCCAATCCGAGAAGAGACTCAGGACGAGCTCAATTTGGCCGATACGAAGGACGGCCGAGTGCTTGTGATCTGTAATCGGGTCGGGGAGTGGCTGACGGGCAACCTGCTTGGGCCGCTGATCATCAACACCGCTTCCCAGCTCGGGGAGCAGGTGGTGCTGACGGCGGAGAAGAAGTGGACCTGCCGCCAGCCGCTCATGAAGCTCCAGTCGGAGCAAAGCAAGGCCCGGGCGGCCGCGTAACGGCGGCGAGCGCCCGTTCCTGACCTGTAGCCGGCTTGCCTATGATTAGTGCAAGCAAGCCGGCTGGACTCGGCACGGATGCCGATGTGAGTCCAGTTCCCGGGCTTGAAACGAGTTCAGGCCCCTTACGCGGCCCGCGCCAAGAACGCGGCGCCGCATCCCAGGAAGGAGCCACAGTATGTTGGTTCTGTCCCGTCAGCGCGACGAGACGATCATGATCGGCGACGACATCGAAGTCACCGTGGTGGACATCCGCGGCGACAAGGTGCGCCTGGGGATCAACGCCCCGCGCGAGATCAGCGTCCATCGCAAAGAAGTCTACGACGCCATCCGGCGCGAGAACCGCGCCGCGGCACAGGTGAAACCCGAAGACGTCGGGGGGATCGGTGGCGTTGGGAAACCCGCGCCTGCGAAACCGCAAGAGAAGGACGAGAAAAAGTAACTCACGCGCTCGTCCGCGCAAGACCGAAGCGCCAACGCAAAAGCCCAGGGACTGCAGTCCCTGGGCTTTGCCTTTTACACTCCCCGAAGCAAACCTGCCGTTGCGGATCAACGCTGCTCGCTACTGCGCGACGACCGCGCCGAGCAGTTGATCAAATCTCTTCGCGTCGCGGACGAACTCGACATGTCCGTCGGCGAAACCAACGTTCACCCCGGCGCCGAAGTCCTTGTGCGCCTCATACACCACGACCGTTTCAGCCGGCCGTGGCACCGGGACGACCGCCGGTTTCACGTACACGAATGCCGGATTCATTTCCGGACGCGACGGGTTCTTCATCACCATCGCGGCGCTCGCGCCGAGATATTTTTCCGTCGCCTTCAAGTCGTCCGGCCACTGGCCTTTGTGCTCGGCCATATACATGTGGCACGCCATCAGGAGCTGCCGGACGTTGCTCGCGCCCGCGACGTGCTGCGCCTGATTCCTCGCCGCGACGACGGCCGGCTGAAGCTCCTTGGCCATCGCCATCAGCTTGTCGTTGTCCAGCGCGAGCACGACCTGATCGCCTTGGACGCTCGGCGTGATGAGCTCGACGAACTTCTTCGACAACTTCGCCTGCGGCGGAATCGTCGTCAGCAGCGCGACCAGCCGATCCTTCACGCCCGCCGCCGCTTTCGCGTCGGTCGCCTGCATCGCGATCCGAAGCATGGGCATGGGCGGAACGTCTGCAGTCACCAGGATCCATTTCACGTCCTGGATCGGGATGATCTGCATCGTCATCTTGCGCATCTGCTCATCGGGAACGATGAGAAGATGTGCGACGGCGCCGCTTTTCTCGGCGGCCGTGAGCGCGGCCGCCAGCTCGGGCCGAAGCGTCGGCTGGAGCTGGAGACGCCGCACGTGTTCGATGGCGCCGCCGGTGCCGTGCACGACGGTTTGACCGTCATCCAGCACTTCCGCCCGCACGGAATACAGCGGCCCACCATTCTTTCGGTTCTGGGCGGGGCGGCTGGTCGGATCATCGGTCTTGCCGGAGAAAAGCAGGGACGCCATCGCCTTGGCGTTTCCACTTTTTCCGACAGGCGCGATGACCGCCGCCGCTCCGTCCTTCATGATCTCGTCGGTGCTGACGAGATAGAGGTGGCTTCCGCCGGACTTGCTGAAGTCGGCGAGCCAGTTTTTCATGTCCGTCATCTGACGATCGACGTCGGCGGGCGACGGGTTGTTCCCCCCGGTGACACCCATCGCGGTCATCACCTGCCGGAGCCACTGCTCCAGCGCGGCCGGGTCGACCTTCGACAGGTCCGCCTCCGCCGCCACGGTGGTCTGATCGTCGAGATATGCCCGCAGGTCCGCCCGCGCGATCGCGGGGAGAAAGCGGATCGAAACCAGCAGGGCGTAGAAACACAATCGGCGCATGTCGGTGGCCTCCGCCTTTCTATGGCCGGGCGGCGGCCGGATCGGACATGCGCCGATTGTCAAAGTGCGACGAAGCGCGAATTACCCGATGTTGGGCGCTACGGCGTGACCGTTGCCGTTGCCGACGAACGAGCGGATCGAGTCGCGATTGAAGATCAGTCGATTGCGCCCGGTGCGGACGAGATTGCGATGGCGCATCTCGGTCAGCGCGAGGCTGATGGTCTCGCGCGCCGCGCCGACCGCCTGAGCGAGCTGCTCGTGGGTCAGGTGCAGCACGACCTCGCCGCCTTGCTCGGTGGCGGCGACGGAGTGGCTGAAGCGGATCATGGCATCGACCAGGCGCGAGTTGCAGTCCTGGAAGACCAGGCGGGCCGCTTCTTCGCGCGCCGACTGAACGGCGTTGGCAAGGTTCTTGATGAGTTGAACGGCTGCGGCCGGATTGCGCGAGGCATACTCGAGCAGCTTTTCCGCCGGCACGCGGGAGACCTGCGCCTGCGTCGCGGCAACCGCCTGCGATACGTGGGCGGTGCGGTCGGAAAGCGCGGCACAGCCGAACCATTGCCCCGGTCCCAGGATCTCCACCAGGCGCTCGGAGCCGTCGGCGCCGATCTGGTACAGGCGGACTTGGCCGTGGTGGATGAAGTAGACGTGCTCAGCCGCGGAACCCTGTTCGAAAACAACGGTTCCGCGCGAGATTTCAAGCCCTTCGGCTCCAACCTCCGTGCTGGAGAAGAGCTCGTTCAACTGCTGAGACTGCGAGTAGACCTGAGACATGGGTTTGAGACTCCGTTAGGTTCTAAAAGTCGAACAATGTGACCCCGACGGCAGACCTACGAATGCGGCTGCGGAAGGTTCGTCACAGTTCTAATTTTGTTTTCGGTTAGGCGGGAAACGTTCGAAATAGGGAGTATTCCCTATTCCGTCCTCAAGACAGGCAATGCCCCATAAAACGCGACGGGAAACGCGTCGCGCACGCCCCTGCGAACCGGGCGACCGGACAGATTCTCATGCTGAGGTGCGCCGAAGCATCCGGCTTGGGAACTCAGATGCGTCGGAGTACCTCAGCATGACGACTCGCGCAGAGCGCGCGGCGCGCGGCGTCGTCGGGCGCGTCGCTAGTTCTTGACCTGCATCGCGAGGATGCGCGCGATCGCTTCGCAGATATCCGTCCGGTGCACGCCGTTGAGAGCCAGCGCGAGCTGCGTCTCCATCAAACCGTACGGGATGCCGGTGTCGTAACGCTGGCCCTGCGTAACGACCGCCCAGTATTTGCCGCCGGTGCTGTTCTGACGGAGGTGCTCCTGCGCGGCCGTGAGCTGGATTTCGTTCTTCTCGCGGATGTTGTTCTTAATGAGGTACTCGAGCGAATCGAAGATGCGCGGCGAGAAGACGTGCATGCCGAAGTGTGAGAGATAATTGCCGGCGGGCATGCCGGGCGTGGTCAGCTTCTCGCGCGCGATTTCGATCGAAGGCTTTTCGATGATGAGCTGCGCGCGGTAGATCCCTTTGTTCGGATCGACCGGCTCGCCGCGGATCGTGCCGAAGAGGTGCAGCAGCCGCTCGAGCGTCGCCTGCACGCCGGTCACCGCATCCAGCATGTACTGCTCGAAGATGCGGATGAGCTGCCGCGCGCAGCGGTCCTTGATGTCGCTGATGTACACGTGATCGCCGAGAAGGAGCAGGAACGGCTCGTCGCCGACGAACTCCTTCGCCTGGTAGACGGCGTGACCGAAACCCTCGGGCGCGTGCTGCTCGGCGAAGTGCAGGCGTTCGCCGAAGGCGCCGAGCTTCTCGCTCTCGAGGATTGCCCAGTCCTTGCCGCGGAAGGTCTTGACCATCTCGTCGTCGAGCCGCTTGAAGTATTCGCGGTACAGCGTCTCTTCGCCGGGCTGCGTGATGATGCAGAGCTCTTCGATCCCCGACTCGATCGCCTCTTCGCCGATGATCTGGATGACGGGCTTGGTCAGGCCGTCGCGATCAACCAGCGGGAACATCTCTTTCTGTACCGCGGTGGAGGCGGGATACTGACGCGTGCCGCGCCCGGCGGCGGTGATGACGGCTTTACGCACTTTGGCCATGGCTGATCACGTTAAGAACAAGCGCCGATCCACACAACACGTCCGCCGCGCGGACGGCGAATCTGAAAGCGTTTCGACCGTTTGCACAACAAACAGAAACAGCGGGGGCGGCTCAGGGTGAACCGCCCCCGCGTCACGGGACGACAGCATCTGTGCATCGCTGCCCGATCGACACGCGCCCTCTGCGAACCGTCGAGCCCAGGCGATCGCGCGTGCTGCCGCGGAAGCCGCCGCCGGGCCGGGGTCGGGGTGGGGGGGGAGGGAAACCCGGACACCGGCGGCGGCTTTCGGGGCAGCACACTTTCGATCGTTCAAGGTCAGCGCACGGCAATGCGGCGCGCGAGCGGGCACTCGCCGGGTTCAACCGCCGGCAGTCGTTCGACTCCCGTCGTCGGCGCGCCGCCGCCGCAGGTGCACGGCTCGCCGAGCCACACATTGGTGCTGCGCGGACGACGCGTGAAGCGAAGGACCGGCGACCGCGCGGGCGGAGCGGCGGACGACGCCAGGAGAACCGGGACGATGATGACGGAGCGATCCATGGCGATGAACTCCTCTCTGGGGCTTCGGCGCCGCGGCAAGCGGCGGCGCGAAACACGCCGTTTCAACTTTGAGACCAGACGATGGCGCGGCGGGGGCGCGGCGCTCACTCGCGTGAAGCGCGCAGTGCGGGCGTCGTGAGGAGGTCAGGGGTTGGGGTCGTTGGCGCTGTAGGCCTCGACGCTCGCGTCGAAGCAGCGCGGCCAGAGGGCCAGCAGCGCCGCCGTTCGCAGCAGATCGTTGAGGCCCTGAAGTTTGAGGGATCGAGTTCGCATGTTACTGCCGACTAATATATGCGCCAGACCGCCGCAAAGTTCCGGCAGAAAAGCAGAATTTCACAAGCCGCGATTGCTGCCAAGTTTGTGATCGCTTAGTTCCAAAGAACGCGCGCCCTTGTAACGCCGATCCCCCTCTCGCCTCGCCTTGACACTCATTTCCCGCTGCCGTAACACTGTCACATGGATCACTCCAAGATCACCCATGACGGCATCACCTTCGACGACGTCCTGCTGATCCCCGCCCGCACCGATTTCGTTCCCGCCGAAGCGGACACCCACACGAAGCTCACCCGCGGCATCGAGTTGAACATCCCGCTGCTCTCCGCGCCGATGGACACCGTTACCGAATCGGCGCTGGCGATCGCGCTGGCGCAGGAGGGCGGGATCGGCATCATTCACAAGAACCTCAACCTCGAGAACCAGGCCCGCGAAGTCGAGAAGGTCAAGCGCAGCGAGAACGGCGTCATCGTCGATCCGATCACGCTGCCGCCCACCGCGACGATCGGCACCGCGCGGCGGGTGATGCGCGAGTACAACGTCAGCGGCATCCCGATCGTCGAAGGCGGCGATGAATCCGGCGGACGTGGAAAATCTCACAGTGGCAACGGCCGGCCGATGAAGCTCGTCGGCATCATGACCCGACGCGACCTGAAGTTTCAGGAGGACGACGGCCGCCGCATCGGCGACGTGATGACCAGAGACGGTCTGGTCACCGCACCCGAGGAAACGACGCTCGACGACGCCGAGCGGATCCTCTTCAAGGCGAAGGTCGAGAAGCTCCTGCTGGTCGACAAGGAAGGGCGATTGGCCGGCCTGATCACGATGCGCGACATCGACAAGCTGCACCAGTTCCCCAACGCGTGCAAAGACCGCCGCGGACGACTCAGAGTCGGCGCCGCGACGGGCGTGAAAGATTTCGCCCGCGTTGAAGCGCTCATCAAGGCGGACGTGGACGTCGTCGTCGTCGACACGGCCCACGGGCACTCGCAGAACGTGCTCGAAACGGTCCGCGAGATCAAGAAGAACTGGAACATCCAGGTGATCGCCGGCAACATCGCGACGGCGGAGGGGGCAAAAGATCTGATCGACGCGGGCGTCGATGGCGTGAAGGTCGGCATCGGGCCGGGCGCGATCTGCACTACGCGGATCGTCAGCGGCGTCGGTGTGCCGCAGATCAGCGCGATCATGAACGCGATCTCGGTCGCGGCGGCCGCGGGTGTGCCGGTGATTGCGGATGGCGGGATCCGTCACAGCGGCGACATCACTAAGGCGATCGCCGCCGGCGCACATGCCTGCATGATGGGCTCGCTCTTTGCCGGTTTGGATGAAAGCCCCGGCGAAATGATCATCCACCAGGGCCGACGCTACAAAACCTATCGCGGCATGGGTAGCATGGGCGCGATGGTCCACGGCAGCAAAGACCGCTACGGGCAGGCCGACGTGAAATCGTCCAGCAAGCTCGTCCCCGAAGGCGTGGAAGGGCGCGTCCCTTATCGCGGGCCGCTCGGGGATTTCGTGTATCAGCTCGTCGGCGGATTACGAGCAGGCATGGGCTACTGCGGCACACAGAACATCGAAGCCCTTCGAAAGAATGCAAGATTCGCCAGGATCAGCGCCGCGAGCATGGCCGAGAGCCATCCCCACGACATCACGATCACGAAAGAATCGCCGAACTACACCGTCGATTATGCGATGGAGTGAGATATGAGAGCGACAAAGCGACGAAGCGACGAAGCGACGAAGGGA